>NZ_JBSFRB010000001.1:0-436434 GCF_053589015.1 Streptomyces sp. NPDC003393 | reverse complement strand
CGACATCAACGGCGAGTGCTGCGCGGTGAGATCGGGCTCCTCGACGCAACTGGTCAGCAGCGTCGTACGCTCCCGGGCGGTGATCAGCGAGGCGAGCACCCGCTCACGCAGCATCTCGGGGTCGGGCGACAGTGTCTCGGGGTCGGGCGCGGAGCCGGGGGTGACGTCGGACGCGGTGTCGGGGCCGGTCATGGGCGGATGTCCTTCCCGTGGGCGCGACGGCGGTCCGGGCCGCGCAGTCGGTCGAGCAGGTCGTCGGCGGGGCAGCGGCCCTTGAGGACGTAGCGGTCCAGGTAGGTTCCGACGGCGTCGGTGACCTCGGTGGTGGCGCCGATCCGGGGCAGGGCGTCCAGGGCGGCGACGAAGCAGGCGATCGCCGCCTCGTGCAGCTCCGGGTCGGCGAGCCCGATGCGGGCGGCGTCGGTCCACAGCGGATTGTGCGGCGCCGGCAGGGCGAGGGTCCGTTCGGCGAGCGGCTTCACCGCCCGGTACGCGGTCTCGGCCGCCTCCGGGTCGTCGAAGAGCGCCGTCGCCACCGCGAGCGGCACGATCCACCCGTCGTCGCCGGGCTGGGCGTCGATCATGCGCAGTTCCAGGTGGCCGCGCGGTCTGACCGGGGGGAACAGCGTGGTCATGTGGTACTCGAGGTCGTCTCTGGTGGGCGGTCTCGGCCGGCCCGAGCGGATCCACTCCCGGAACGTCAGCGCCTCGGGCACCTCCCACGGCCCGCTGTCGTCGCGTACGCACATCACCGGTGCGTCCAGCACATGCCGCCCCCAGGCGGTGCGCGGGGCGCCGTCCAGCGGGGGTGCGCCCGCCCGGCCCGGGCCGATCTCCGTCCACATCAGCTGCCGGGTGGAGAGCCAGCCGGTGGGCACGCGCCCGAGCAGCGGGGAGTTGGCGAACGCGGCCACCAGGACGGGGCCCAGCTGGTGCGCGAGCCACCATCGCCGCACGTGGCCCAGCGGTCCCGGCTCCTCGTGGCCGGCGTCCAGGCACACCTGCACGGACGCCGTGGTGCACATCATGTGCCGGCCGGCCGGGCCGCCGCGGTCCAGACAGGCCTCGAGGGCGTCGTAGCGTCTCTCGCGCAGGAACCTGCGAGGCGTGTGCCAGGGGTCGTGGCCGATGCCGACGAGGTGGAGGCCGTCCTCGGCCAGTACGGCACGGACGGCGTCGAGGTCGGCGGAGACGGTACCGATGCACTCCATCAGGGAGGCGGCGGGCGGCGAGCTCAGCTCCAGCTGACCGCCGGGTTCGACGGTGAGCGCCGACCTCAGGGGCACGGTCCGCAGTGCGGCGTAGGCCGCTTCCAGACGTTCGGGTGTCACGGGGGTGTGCGGAGTACGCAGCTCGTGGACGAGCCACTCCACCTCGACGCCGACGGTACGCGGTGGTCCGGTCTTGAAACAGATGCCGCTGACCAGTGCCTCGACCTCGGCCGCGCTGAGGGCCGTACGGCCCTGCACACGGCCGCTCGCCGAGGCGGCGGGCGAATCTGACATGTCGGGATCCTCCTGAGATTCCACCATGCCACCGGCCCGGGATCGGTGGGCCGGGACCAAGTCATACCGTCCCAGCCAAGACCCTGCGGCCGATTCGCACAAGGGTGCAGATCGTGACCATCCTGCCCTGAAATCTCCGTTTCCGCGATGTTTGCCGGTGCCTCATGGGGCCCGCCGGTGACTTCCGTCCCGGAAACCCGTTTGCACCGCGCGTCCAGCATCGCTCACGATGCGTGCATGGGCACGACGGGGGAGGCCGCGCGGCGCGCGGTCATGGCGCGCACGGGGGTCGCGCTATGAGCGCGCGTCTGCGCGGGATCGCGCAGCAGACGGAGCAGATCGTGATGGCGGGCGCCTACCGCGCCGCCGACGGACACGAGGTGCGGATCGCGGCGGCCGTCGAGGCCGCTCGGGACGGCACCCGTGTCCACGGGCCGGAGCCGGTGCCCGTACCGGGCTGGACCCCGGTCGAGACGCGCGTCGAGGTCACGGGCGAGAGCAGCCTGGCGGCGGCCCGACGGCTCGCCGGCCCCCCGGTGGCCGTCCTGAACTTCGCCTCGGCCCGCAACCCCGGCGGCGGCTACCTCAACGGCGCCCAGGCCCAGGAGGAGGCCCTGTGCCGCGCCTCCGCCCTGCACACCTGTCTGCTCGCGGGCAAAGAGTTCTACGACCACCACCGGGCCCACCGTGACCCGCTCTACTCCGATCGGGTGATCCACTCGCCGGCGGTGCCCGTCCTCCGTGACGACCGGCACCGGCTGCTGGACGAGCCGTACACCGCCGGCTTCCTGACCGCCGCCGCGCCGAACGCGGGCGTCGTGCTGCGCGACGCCCCGGAGCGCGCCGGGGAACTTCCGCGCGCTCTGGCCGTCCGCGCCGAGCGGGTGCTGGAGACGGCCGCCGCGCACGGCTACCGGCGACTGGTGCTGGGCGCGTGGGGCTGCGGGGTGTTCCGCAACGACCCGGTCCAGGTGGCGAACGCCTTCCGCGCGCTGCTCGCGCCCGGTGGGCGGTTCGGGGACGCCTTCGAGCACGTGGTGTTCGGGGTGCTGGACCGCAGCCGGGGCGGCGTGGTCCGCGCGGTGTTCGCACAGGCGTTCGCCTGACTGTTGCGCGCCTGCACCCCGGGCGCGTACCTCCGAGCCCGATCCCGACGTCGATCAGAGCCCGGACGTGAGCCCGACGCTCAGCTCCAGCCGTACCGCTCCCGCAGCCGGTGCACCACCGAGTTGAAGCGCATCCGGTCCAGCGCGCACGCCTCGCGCCGCATGCCGTCCTCGTGCAGCCGCAGCACCCGGTCGACGTCCACCCAGGAGTCGCGCCCCGACCGGTCCCAAGGCCCGTTCCCGATCGGCACCCACCGGGGCAAGCCCCGGCTCCGCTGGAGCGGCTGCACCGCGCCCCCTGCTGCGCCGTCGTGCGCCTTGCTCGAGAGCTGGACGGCGAGCAGGGTTCCCGCCGCCTCCCGGGCCACCACCAGCACCGGACGGTCCTTGCCCCGCCCGTCGTTCTCCTCGAAGGGCACCCAGGTCCAGACGATCTCCCCGGGGTCCGGGTCGCCGTCGTGCGCGGGCGCGTACTCGGTGCGCACCCGACCGACCGTGCGCGGGTCGGCCTCGGTGGTGGCGGTGGGGCCGTAGCGGCCCGGGACGGCGTCATCGGTGAAGGCAGTCACGGGGGCACCCTAGAGCGTGCCCGGATGCGCCGGATCACCGGGCCCTCGTCGCCGAGTGCCCGTCAGGAACCTTCGCCAGGCCGCCGGACGCGCATGCCGGGTGCTGCCGGTGCGCGGTCGGACGTCGGACGGACGGGGCCGTCCACGCCCGCGGTGAGGCCGCGGGCGGAGCCGTGCGGGAGCCGGACTGTGGGGCCATCGGCCGACGGCCGGGGCTCGTCCCCGGTACGCGCGCCGCGACGACGACGTCTTACCGCACCCCTCTCGCCGCCCGCTCCTTGGCGTGGCCTACGATTGTTCCAAGTAGGTTTCGTAGAAAATCCCCGCAGCTGAGAAGGGGTGAGCAGGCGTGGCCACCACACGGCGGAGTCCTCGGCGACGCGAGGTGCTGGATGTGCTGCGCGCGGCCACCGCGCCGCTGGGGGTCACGGAGACGGCCGAGCGGATCGGGGTGCACCCCAACACCGTGCGGTTCCATCTGGACGCCCTGGTGACCGAGGGGCTGGTGGAGCGGCGGCTCGAGGAGCCCTCGGGGCCCGGCCGTCCCCGGACCGTCTATGTCCCGCGGCCCGGCATGGACCGCGGGGGACCGCGCGGCTACCGCCTGCTGGCGCAGATCCTGCTCAGCCAGTTGGCGTCCCGGGGCCCCGAGGCCCGGTCGGCCGCGACGGAGGCGGGCCGTGCGTGGGGGCAGTACCTGGTCGATCCGCTGCCGCCCTTCCGGGAGCCGACGGCCGAGGAGGCGACGGGGCGTCTGGTCGCCCTGCTGGACGACCTGGGCTTCGACCCGGTGCCCGAGAGCAGCGGTGCCGGGGAGCCGCCGGAGCGGATCCGGCTGCGGCACTGCCCGTTCCTCGAACTGGCCGAGGAGTACGGCTCGTTGGTGTGCCCGGTCCATCTGGGCCTGATGCAGGGGGCGCTGGACGGACTCCGGGCCCCGCTGACCGCGACCGGGCTGGAACCCTTCGCCGAACCCGACTCATGTCTGGCCCACATGCAGCCTGTCGAGGTCCCTTGAGCCCTCGGAACCGCTGAACCCTTCCGAACCCCCGAGCTTCCGAGCCCCCACAACCTCCGGAAGTCCCCGTGAAACGAGCAGGCCGTGGACCCGCGCCCCGGCAGAGAGGCACACATCGATGAACACCACGTCGGCCGCCACGGCGAGCGCGGTCACCTTCGTCTGGCTCGGCATGGTGCTGGCCATCTCCTTCCTCGAGGCACCGCTGAAGTTCCGCGCACCCGGGGTGACCATCCCCATCGGCCTGGGCATCGGCCGACTGGTGTTCCGGGCGCTGAACCTGGTGGAAGCCGCCCTGGCCGTCGTCGTGATCGTCGCGACGGCCGTCGGCGACGCCCCGACACACGTCATCGCGCTGACCGCGGCGGTGGCCGTCCTGCTGCTGGTCCAGCTGGTCTTCGTCCGGCCCCGCCTCAACCGCCGGTCCGACCGCGTCCTGGCGGGCGAGGACCACGGCACCCGCTCCCGGGGCCACCTGGCCTATGTGGGCCTGGAGATCGCCAAGGTCGCCGTGCTGATCGCCCTGGGGATCGGCCTGCTGACGGCGTGAGCGACCCGCGAGCACGCCCGATCTTCGCGGACACCTACGTGCTCCCGGCATCAGGCAGGAGGGCGGAGGGTAGATGCTCGTACTGGTGCCCCCGGCCGACTCGGGGGCACCTGACACGGCGAAACGCGGGGGGAGTTCATGTCCGACGAGCTGGTGCGGTTCGAGTTGGGGGAGGGCTCGGCCGGGGTGTACGTCGAGGTGGCCGAGGACGACTCCGGAGTGGAGCGGGTGCGGCGGCGCGGCGGCGCCCCGCCTCAGGCGGTGGACGGATTCGAGCACGGCCTCGACCAGATTCGCGACGTGGCGGCGCGCACCCTGGGACGGATCACCTCGATGCCGTCGGCGCCGTCCACGGTGGAGCTGGAGTTCGGGGTCAAGTTCAGTGTGGAGGCGGGCGCGGTCATCGCGCGGACCGGCGTCGAAGGGCACCTGAAGGTGAAGGTGGTCTGGGAGAACGCCGCCGCGGACCGGCGGGTGAACCAGGACGAGGACGAGGACGAGGAGACGACGGACACGCCCGACGCGGCCGGAGACACCGCTCGTAACGCGTCCGGAGCCGCGGACGACGCCTGAGCTCCGGTGCCCGGATCACTTGGGCATCGCATCCGTCGACTTGATCACCACAGGGTCCGCGTCCGCCGGCTCCCGACGCATGGGCGCCACCCGCGTGGGCTGCGTCGGCGGCACGGCATCCTCCGGTGGTCCCGCGATCTTCACCAGGTTCGGCATGGCCCCGACCCGGTCCAACTGGCTCCGGTACAGCGTCGTCCGCCCGGTGACCGCCTGGGCGCACAACACGGCCAGGATGCCCGGCCCGAGGAGAGACGCGTCGCCCAGCATCTCCGCCACCATCACCAGCACCCCGAGCGGGGCGTGGGCCACGGACCCCAGACAGGCGGCCATCCCGACCGCCACCGGGACCAGCGGGCTGTGGGGAGCGATACCGAGCGGCTCCGCAAGTCGCCACAGCGCCGCGCCCACACCGGCGCCCACCACCATGCCCGGCCCGAAGATGCCGCCCGAACCGCCCGAGCCGACCGTCAGCGCCGTACCCACGATCTTCGCCAGCGGCAGGGCCAGGACCACGGCCAGCGGCAGGTCCAGCAGCAGCTGACGCTGGGTCACCGCCTCCATCAGGCCGTACCCGGTGCCCAGCACGCCCGGCACCAGCAACCCCAGCCCCCCGACGAGCAGCGCGGCGGACGTCGGCGCGGCGAGACGCGCAAGCGGCCCGCGCGCCCGCTCCTCCACCTGTGTGTGCACCGCGTAGAAACACCCCGTGTACAGTCGGCCCGCGCCGCCCGCGACCAGCCCGACGACGGCCACCAGGGCGAACTCGCCCACGCCGCTCACCGTCTGGCCGGGGTGCGCGCCCAGCACCGGTGTGAACCCGAAGCACGCGCCGAAGGCCAGCCAGCCCGCGACGGAGGCGATCAGGGCATGTGGCAGCACCCTGGCGTCCATGCCCCTGCGATACAGCATCTCCGCCCCGAGCAGTGCCCCGCCGAGCGGTGCCCGGAAGATCGCGCCCACTCCCGAGGCCAGCCCGATCACCAGGGCCGTACGTGCCTGCTCCCGTGTCATGCCGGTGCGCCGGGCGATGACCGAACCGAACGCCGCCGAGATCTGCGCGGCCGGTCCTTCCGTGCCCCCCGAGCCGCCGGACCCGAGCGTCAGGGCGGACGCCACCAGCTTCACCACCGTCACCCGGCCGCGCATGCCCGTCGGGTCCTGGTGCGCGGCGGCGATGGCGGCGTCCGTGCCGTGACCGCGCGCCTCCGGCGCCAGCCAGAGCGCGAACACCGTGGCCACCAATGCGCCGCCCGCCGCCACCAGCGGCACCAGCCACGGCCGATCGGAATCCGCGAGCGCACGGAATCCGCCCTCCGCCGACGTCCGGTAGGGCCGGTAACCGGCCACCGATTCAAGCAACCAGCCGGTGCACAGGTGCAGGAGACCGAACAGTGCCGCCGCGCCCAGCCCCGCCACGGCGCCGATCAGTACCGCCGGCACCACCCAGCGCGCCGGCGAGTCGCCCGCGCCGTCGGCAGGCATCAGCCGCGCGCCCCAGGACCGTAACGACTGGCGCCCCGGCCGCACTGCCGTACCACGCGCCCCCGTGTCCACTTGTGCTCTCCCGCCACCCGACTACTCCACCAAGTCAGCCTGACGGTTTCCCGGCGTCAAGGTCAACCTCGCACCCCCAGACGGAGGATGACGGTGGGTCAGAAGAGTGACACCGCATCGCACAACCGTCCAATCCACCACAGCGGAACCGGTGCCTCGCGCCCGAATCGCGGGCTGACCTGCCCACGTTCCTGTGGTTATCCTCAAAGTCGGTGCAAAGGACAGTCATGGTGTGGCGGCAACAGGTGGGGGGCGGAGACCGATGCCGAGCGGGGCCGGTGAGCGCACGGCGGACATGCCGGATCTGACAGGGTTGCCACTGGAGGAGATTCTGGAAGGCACCGACTCCGTGCTGTCCGAGGCGTTGCGCCGCGTGCTGCGGCAACTGGCCGGGGAGGAGGCGCCGGTGGCCGCCTACGACTCCGGCGGCGACACCTCCGAGGGCCCCCGCCGGGCCACCACCCCCGCTCCGTGAAGCCGACGGACCGCGCGGAGCCCGGCCGCTGGCCCGACGACCTCCTCGACGTCGCCGCCCTGCGGACGGCCGGCACGCGCCCGCTGCCCTTCCGGGAGTTCGTCCTCAAGGTGCACAGCCGCTGCAACCTCGCCTGCACCTACTGCTATGTCTATGAGGCCGCCGACCGGCTCTGGCGGACCCAGCCGCACACCATGACGGCGCACACGGCCGAACAGGTGTGCCGGCGCATCGCCGAACACGCCGAACGCCATCGGCCTGCCTCGGTGCGCGTCATCCTCCACGGCGGCGAACCACTGCTGGCAGGCGTCCCCCTGCTGCGCGGCCTGGCCCGCACCCTGCGCGCGTTCATGCCCGAGTCCACCACCGCGGAAGTGATCATCCAGACCAACGGCACCCTCCTCGACGAGGACGTACTGCGGCTGTGCCACGAGGAGGACATCCGGATCGCGGTCAGCATCGACGGCACCGCGGAGGTCCACGACCGCACCCGCCGCGACCACGCCGGACACGGCAGCCACATCCGGGTCGCGGGCGCGCTGCGGCGTCTGGCCGCGCCCGAGCACCGCGGCGTGTGGGCCGGCCTGCTGTGCACCGTGGACGTCACCGCCGACCCGATGGCCACCTACGAGCACCTGCTGTCGTACGACCCGCCGTCGATCCGCCTCCTGCTTCCCCTCGGCAACTGGACGCACCGGCCGCCGGGCCGCACCGACGACCCCTCCGAGACCCCCTATGGCCAGTGGCTGGCCACGGTCTTCGACCGCTGGTACGCCACTCCCGGACCGCCGGTGCGCATCGCGTTCTTCGAGTCGCTCCTCGACCTGCTGCTCGGCGGAGTCACCCGCACCGAGACCATCGGCGGTGCCCCCTCCCAGCTCGCCGTGGTCGACACTGACGGCGCGCTCACCCTCTCCGACCAGCTGAAGTCGGCGTACGAAGGAGCCGACCGCACCGGCCTGGACGTTCACCGCCATCCGTTCGACGCGCTGCTGGACCACCCCGGGGTCGCGGCCCGCCAACTTGCCTCCGGCGCCCTGGCCGCCCAGTGCCGCACCTGCCCGGTCGGCGCGGTCTGCGGCGGCGGTCACTACCCGCACCGCTACCGCGCCGACAACGGCTATCTCAACCCGTCCGTGTACTGCCCCGACCTGATGGCGCTGATCCGGCACGTGGCCGACGTCGTCCGCGCCGACCTCGCCCGGACCACCGGGGACGCCGCGATCACCGGGGTCACCCGAACCACCGGGGTCCGCCGTTGACGCACGAGCGCCCGGCCGCCGCGGCGGCCGCACCCCCGCTGACGCTGCCCCCCGACCTGTGGCGGCAGATCGCCCGCGGGACACCGGACGCCGGCACCCTGAGCGTGCTGCGCACCGCCCGCGCCGGCCGCAACCTCCTGCTGCTGCGCGCCGCGCACCAGGCGTCCCGGACCACGCCCGAAGACGGCGGCCGGGACTGCGGCACCGGCATCTCCGCCCCCAGCGCCCTGCTCGCCGCCGTGCGTCAGCGGGCACCCGCCGTCTTCGAGGCGCTCGTCACGGATCCCGCCGCAGGAGTCCTCCTCGCCGATGCCGTACGCGGCGGCCGCCGTGACCCGGTGGCCGTGCTCGCCGCAGTCGCCGCGCACCGGGCGGGCATGTCCTTCCGGCTGGAGCTGCCGGTGCGCCACGGCGCCGTAGACCTGCCCGGCCTGGGCCGCGCCACTCTGGAGCCGGCCGCGGCCACCGCGTACGTGACTCGTGACTCGCACGGCACCACCACGGTCACCGTCCCGGGCACACCCACCGCCGTCCGGATACCCGACTCACCGAACCTCTCGCACCCGCGGGACCCGCAGGACATGCAGGACGTGCTGCTCCCGTCGGACCCGGCGGCGGAGCCCGCGCCCGGTTGGGAGCCGGCGCCACACATCCTGCTCCCGGCGCGTCGCCCCGGCCCAACCCCCGTGATACGCCTGGACGCTCACGGCCCTCTGGACGTCGACACCCCGCGCCCCCTTCGCGCGCACGAAGTCGCGCGCTGGCGGGACCGGCTCGGCGCCGCCTGGGAACTGCTGGCCGCCCGCCATCCCGACCGCGCGGACGCCGTACGCGGCACCGTACGCGCCGTCGTCCCTCTCGGCCCGCTGCCGCCCGGCCCGCCCGGCGGCACCCGCGGGGCCTGGCTGAGCGCCTCCTTCAGCGACGCCTACGGGCTCGTGGCCCTCGCCCCGCTGGACGACCCGGCCGATCTCGCCGCCGCCCTCGTCCACGAGACCCAGCACTCCCTGCTGTACGCCCTCCAGGACCTCACCCGGCTGCTCGACGCCCCGCCCGGCGCTCGGGGGTACGCGCCCTGGAGTGACGGGCCCCGTCCGCCGTCGGCGCTGTTCCAGGGCGCGGCGGCCTTCCTGGCGACCGCCGGGTTCTGGCGCCGGGAGGCCGTCCTCGGTCACCCGGTAGCGCGGGCGCCGTACCAGCGGTGGCGGCGCACCGCCCGGGTGGCCTGCGACGAACTGGAGCGCGGCGGCTGGCTGACCGACACCGGCCACCGGCTCCTTCACGCCCTGCGGGACGTCCTCGCCGAGTGGGACGACGGCCCCGGAACGGGCATGTGGGACAACGCCTGAACGCCTGAGGCGGACGGGGGAACAGACGGCGTGCCAGGGATTGTGGTGAAAGTCCCGCCTGCCCCGCGACGCCCGGCACGCGCGCGCCGCGTTGTCGGGATCGCCCACGTACGCCCGGTACGAAGGCGACCCTCCGCCTTGCGATCGCACGCACCGGACGCCGGGGGGCCCGCCCTCCGGGCGGACGACGGGGCCTTCACAGCAAGCCCTAGATCGGCGGCGGCTCGATGTCGCACTCGATGCGCACACCGGCCGCGGCCGCCCGGCTCTCCGGATGGTCCGGGCCGAGTGTCGCGAGGTAGCGCCGACGCACCGAGGCCAGCAGCTCCTCACTGGCCTCCGCGTCGCCCGCAGCGGTCATGTCCAGGGCGGCGTTGGTCAGGGCGGCCAGCGTCGCCGGGTGCCGGTCGCCGTAGCGCGCCCGGAGTCTGCCGGCGCACTCCTCGCCCAGCGTCCGCGCCGCCTCCGGGTCGCCGGCCAGGGCCAGGTCGGTGGCCAGGTTGACTCGCGCGAGCAGCAGCCAGGGGTGGTCGTCGGACAGCGCCGCGGCGAGGGCGGCCACCGTCTCCTCGTCGACCCGGCGCGCCTCGGCGTGCTGCCCGGCGGCGCGCAGGGCCGCCCCGTGGTCGACGCCGGCCACGCCCGTCAACGGGTGCCGCGGGCCGAGCACCGCCCTGTAGCGGTGCAGGGCCTCGGCGCTGTGCTCGCGCGCCCCCTCCGGATCCCCGGTCACGCGAAGGTCGTTGGAGATGTTCGTCAGCGCCGCCAGGGTGTCGATGTGGTCCGGGCCGAAGTGCACCCGGTACAGCTCCAGCGCCTCCCGTGCCAGGGCCAGTCCCTGTTCCAGCTCGCCCGCCTTGCGGCAGGTCACCGACATGTTCTTGATGGCTCGCAGCGTGTGCGGGTGCTGGTCGCCGTACTGCTGGCGGTAGCGGGCCAGGGTGCTCGTCTGGAGGATCAGCGCGTCCGCGTAGCGGCCGCACTCGCGCATGTCACGGGCGACGTTGTTGATGGAGAACAGCGTCGAGCGGGCCGTCGGACCGAGGAGTTCCAGGCGGGCGTCGTGGATACGCTCGTCCAGCGCGAGCGCCTCCTCGTACAGGCCGTTGACGCGCAGACTCACGCTGTAGTTGTGGCCCACGGTCAGCACGTGCGGGTTACCCTCGCCGTGGCGCCCGACGCTGCGGTCGTAGGCGTCGCGGTCGAGGGCCAGCGCCTCACTGAAGCGGCCCGCCGCACGCAGGTCGGCGGCGGTGGCGCCGGCCACGGTCAGGGTGAACTCGTCGTCGTCGCCCAGCGTGGCACGCAGCCGCCGGAGCACGTCCTCGTTGATCCGCCGCGACTCGTCGAACTCGGCCAGCTGCCAGTGGGCGCTCGCCTGCTGACGGCGCGCCCACAGCGTCTGGACGTGGTCCGGGCCCAGCTCCGTGTGCCACACGTCGGCGACCTGGCGGGCCAGCTGGGCCGCGCCGCGGAAGTCGCCGCGGGCGATCACGTAGCCGAGGATGTTGAGCGCCGTGTCGCGGGTGTCGGCGTCCCCGCAGTGCAGCAGGCCGGACGGTTCCAGGTGGGGCAGGATGTCCGCGTAGTTGCGCCAGTTCTCCGGCCTTTGGGAGTCACCGGGATCGTGCGCACCGATGATCTGGTGGACCAGGTGGCGCAGCCGGGTGGCCTCGTCGGCGGACAGCTCGTCCCGCAGGACGCCGCCGAGCAGCCGGTGCACCTGGATCGTGCCGGTGGCCGGGTTGACCGTCAGCAGCGAGTACTGGTTGATGGCCCGGATCGCCCTGCCCCGGGCCAACTCGTCACGGGCGACGGGGGCGAGGTCGTCGGGCAGGTTCAGCAGCCGGGCGTCGCGCAGGAAGGACTGCGCGATGGGCTCGGGCCCGAAGAAGGCCAGCAACCGCAGCAGTTCCAGCGCCTGCGGGTGCTGCTCGCGCAGCAGGTCCACCGAGGTGCGCCAGGTCGCCGCGACGGGCCGGACGCCGGAGGCGGTGGGCTCCTCCAGCACCTCCCGGCGGCGGTTCTCCAGCAGGTCCAGATAGGTGCCGGTGTCGATCCCGGACTGGGTCAGGGCCGCGACCGAGTGCTCGAGCGCCAGCGGCAGGTCGCCCAGCGACTCGGCGAGCCGCTCCGCCTCCTGCGGACTGGTCCACGGAGTGCGTCGGCGCAGGAAGCCGATGCTCTCCTCCCGGGTGAACACATCCACCTGAAGGGCGTGGACCCGCTCCGCCCACCCGGAGTGCCGGGACGTCACCAGGACATGGCCCGCCCCGTCCGGAACGCCCAGCAGCGAGGGGATGTACGGCACGATGTCCTCGGGCGCCCCCGCGTTGTCCATCACCAGCAGCCAGCGTCGGAACGGGGTCCCGGTGGACATCGCCGCCAGCACCCGGTCCACGGGGTCGCCGGGACCGTCGGCCGCCGTGCCGAAGTCCGGGACCAGCGAGGCGAGTTGTTGCCGGATGACGGCCGGCTGCTCGGCGTCGATCCACCAGATCCGCTCGTACTCGGTGTGGTGGCGGTGCACGTACTCCACGGCCAGCCGGGTCTTGCCCACCCCGCCCATGCCGTACAGGGCGTACGGCAGGACGGCCGCCCGGTCGCCCGAGTTCAGCATGGCCCGCAGCCGGTCCAGCTCCTCCTCCCGGCCGGTGAAGTACGAGGCCTGGGGCAGCGGCATGGTCCGCGGCAGCCGGGCGGGCATCGGCGGCCGTGTGGCGCCGGCGCCGCCCTGCGGGTCCGGCCGATCGACGCCCGGAGCGGGGTGCGTCGTACGGGACGAGGCGGGATCCATCGACACGACCTCCATGCGCTGAGCCGGTTCCCTGGGGGGAGGAGTGGTGGGCGCTTCCTCTGCGCCGGGCGCGGCGGACCGACGCCCGCTGTCCTCCCCCTCGGCGGCCGTCCCCAAAGACGAGTGCGCCCGTGCGCGGGCCAGCGCGCCTCTGTAGGCCGGTCCGAGCGCCGCCAGGGCGGGCTCCGCCGCCGACAGCAGCTCGTGGTCGGCGTCGCCCAGCCCCGCCTCGTCCAGTTCGGCGGGCGCGGCCACCAGGGTGCCCAGGAGCCCGATGCGCGCGCCCATCACCCGCCCGGCGACCGCCGTCACCTCCTGGAGCGTGCGCAGGGTCTCGGTCCGTCCGAGGCCGCGCAGCAGCCGCTCGCGCACGCCGTCCAGAAACTCGTAGCGCGGCCCGTCGGCGCCCGTGCCGCCGTGCGCCGCCAGCAGCCCGCCGAGCAGGATCTCCGCGAACGGCAGCGGTCCGGTCGCCCGGCCCAGCAGCCGCTGCACCGCATCGACCACGTCCGGCCGCAGCGGGACCATCGCGAGCTGTGCGGCCAGCTTGCGCGCCTGCGGGGAGGCGTTGCGCAGGAAGCGGCGCACCGCCTGTTCGGCGGAGACGGGCCGCGGCCGGTGGTCCGGGGAGAGCGGCGGCAGGGACTCCGGCGCCAGGCCCTGCTCGTCCACGAGCAGGGCCGTCACATCGCTGTGCGCCGGCGCCTCGCCCGTCACCATGCGCGCCCAGCCCCCGAACCAGGCGCTCTCCAGTTCGAGCACCGGGACCGGCAGCGCGCGCGGGCGCACCCAGCGCCGGTTGCGGCGCAGCAGCAGGAGTGCGTTGGGCAGCCCGGCCGCCACGGCCCGCACCCGCAGATCGCGGGGGACCGCCTCGCACAGGTCCCACAGCCGGCTGGGCAGCGGCTGGAGCACCGCGACCGGCGCCTGCCGGGCCCACCGGTGCAGCAGCCGGGGCACGCTGCCCGAAGCCCAGGCGTCGCCCACGCAGTCGCTCATCAGCAGCACCAGCCGGCGCCCCTGCGGATGGAGCAGCTCCCCCGGGTCGCGCGCGGGGCCGCCCCGCTCCGAGCGCAACCGCGCCGACTTGCCGCCGCGGGTGTCCAGCCACCAGATCCGTACGTCGGCGAACGCGCCCTGACGGCGCAGGAGTTCGGCGAGCTCGTGCGCGACGCCGCGCCACAGGGCCATGGACACGCTCTGCTCGACGACGAGGGCGACCTCGAACCACCGGTCCGGCACGTCCACCAGCACCGGGGTCCACCGGCCCAGCTCGGCCGACCGCACCGCGGTCTGCTCGTCGTCCAGGGTGGAGCGGTGGCGGGAGGGGATCCGGCGGTTGAAGGGACGCAGGGTCCGGGCGAAGCGCAGGGGGTCGCGCAGGACGCCGGGGCGTGTGTCGATGTCGAACAGCAGCGGGGCACCGGCCGGGGAGCCGACCGGGGAACCCATGTCGTGCAGCGGGCCGCGGGCCAGTCGCCCCGAGGCCGTCCCGAGCAAGGGCACGGCGGCGGGCGTGTCCCCCGTGTCAACCGTGTCACGCCGGGGCCGCGCCGGCTCCGTGGCCGGCGCGCCGGAACCACCCGGACCGCCCGGCCGGGGTGCGCCGGGCAGGTCGAGCTCCGGGGCGGCCTCGGTCCCGGCGGTGAGCGGAGGCCGCGAGGCCGCCTCCGGCGGGGAGCCGTCGGCGCCCCGGGCGTTCGGGAGGTGCTCGGGGGTGTAGACGGCGCTCGTCGCCGGCGCGTCCGCCTGCGCGGCCCGTTCCGACAGTGCGCCGTCGGCCGCCCCGATGCGCTCGGTCAGCCAGAGCGCCTCCGCCCACTCGCGTGCCGTCGGCGCCGAACCCGCACGGCCGGTCATGGCGAGGAGTCCGTCGCCAGGCTGCGCCACAACGCGGCCCGCAACTGCGTCCAGGACGCCTCGTCGGCGTCGGCGGCGCCGTTCGTCAGCATGTGCACGGTGTTCAGGAGCTGGTCGGCGGCGAGCGAACCGTCGCCGCGCTCCTTCAGGAACGAACGGACCAGCTGCCGTGTGCGCGCATCCGTCTGGGGGCCGAAGTGCGCCTCCACCATCGCGGCCAGCCGCTCCTCGTCCGGGGCGGCGAGTTCGACCTCCAGACACCGGCGGCGGAAGGCGGGGGAGAAGGCTCGCTCCCCGTTGCTGGTGATCACTACGATCGGGAACTCCGAGCAGCGCACCCGGCCGTCGCGCACCACCACGGGTAATCCGTGGTCGGCGGTGCCCACGCTCGCCTCGCGGCGGGACTGACCGAGCCGCTCCAGTTCCCGGATCCGGTACTCGCCCTCCTCGAAGATGTGCAGCAGGTCATTGGGCAGGTCGATGTCGCTCTTGTCCAGCTCGTCGACGAGCAGCACCCGCGGGCGCTTCCACGGCAGCAGCGCGGTGCCGAGCGGACCGAGCGTCAGATAGCGTCCCACGTCGGGCAGCGGCCCGCGCTCCGCGCCGGGGGCCGCCGCCGTCGGCGTGTCCTGCACCCGGCCGATCGCGTCGTAGTCGTACAGCCCGTCACGCAGGGTGGTGCGGCTGACGACGGGCCACCACAGCACCCGGCCCAGGCCCAGTTCGGCGGCGATCTGGTGGGCGAGGCTGGACTTCCCGGTGCCCGGCTGCCCGGTGACCAGCAGCGGACGGCGCAGCAGGATCGCCGCGTTGACGACGTCGACGACGGCGTGGTCCAGGGTGCCGGGCCGGCGCGAGCCCAGCTTGCGTTCGACGTCCGTGTGGTCGCCCGGGTCGGGGATGTCGAGCGGTGGGCTGTCGGTGGCCGGCCTGAAGCGCCGCCACGGCGGCGGGACGGGCAGCGGAGGCAGCGGGTCGGACGGCGCGTGCTGCGCGCCGTTGTCCCGGAACACCCACCACGCGGGAGGACGGGGATGCCGCGCCTCCTGCTGGTCGGTCGACTCCCCGCTCATGGATGGCCACCCCCGGTCCGCGGATGCCCGAGCGCGGCCTCCGCCCCCTCCAGTCCGTCTTGGCTGTCCCACACTAGGGTGACGTGGCGATGCAGGTCCAGCTTCACCGCTGCGCCGCCGCCCGGACCGACGCCCCGCAGATGTCGTACCCGGTCGGGCAGCGCATCCAACCTCCCGGCCAGCACTTTCCACAACTGCGGCCGGGCCTCGGCGTGGTGGCCCTGGCGGCGCAGCGCGACGATGGCCGGGATGCCGACCTCCAGCAGAACGTACACCGGGTCCGCCGCCGGGTCGCCGTCCCACGGCGGGGGTTCCAGCAGCACGAAGCAGAACGGGGTCTCACCGTCTCGCAGCTCGGTGAGCAGCTCGTACGGGGCGGGGACACCGCCCGGCGCGACGTAGCGCACGGCGGGCGCCTCGAAACCGCCGTCCGGGTTCGAGTGCAGCCAGGCCAGGCGGCGGTGCAGGGCGGGCCACCAGTACCGCTTGTGGAACCGGTCTCTACTGCGCACCAGCACAGTGTGATCGGCTCCGATCGGCCGCGCCACCGAACCCGCCGGTCGCACCGGGAACTGGTCCACATCCAGCCACAGCAGCGGTCTGGGCAGCAGGAACTCCACCCGCAGCCCGGCGCTCAGCTCACCCAGCCGCTCCAGCACTGTCTGGTGCAGTGCGGCGACGGTCTCCTCCAGCGCGCCGCGCGAGGTCACCCGGCAGTCGGCGAGCAGCGAGGCCGGCCCCTCCCGCGTGGCCAGCAGCCAGCCCCGTACGTGGTACTCCTCGGGGGCGGCCGGATGCGCCACGATCTCCACCAGCAGACGGGACGGGTCGAAGGGCCGCCCCACGCGTGCCGCCTCCCGGGCCCGGGCCCACTGGAGGACCTCCTGAGGGCAGCCGATGCGGTGCGCGACCTTGTCGCTCCAGTCCCGCAACTCCGCATCGAGCGGCGGCGGCTGGCTGACCGCCACGGCCTCGACGAACGACAGCAGCGGGTGCGCCTCGTCCTCCAGTACGAGCGTGTCCTCCAGCGCGTCGAGCAGCGCCCCCGGCGCCTCCGACCCGCCGGCGTCGCCGTCGCCCGGCGGCAGGAACGGCAGGAACCGCAGGGCGGCCGGCCCGAGCCGCGTACCCGGCGCGCACGTCGCCAGCAGGGCGCACAGCTCCTCGCGCTCGGTGTGCGTGAGCAGCCGCTCCGGGTACAGCCGCAGGTACATCTGCTCCACCGCCGCCCACGCCAGGGTGCCGGTACGCCCGCTGCCCAGCGTGTCGAGGTAGAAACGCAGCCCGTCGGGGTAGCCGTCGCACTCCCGCAGCGTCGCGTAGAGGTCCTCCCGGAGGATTCCCGACGGCTCCCCGCCCTCCAGCGGTCCGAAGTGCTCGGCGAACGCCTCCGCGGCCCGCCGCAGCGGACGCTGGTGGCCGAGCCCCGGGATCCGCGCGATCAGACCCGCCAGCTCCCAGAACAGGTCCGTGCGCGGCGTGGCGGCACCCGTCATGACGCCGGCCCCGGCACGCCGCGCAGCCGCAGGACGACCCGTTCGAACTCGCGCATCGGCAGCGAGCCCCGTTCGTACCAGCGCAGCGCGGCGGCGAGCCGGTCGATGCCGTCCGCGTACTGGAGGCACAGTTCGACGACCCCGCGCACGTCCTCGATCAGCACCGGCGACCGCTCGGCGAGGCCGAAGATCTCCTCGCCGGTGTCGCGCAGCACGCTCTCCCGGCGCCGCGGGTCGCGCATGCTCGGCACCTTCACCAGAGCGGTCGTCAGTTCACGGTCGGCGCCCGGCGGCCAGGCGGGCGCGGGCACGGGGGCCTGCGCGCCGTCCAGCGCGTCGCCCAGCAGCGGGCAGTAGCGCACGACGGCCTCGACCGGGATCATCCAGGCGACGCGCGAGCCGGCGGGGCGCCGGGCGGCCACGACGATGCCGATGACGTCCCCGCTGTCGTCGACGACACCGGCCCCGCTGTATCCGCCCCGCACCCGCTCGTCGGCCGGGTCCGGGCTGTCCAACTGCACCCAGTCCGGGCTCAGCCCGCCCGCTCCCCGCAGCCGGGCCGTCACCCAGACGCCGGGACCGGCCGCCGAGGCCTGCCCGAACACCCGTACCTCGCGACGTCGTACGGGGCCGCAGGGGCGCAGCCGCGCCGGGACGCAGTCGGACGGCGCCGGGCCGCTCAGCGTGAGCACCGCGACGTCCGCGCGTTCCCGGTCGGGCGGGGCCCAGCCCTGCGGCAGTACCCAGCCGTGCGACGGGTCAGCGGTCACGGACCCCGGATGGTCCAGGGCGACACGTCGTTCCCCGGGACTTTCTCCCTCGCCCAACTCCAGTGCGGCCTGCACGACATGAGCACATGTCAGCACCCGCCCCCCGTCCACCAGAACACCCGATCCCACCGGTGTGTTGTCCGCGCCGAGAATCCGAACACGCCATGAGTCCTCGATCGACTGCGACACCCCGCGCCCCGTTCGCTCCGCCTTTGCACGATGTTGTCAGACAACCGCTCCTGGTAACAGTTGTGCGCCGGAATCCGGTTTCCGACCCCGGGCACGCCCGGGAGGCGCCGTCGCGTGCGACGTGCACCGTTCCGCCCCCGGTGTCGTGCCCGGTGACGGGGTGATCCACGCGCGCCGGCGGGGTGTTCGTCCGGCCGTTCCCCTGACGCCGCCGGCAGCGGCCGGCGGCGCCGGTGTCGTCAGAGGGCCGGCAGCCTGCGCAGCCAGTCCGCGCGGGCGGCCCGCGCGGCCCGGGACAGGGCGGCCTGCGGGGCGATGCCGTCGAAGCCGTGGAAACCGCCGGGCCAGACGTGGAGTTCGGCGACGCCCCCGGCCCGCCAGATGCGGGAGGCGTAGGTCACCACCTCGTCGCGGAAGGTCTCGGCGGAGCCGACGTCGAGGAAGGCCGGGGGCAGGCCGGAGAGGTCCTCGGCGCGGGCCGGCGCGGCGTACGGCGACACGTTCGGTCCGCCGCGGCGGTCGCCGAGCAGCGCCGTCCACGCGGTCTCGTTGGCCGTGCGGTCCCAGACGCCGGCGCCCGCCATCTGGTGCGCCGACGGCGTGTCGTTGCGGTCGTCGAGCATCGGGGACATCAGCATCTGGTCCATCGGCCGCGGTCCTCCGGTGTCCCTCAGCAGCAGCGCCAGCGCGGCGGCGAGTCCGCCGCCGGCGCTCCCGCCGACGAGCACGATGCGGTCCGGGTCGCAGCCGAGTTCCCGCGCGTGTTCCGCTGCCCACAGCAGGCCCGCGTGCACGTCGCGGACCGGCGCGGGGTGCGGGTGCTCCGGCGCCAGCCGGTACTCCACCGACACCACGGCCGCGCCCACCTCCTGCGCCCACTCCAAAGCAGCTCGTCCAGGAGTTCCACGGCGGCACTCCGCCGGGCGGTCGCGGTGTCCTCCGGCGCGAACCCGGGCCCCACCAGGCCATCGGTCTCCTCAAGGGCGGCGGCGAGTTCGTGGTCGAACGGGGGCGGGACCGGCGGCATGGCGCCTCCTCGGGCGGATCGCGGTGCGCGGCGGCTCGTACGGCCGTCGGGTGGGCGCACACGCGCCGTCGGCTCCACGGACGTACACGTGCCGTCGCGCGGCGGACGTGCCTTGTCCCTGTACCCGCCCACGAGGCGCGGACGCCGCCGCGCGGCGGACATGTCCCGCCGACCGGCGGGCGGCCACCGGCCCTTCCGGATGGTCCTGCCGGCCGCTTCGCCCGCCGGGCCGTCCGGCGTGTCGTGATGCGGGGCCGAGAGCGTGCTTGAACGCGGTGAGGGGCCTGAGCGTTCGGCTCAGGCCCCTCACCGCGTTCGTCTCCGTCGGGTCAGGCGGCGACGGTCTCGCCGGCGTGGCCGTGCAGGCGGGCGACGACCTCGGTCAGCTGGGCGGCGACCTCGGCGTCGTCGACCGGGTGGGTCTCGGCGAAGCGGGTCACGGAGCCGGGGATGGACAGCTTGATGTCCTCGATGACCTTGCCGCCGGCGATGCCCACGGCCTTGCGGGCCTCGTCCTGGGCCCAGACGCCGCCGTACTGGCCGAAGGCGGTGCCCACCACGGCGACGGGCTTGCCGCCGAAGGCGCCGGCGCCGTGCGGGCGGGACAGCCAGTCGATGGCGTTCTTCAGCACGGCCGGGATGGTGCCGTTGTACTCGGGGGAGAAGAGCAGGAAGGCGTCGGCGGCCTGCGCCGCGGCGCGCAGCCTGGCGGCGGGGGCCGGCACGTTGCCCTCGACGTCGATGTCCTCGTTGTAGAACGGGATCTCGGCCAGGCCCTCGAACAGCTCGACCTCGGCGCCCGTGGGGGCGAGCTTGACCGCCGCCTCGGCGAGCTGGCGGTTGTGCGAACCGGCACGAAGGCTACCGACGAGCGCGAGGATGCGAACAGACATGCGAACTCCAAATGGGGGCTGAAACACTGCCGTGACGATCCGGACCGGGGTCCGTTTAATTTTCTACCAGACTAACCGGACCACGGTCCAGTTTCATTCCCGATGCTTTACCCTGACTCCATGTCCAGCGCCCTCCCGCCCTTCCCCACGCCTCCGGAGCCCGTGGAGAACACACCGGTACTGCTGGAGCTCGGCACCGGTATGGCCGAGCCCTGCCTGCGCGCCGACGCCGCGCGCAACCGTGCCCGGCTGCTGGACGCGGCCGCCCGCCTGGTCGCGGAGCACGGCGCGGGCGGCGTCACGATGGAGGCGGTCGCCGCGGCCGCACAGGTGGGCAAGGGTACGGTCTTCCGCCGCTTCGGCGACCGAAACGGCCTGCTCACGGCGCTGCTGGACCACTCCGAGCGGAAGTTCCAGGCGTCCTTCCTCAGCGGCCCGGCCCCGCTGGGTCCCGGCGCGCCGCCGGTGGAGCGGCTGCGCGCGTTCGGCTGCGCCGCGCTGCGCCGCGCCGCCGACGACCTGGAGCTGCAACTGGCGGCCGAGCCCGGCCCCGGCCGCCGCTTCCTCCTCCCGCCCCGCCAGGTGCGCTACGGCCACGTGCTCATGCTGCTGCGGCAGGTGGTCCCGGAGGCGGACTGCGAACTGCTCGCGCAGACGCTGATGGGCTACCTCGAACCCGCCCTGATCCATCACCTGACCCGGCAGTGCCAGATGCCGATGGACCGGTTGCAGGCGGGCTGGTTCGACCTCGTCGAACGCGTGACCGGCAGCGGGGGCGCCCGCTGAGAGCGTGGGGTCCACCGGGAGCCTGAGAGCGCTCGCCGGCGCCGCGACCATGCGCCGTCGGCGCCGGCCGGCGCAGCCGTGGTGAGCACGGAACCGTCCGCGAGACTCATCTCGTGCCGGCCCCGCCCAGCGGCCCCGCGCCCCTGCCCGGCCCTCTTCCAGCGGCCGCGCGCCCCCTGCCCGGGCCGCGCTCCGTGCCTTCTGCCAAGATGCGGTACGTCATGGTGCAGATACCAGAACCCGCCGCGTCCTCGTCACCCGCACCGCACTCCGTCCCCACGAGTGCCGATGTGGCCCGCCTGGCGGGCGTCTCGCGCGCGACCGTCTCCTACGTCCTGAACAACACCGGCGCCGTACGCATCAGCGAACCCACCCGCCGCCGGGTCCACGAGGCCGCCAGGGAACTCGGGTACGTCCCCCACGCCGCCGCGCGCAGCCTGCGCGCCGGGCACACCCGGATCGTGCTGATGCCCGCCCCCGCCTTCGCGCCCGGCCCGCTCTACAGCAGGTACCTCAACGAACTCCAGTGGGCGCTCGGCCGCCTGGACTACACCGTGGTGCAGCACGGGCGCGTCGGCCTGGACGGCGACGAGGCCGTTCGCGCCTGGGCCGAGTTACGGCCGGTCGCCGTCCTGGTCCCCGGGGCCGGGATAGGCCCGGTCGGCGTCGCCGTGCTCAAGCGCTCCGGTGCCCGCGCCGTCGTCACCCTCGGACCCGAACCCGTGGACGGCGCCCACGCCCTGCTGATGGACAACGAGAGCGTCGGTCACCGCGCGGGCGCCCACCTCCACGCCCGCGGCCGACGCCGGATCGGTGTGGTCGTGCCCGAGGAAAGCGGCCTCGACATCTTCTCCCGACCCCGGCTGGCCGGCGTACGGCACGCCCTGCGCGGCACCGACGGGACCGTGACCGAACTGCCCCTCGGCTACGACGAGGAGTCCGCGGCCCGCCTCGCCACCCGCTGGCCCGGGCTGGGTCTGGACGCGGTGTTCGCCTACAACGACGAGTACGCGATGCTGCTGATGCGCGCTCTGCAGGACCACGGCGTGCGCATCCCCGAGGACACGGCCGTGCTCGGCGCCGACGACCTGATGCTCGGCCGGCTGCTGCGGCCCCGCCTGAGCACCGTGCACATAGACCTGCCCTCCGGCCGCTACGTCGCCGACCTCGTCGACCGGGCCGTACACCACCCGGGCGCGGGACTCGAACGGCGGACGGTGCTCGGCGCGACGGTGGTGCAGCGCGAGTCCACCTGACCCCCGGCGCCGGGGGACGGACCCGCCGACGGGCAACCGGTCAGGTCATGAAAGACGGGCCCGTCACGAGGACGGGCCCGTCACGAGGAAAGGCTCTACTTCCCGTCAGAGCCGGTCTGCTCCTGCCCCTGCTGCTCGGCGACGGCCTTGCGGACCTCGTCCATGTCCAGCTTGCGGGCCTGGCCGATCACGTCCGCCAGGGCGGCCTCGGGCAGCGCTCCCGGCTGCGCGAACACGGCCACCTGGTCGCGGACGATCATCAGCGTGGGGATGGACTGGATACCGAAGGCTGCCGCCAGCTCCGGCTGCGCCTCGGTGTCGACCTTGCCGAACACCAGGTCCGGGTTGTCCTCGGCCGCCTTCTCGTAGACCGGGGCGAACGAACGGCACGGCCCGCACCAGGACGCCCAGAAGTCGATGAGAACGAACTCGTTCTCGGTGACCGTCTGGTCGAAGTTCTCCTTGGTCAGCTCCACGGTGCTGCTCATGGCGTATTCCCTCTTCCTGGTGTGGGGACGTACTCCCTGGTTCGAAGACCAGGGCGTCGGCACAACACGGCCGACCCTACGGGTATTCCGCGCGCGTACCCGTGTGGCCACGGCGCACACCACCCACCAGACTGACGTCATGACGGAAACGGAAACCATCGCGTACGACGTCGTGGTGCTGGGCGGCGGACCCGTGGGGGAGAACGTGGCCGACCGCACCCGCGCGGCCGGCCTGTCCACCGCGGTCGTGGAGAGCGAGCTGGTCGGCGGCGAGTGCTCCTACTGGGCGTGCATGCCCAGCAAGGCCCTGCTGCGCCCGGTCATCGCACGTGCCGACGCCCGCCGCCTGCCCGGTCTGAGCCAGGCGGTGCAAGGCCCCCTCGACGTGGCCGCGGTCCTCGCCCGCCGCGACGAATACACCTCCCATTGGCACGACGACGGCCAGGTGAGGTGGCTGGAGGGCGTCGGCGCCGACCTGTACCGCGGCCACGGCCGCCTCGCCGGCCCGCGCACGGTCACGGTGACCGGCCCGGACGGCGGGCAGGTGACGCTGACCGCCCGGCACGCCGTCGCCGTGTGCACCGGCACCGGCGCCAAACTGCCCGACCTGCCCGGTCTCGCCGAGGTCCGGCCGTGGACCAGCCGCGAGGCCACCTCCGCCAAGGAGGTGCCCGAGCGGCTGATCGTGGTCGGCGGAGGCGTGGTCGCCACCGAGATGGCCACCGTGTACCAGGCGCTGGGCTCCCAGGTCACCGTCCTGGTCCGCGGCAAGGGGCTGCTGCCCCGGATGGAGCCCTTCGCCGGTGAGCTGGTCGCCGAGGCGCTCGCGGAGGCGGGTGCCGACATCCGCACCGGCACCTCGGTGGAGTCGGTGACCCGGGAGAACGGCACCGTCGTGGCCGTCACCGGTGCGGGCGACCGGATCGAGGCCGACGAGATCCTCTTCGGCACCGGACGGGCCCCGCGCACCGAGGACATAGGGCTGAAGACCATCGGCCTCCAGCCGGGATCCTGGCTCACGGTCGACGACACGCTGCGGGTCGAGGGCAGCGACTGGCTCTACGCCTGCGGCGACGTCAACCACCGTGCCCTCCTCACCCACCAGGGCAAGTACCAGGCCCGGATCGCCGGCGACGCCATCGGCGCCCGAGCCGCCGGTAAGGCGCTGAGCGAGCCCGCCCCGTGGGGCCCGCACGCGGCCACGGCGGACCACCACGCCGTACCGCAGGTCGTCTTCACCGACCCGGAGGCCGCCGCCGTGGGCCTGTCGCTGGCGGAGGCCGAACAGGCCGGCCACCGGGTCCGCGCCGTCGACGTGGACCTCTCCTCGGTCGCCGGGGCCGGGCTCTACGGGGAGGGCTACCGTGGCCGCGCGCGCATGGTGGTCGACCTGGACGAGGGAATCCTGCTTGGCGTCACCTTCGTCGGCGCCGGCATCGGTGAGCTGCTCCACTCGGCGACCGTCGTCGTCGCCGGACAGGTCCCGGTCGACCGGCTCTGGCACGCGGTCCCGTCCTATCCGACGATCAGCGAGGTGTGGCTGCGCCTGCTGGAGGCGTACCGGGGCTGACGGCAGCGGCGGCGAGGCCCGTCACCGCGGCTCGAGCCTCCCTCACGGCAGCTCGAACCCGAGGGCCCGCGCCGCCTTATCGGGGGTCGGCTGCGCCCAGCGCGCGCCCAGCGTCTCGTTCGAGGACAGGGAGCGCAGCTCGGCGCGGTCGAGGTAGAGGATGCCGTCGAGATGATCGGTCTCGTGCTGCACGATACGGGCGGGCCAGCCGGTGAACACCTCGTCCACCGGCCGGCCCTGCTCGTCCTGCGCGCGCAGCCGCACCTCGGCGTGGCGGGCCACCACCGCCTGCCAGCCCGGCACGCTGAGGCAGCCCTCGTAGAACGCGGCCCGTGCCGCGCCGACCGGCTCGTACGACGGGTTGACCAGCACGCGGAACGGTTGGGGCACCCGCCGCCGGGCCCGTCGCACCTCCTCTTCAACCGGCGCCGGATCCTCCAGGACGGCGATCCGCAGCGGAACACCCACCTGGGGTGCGGCCAGTCCCACGCCGGGCGCCGCGTGCATGGTGACGCGCAGCGCCTCGACGAACCTGGCCAGCAGCGCCGGCTCCAGTTGGCCGTCGAACGGCTCGGCGCCGCGCCGCAGCACCGGATGACCGGCCGTCACCACGGGCAACGGCCCGCCCGCCGCGAGAAGTTCCTCGACCCGCTCGGCGACGGGCGCGGGCGCATGGGGACGTTCCATCGCGCCAGCATGCCACGGCCCCTACCGGACCCGTCGCACCGTCACCTTCCTGCTCACACGTCCGTGAACTCACCCGCGAATGCCGAGGCGATGCGCAGGTGCGGCGCGGCCTCCTCGTGGCGTCCCTGCCGTTGGAGGGTGCGCCCGAGCATCAGCCGTGCGTAGTGCTCCACCGGGTCACGCTCCACGATGACCCGCAGCTCGGTCTCGGCGCGGCGCAACTGGGCCGAGTGGTAGTAGGCGCGAGCCAGCAGCAGCCGCGGTCCGGTCTGCTCCGGCACCTCCTCGACCAGTCCGTCCAGGACGCGGGCCGCTCCGGCGTAGTCCCTGGCGTCGAAGAACAGCTGCGCGCGCTCCCAGCGCTCGGCCGGTGTTCCGTGGTCGTAGTACGTCGTGTTCACGCATGACCTCCTTCGGTGTACCGGAACCGAGGCGGGTAGTTGAATATTCCACCATGCGGGAAGGGGGGCTGTCCGGAGGACCGGAGCCGGAGGTCAGGCGGTGAGTGCGGCGAGCTCCGCGTCGGCCCGCTCGGTGACCGTGGTCAGGACGCGGGCAGCGGCCGCCAGGTCCTCGGCGGGGATGCCGGTGTAGATGCGGGCGGAGATCTCGGCCGTCTCGGCGCTCGCCCCGGCGTAGAACGTCCGCCCGGCGTCGGTGATCCGCAGCCGCGGACCCTCGGCCGCCAGCAGCCCCTTGGCGATCAGCCGCCCGACGACCTCGCGCACTTCGGCCTCGTCGGCCTTGAGGGCGGCGGCGGTACGGCCCACCAGTCGGTCGTGCTCGACGGGGCCGTCGGCGACGGCGACCGGCCGCAGGGTCACCATCTCCTGGAAGGTGACCTGGTGGCGGGAGAGCACCTTCTCCAGCACAGCTCGCGCGGCGTAGTGGGCCACGCCGATGAGGCGGCTGTCCATGGCCGGGGAGGCGGCGGGTGTGGAGGCGGGGGAGGTGGTGGTCATGACTGCTCCTTCTCGGGCTCGTTGTTCTGGCCGAACGGGTCAAGAGGTGCGTCGAGCAGGGTCGCCAGCTCGCGGGAGAACGCCTGTGCGCGTGGGCTGCCGGGGCCGCCGAGGGGCGCCAGCAGCTGCCGCAGGAGCCCCTGGACGACCTCGATCGCCCGACCGGTGACATCCCGGCCGCGCTCGGTGAGTGCGAGCTGGACGGCGCGCGGGTCCTTCGGGTCCCGGGTGCGCTCGATCAGCCCCGCGGACTCCAGGCCGCGCGCCAGCTTGGACACGTAGAGGGGCTCCAGCCCGGTGTGGTCCGCCAGGCGCCGCTGGCTGGGGCGCAGCCCGGAGCGCTGCATGCCGTACAGCGATGCCACCAGCGAGTACTGGGCGTGGGTCAGCCCCAGTGGGGCGACGGCGCGGTCGACCGCCACGCGCCACTTCATGGACAGACGCCAGACCAGAAATCCGGGCGTCGCGCTCTCGGATGTCGTACCCATGGAAGATACCGTACATGGCTACTATGTACATGGCTACTATCTGTCTCGGTCGCTGTCTCTTCCGGGGGCGCGCGGGCGCGGTGGCGGCTCGCCGAGGGCGGAGACCGGCCCGCGCCTCACGGGGCCCCGCGTGACGGCCTGACGGAACCGCTGCGCCGGGACTAGGTTGTGGCCATGAGCAATCTCGACCGCGAAGCGGTCCCCGCCGTGTGCGGCGGCCGTGGTTTCGTGGTGGCGGAGCCGGTGCGCGAACTTCTCAGCCCGCGCCATGTCACGCTCGGCGAGTCCACGGAGGTCCGACGGCTGCTGCCCAACCTGGGCCGTCGCATGGTCGGCGCCTGGTGCTTCGTCGATCACTACGGCCCGGACGACATCGCCGACGAGCCCGGCATGCAGGTGCCCCCGCACCCGCACATGGGCCTGCAGACGGTGAGTTGGCTGCACGAGGGAGAGGTGCTGCACCGCGACTCGACCGGCAGCCTCCAGCTGATCCGCCCCGGCGAACTGGGTCTGATGACCTCCGGCCGGGCCATCAGCCACTCGGAGGAGAGCCCCCGGTCGCACGCCCGCTTCCTGTACGGCGCACAACTCTGGGTCGCGCTCCCGGACGCCCACCGCCGGACCGACCCGCACTTCGAGCACCACGCCGACCTGCCCACCGTCACGGCACCCGGCCTGGCCGCCCGGCTGATCCTCGGCGACCTCGACGGCGCCACCTCACCCGGCACCACCTACACCCCGATCATCGGCGCCGACCTGGCCCTCACCCGCGGTGCGGACGTACGCCTCCCGCTGGAGCCCGACTTCGAGTACGCCGTGCTGTCCATGTCCGGCGAGGCCCACGTCGACGAGGTGCCACTGCTGCCCGGCTCGATGCTCTACCTGGGCTGCGGCCGCGGCGAACTCCCTCTGCGCGCCGAGTCCGACGCGGGCCTCATGCTCCTGGGCGGCGAGCCCTTCGAGGAGGAGCTGATCATGTTCTGGAACTGGATCGGACGGTCGCAGGAGGAGATCGTAGAGGCCCGCAGGGACTGGATGGACGGGACGCGGTTCGGGGAGGTGAAGGGGTACGACGGGGATCCGCTGCGTGCACCTGAACTGCCGGCGACGACGCTGAAGCCGCGGGGAAGGGTGCGCTGACCTGCGGAAACCGCTGAAGGACAGGTGAGCGCAGTCGATCTGCCGTCGTGCGTCGTCTCCCGTGGTCCCCTCGTGTGCGCGAGGGTGGCTGGGTATGCGGCACACTCGATGCCGGTGCCGCGCCATACCACGGTGTGTCCGTCCGTGGGGGCAGTGGCGGGACTCCCGCCGACCCTTCGCTCACTCCACTGACAGGACATCAGATCGAGGTGAGTGGTTCGTCTCCCACCTCCGCGGCGGTGGGGATGGTCTCGCAGGCCGGGTGGCCACCGGACGGATTCCGGCCCGGCGGGCGACCGAGTCCACTCCGGCAGGGCGATTCGGCACTCAACCTGTCGATTGCCGGAGTTCCACACGATGTGACGGGCCAACCGGCGCGCATGGCAGCCGTGGTCCTACGCGGCCGACCTCCGGTCGCCCATGTCACGGGACCGCAGGCCCGTCCGCCAGGTTGCGGGACGCCGGATTGTGGCGAAGGTGGAGTCATACGGCCGAGGAGAGCTGAAGGACGCGCGGCTCGTCCGTCGCCCGCACGGCCGGGGAGGAGACGCTGGGCATGCCTGACACTCCGCACATCGTGAGCGATGTGATGACTCAGGCGGTGGTGGCCGTCGGGCGCGACGCGTCCTTCAAGGAGATCGTCCAGACCATGGAGCAGTGGAAGGTCAGCGCGCTGCCGGTCCTGGAGGGTGACGGCCGCGTCATCGG
The DNA here is from genome assembly GCF_053589015.1 of Streptomyces sp. NPDC003393. NCBI lineage: Bacteria > Bacillati > Actinomycetota > Actinomycetes > Kitasatosporales > Streptomycetaceae > Streptomyces > Streptomyces sp. NPDC003393. Next base: position 408,283 of record NZ_JBSFRB010000001.1, on the reverse strand, counting down.
TGTGGTGTCCGAAGCCGACCTGCTGCCCAAGGAGGAGTTCCGTGAAGGCGTCACAAGCCTCTTCGAGCAGCGTCAGCGCCTGTCCGACCTCGCCAAAGCAGGAGCTGTGACCGCCGGGGAACTCATGAGCACGCCCGCCGTCACGGTGCACCACGACGCCACCCTGGCCCAGGCGGCCAGGACCATGGCCGTCAGGCGCGTCAAACGGCTCCCGGTGGTCGACGGCGAGGGCATGCTGCGGGGCATCGTCAGCCGCGCCGATCTGCTGAAGGTGTTCCTGCGGTCCGACGAGGACATCGAGGAGGAGGTGCGCCGCACCGTTGTCTCCTGCCTGTTCCCTGCCCTCAGCCACACCATCCATGTCACGGTGCACGAGGGAGTCGTCACCCTCCGCGGGCAGGTCCGCGACACCTCGCTCGTCTCGGTCGCGGCGCGCCTCGCCCGCGCCGTGGAGGGTGTGGTGGACGTCGAGCCCCGGCTCACGGGCGGGCCCCGGTCCGACGCGCCGGCCGCACCGGAAGGCGGGGCCTGACCGGTCCGTCGTGGAGGGGCCGGGTCGCAGTTCGACGGCGGCGGCTGCGCCGATGGCACGTTCGGTGTGAGAGGGCGCGAACCCGATGAGGGTGTCCGCCATGGTCGAAGGGGAGCCGGGACGATGGGCGCGGCGGAAGGGCCGGTCGGCCCGCATCGGCTGCCACGCTGCCTCGGCCGGTCTCCGGTGAGGGTGGGACCGGTGGTCCCTCACGCCCGGCCGACGCCGTGCTCACCATGGAACGCAGATCCTCCACCGGGCGAAAGACGGGTTGACTCATGTACCCCAACGATGGTTTCCGGGAACTCGGCCGCCAGGAGTGCCTGGGCCTGCTGGCCACGGTCCCTGTGGGCCGAATCGTCTACACGTGCCGGGCCCTGCCCGCGGTCGTGCCGGTCAACTTCGTAGTGGACGGTGACGGGGCGGTGCTGCTGCGCACCTCAGCGAGCTCGCGGCTGGCCCGTGCGGTCGACGGCGCTGTCGTCGCCTTCGAGGCGGACGTGGTGGACGCGGTCGCCTGCTCGGGCTGGAGCGTCGTCGTCACCGGTCGGGCCGTGATCCCGACCGATACGGCCGAGCTGGAGCGACTGGAACGGATCGGTCCGCGTTCCTGGGTTCCCTCACCCCAGGAGGTCTTCGTACGTATCGAGCCGGAACTGGTCACCGGGCGGGAACTCGTCCGCGGTCGCACGATGTACGGCTTGCACCTCTCCGCCTGAGCGCCGGTGCCAGGTCGGGTACCCGCCAAAGGGCCTCTGCCGCCGACGACCATCAGGATGCGCGACCCTCGACTGCGGATCTCCGGGGAAACAGGGCCGACCGGCCCTCGCCCTTCGGCCGGGATCCGACCAGGATCTCCCTACGAACACCGATACGGTTGACAAGTGGACACCGACGAGACTCGCGGAACCAGGGAGCAGTGATGGCGGACAGCAAGCAGCCCGGCCCCGACAACCCGATCCGGGTCTTCCTGCTGGACGACCACGAGGTGGTACGGCGTGGAGTGCGCGACCTGCTCAACGACGAGTCGGACATCGAGGTGATCGGCGAGGCCGGCACGGTGGAGCGGGCCCTGGTGCGTGTCCCCGCGTTGCGCCCGCAGGTGGCGGTGCTGGACGTCCGCCTGCCCGACGGCGACGGTGTGACCGTGTGCCGGGAACTGCGCTCGAAGATGCCCGAGCTCGCCTGTCTGATGCTGACCTCCTTCGATGATGAGGAGGCTCTGCTGGACTCGATCATGGCGGGCGCCTCCGGGTACGTCCTCAAGCAGATCCAGGGCTCGGACCTGGTGTCCGCCGTACGCACCGTCGCCGCCGGCCAGTCCCTGCTGGACCCCAGCGCCACCACCAAGCTGATGGCCCGGCTGCGTGGCGGCCGGCAGCACGAAGAGGAGCCGGACGGGCTGGGTGGTCTGACCGAGCGGGAGAGGGAGATCCTCGCGCTGATCGGCGAGGGCCTCACCAACCGCCAGATCGGCCAGCGGCTGTACCTCGCCGAGAAGACGGTGAAGAACCACATCTCCCGCCTGCTCGCCAAGCTCGGTGTGGAGCGCCGTATCCAGGCCGCGGTCATCGCCACGCAGGTCCAGGACCGGCAGAGGCAGGAAGGGCACTGAGGTCCCGGACCGGCGATGAACTCCCACGCCGGCTGCCCGCATCGCCTGGCCCGTCCTCGTTCCGGAGGCAATGCGGCAGGCAGTGCCACGTCGGCTCGTGGGGAGCACCGACCGGCCGGACGTCCTTGCCGACTGTCCGGCCGGTCTCGCGGCTCAGCCGGCGTCACTTCAGCTGGTCGAGCGCCCGCTGGAACGCGGCCGCGTGTTTGGCCTCGTCGGCGGCCGTGTCGCGGAAGAAGCGGGCGGCGGCGGTGTCGCCGACGGCGTCGGCCTGCTTGGCGAACCCCGGATACAGGGTGGTCGCTTCGGTGCGCTCCCCGGTGATAGCCGTGCGCAGGTTCGTCCTGGTCGGGTGGACCAGGCCGGCCTGGACCGCCTCCTCGGCGAAGTGCTCGTGCAGCTCGACCCCGGCGGTGCCCTGGAACAGCCGGGCCAGCGCGGCGTTGCCGGTCTGCCTGGCCTTGGCGGCGTAGAGCATGTACTTGGCGTGGGCGAGTGCCTCGCCGTGCAGGGCGGTGTCGAGGTTGGCCTTGGTGCGGGCGGCTTTCACCTTCGGCATACCGGCGGGCACCGACACCGTGGAGGCTGTCTGCGGTGCCGGGATGGTGCCGCGGCCGGTGGTCACGACCGTCAGCGCGGTGCGGTAGGCGTCGCGGTGGCGGCCCTCGTCCGAGGCGATCTCGCTGAACAGATCGGCGGCCTCGAGGTCTCCGTCCTTGCGGGCCTGCTCGGCGAAGCCCCGGTACATGACCTGGTGCTCGTAGGTCTCGCCGTTGATGGCCTGGCGCAGGTTGGCCGCGTTCGTGCCGACGACATCGGCCAGGGCGGCCGCTTCGTGCAGGTGCTCGTTCAGCTCGGTCTGCGCCGTGGTGCTGAACAGCTGGCCGACAGCCGTCTGAGCCTGGCGGGCGAGCTTGCCGTCGGCCGGCCCGTTCTGGGCGTCGGCTTGGGCCGCGTAGAGGCTGTAGGAGGCGTACGCGTACGCCTCACCCTTCATCGCGGTGGTCAGATCGGCAAGAGTCTGAGCGTGGGGAGCCCGCGCGGCGGCGCGGGACGTCGGGAGTTGATCGGCCGGAACGGCAAGAGCCACGGCTGTGGCCGCCTGGGACGCGGCGGTCAGTGCGCACAGGCTGACCAGGATCGTGCGCATCGAGTGGCGGAACATGTGTCCTCCTTTCGGGGCACCCGTGCGTACGAGCGCCCCTCCCCATGCCACCCGCCCACCTGCGCTCCTGCCGCTTCACGTAAACCGGTCGAGTGAATTCGGACAGTGACGAGACCGCGCTACAACTGTCCACGACGACTGGCGTGAGGTGGCACTTTCCACGCATGCGGGACCTCAGAAGCGCGCAGAACGGCCCGAGAAGATCCGGAGATGTGCCGCCACCGCGCCCGGAGACCGGAGAAGCCGGACACAGTGCGGTCGGTGACGGAACTCGCCGCACCGCCAACGGCCTGGCCGGGCCTGTGCTCACCCTGAGACGGCCGAGCCGCCCGGCACTCGAGCGCGCGACGTCGCTCGGGGTGCGTGGGCGCCGCCGCGTGTGCGTGCCTCGCTCACGCCGGTCGGCCGGCCGGCCGGCTTCGTTCGGCCGACGGGTGCCTATACGGACGGCGAGGACGGCGATGTCGTCCTGGGCAGGATGGGGGCGAGGTCGGCGAGGAGCAGATCGCACAGTCCGTTGAGAGAGTGCCGGCTGCCGGAGAGGAGGTGGGTGAGTCGGGCCAGGCGCTGGTCCAGGTCGCAGCCGCGGGCTTCGATCAGCCCGTCGGTGTAGAGGACGAGAATGCTGCCGGGGGCGAGCGCGTACTCGCTGGTGGTGTAGGTGATGCCGCCGATCCCCAGCGGTGCGCCGGAGGGCATCTCGAGCAGCCGACTGGTGCCGTCGGGGGTGATGACGGCGGGCGGAGGGTGACCGGCACGGGCGAAGGAGCAGGTGCCGGTGGTGGCGTCGCACACGCCATACAGGCAGGTGGCCAGGACCGGGTCGTCGAGTTCCTGCAGGGCGTGGTCGAGGTGGTGCAGGAGCTGAGCGGGGGGCGGGTCCAGGCGGGTGAGGGCACGCACGGTGGTGCGCCTCTGTCCCATGACGGCGGCGGCCGTGATGCCGTGGCCCATGACGTCGCCGATGACCAGGGCCGGCGCCGGGTTGATCTGCTGAAACCGCAGGTGGGTGTCGAAGACGGCCAGGCCCACCGGGGAGCGGACGAAGAGACCGTCCAGCAAGGCGCCGGTCCCCCGGGCCCGCCGGGCAGCGCGGGCGTCGGCGGCCAGACTCAGCATCCCCCAGGCCTCGCCCGGACGACTGGTCACCGGGCAGCCCCACACCTCCAGTTCGACGGCGGGATCCGTTCTTGTGCCGGAAGGGCAGCGCCCCCGTCACGCTCCGGCCCTCCGCCACCGCCCTGCGCAGCAGACGGGCCGCCGGGCGGCTGTCGGCCACGACAAGGTCGATCGCGTCACGGCCCAGGACGTCCTCGGCGCTGTACCCGAGCAGCTCCGAGGCGGCCATCGCCCACGGCACGATCCGCCCCGTGCCGTCGGAGACGATCAGCGCCACGGGGAGAACGTCCCACCAGGTCCCTGGCCGTTCGTCCCCGCCTGCGCCTGCCTTCGTCTGAACATCGGGCATCATGACCGCTTCGCACGTCACACTGAAGTACTTGCAGCTCTTGTCCTAGTATGGGCCGATTACGGGCATCCGGCACATACGTCCCAAGGCCGTGCGATGGAGAGCCTTCCCTGGGCGAAACCGACGGCCGCGTTCGCTGGACGATGTGCGTCCACGCCGAGCAGGACCCAGGGGAACGCGGCGCATGGGCTGCGGCGCGTGCGGGATCGGCGGGTACGGGTACCCCGGGGCAGGCAGAGGTGGCGGCGAGGGCGGGCACGGTCGACGTCGTGCGGCCGATGGCTTCGTCGCCCATCGAGGGCACGCCGGGCACACCCGTCGCCGTACGAATGAATGACACGGTCCACGGCGATCCGCCTTCGCTGACCAGCAGGAACCACCCCTGCACCACCGTGTCGGCCGCCCGCCCGGGCGCTGGGGCCGAATGGGCCTGGGGGAGACCGTGCGGCCCATATCCACCACGTGTCTGCGGTAAGACGCTGGCAGTGACGAGCAGACCGAAGCGCAGGAGGTGCGCACCATGCTTTCGCCCGTCATCGCCGGAGTGGACGGATCGGCCGAGAGTCTTGCCGCTGTCGAGTGGGCAGCCCGCGAGGCCGTGCGTCGTGACCGTCCGTTGCGACTGGTGCACGCCTGGAACTGGCATCCCCGTCAGACGGACGGCCAGCCGACGAACGCCGGGCAGAGGCATCTGGCGCGGCGGGTCCTGCGGGAGGCGGAGGAGCACATCCGCGCCACCGCCCCCGGGGTGCGCCTCACCGACGAGCAGGTCGAGGGTCCGGCGGCCGCGGCTTTGCTGAAGGCCGCCGAGGGGGCGGAGTTGCTGGTGCTGGGTTCGCGTGGCCTGAGTGGCATCACCGGACTTCTGGTCGGTTCGGTCGCTCTGGAAGTGGCAGCGAGGGCGACGCGTCCCGTCGTTCTCGTACGCACGGGGGAGGAGGCCGAGGACGAACACTTCCCGGCGGACGACGAGAGCCCGTCCACCCGGACCGGCTATCGCGATGTCGTCCTTGGAATCGACGTCGCCGATGCCTGCGACGAGGTGATCGAGTCCGCGTTCGAGGCGGCCCGGCTACGGCAGGCCCGGCTGCGTGTCGTGCACGCCTGGCAGTCACCGTCCGCGATCGGCCTCGGCCCCGGCGAGATCGGTCTGGTCAGCGATCCCGAGCGGGCCGAGGAGTGGCAGCAGTTCCTGTCCGCCGTACTGAAGGCGTGGCGCGAGAAATACCCCGAGACCGAGGTGCTGGAGACCGTCGTGGAGGGCAAGGCCTCCACCGCTCTGGTCCGCGCCGCCTCCGCCGCGAGCCTGCTCGTCGTGGGCCGCCGCCTGTCCGAGCGACCGACACTCCCACGCATCGGTCCCGTCACCCGTGCCGCCATCCACCACGTCGGCTGCCCGCTGGCCGTCGTCCCCCACGAATGAGAGGCCCGAGTGCGATGAGCACACCGACGAAGTACGTGTACGAATTCGCCGAAGGCAGCCGGGAGATGGCCGACCTGCTCGGTGGCAAGGGAGCCGGCCTGGCCGAGATGACCGGGCTCGGCCTGCCCGTGCCGCCGGGCTTCACCATCACCACCGAGGCGTGCAAGGTCTACCTCGCGACGGGGCAGGAGCCACCGGAACTCGGCATCGAACAGGCCCGTGCCCTCGCCGGGCTCGAACGCACCATGGGCCGCACCCTCGGCGCGGCCGACGACCCCCTGCTGGTGTCCGTACGATCCGGCGCGCGGTTCTCCATGCCCGGCATGATGGAGACCATTCTCGACATCGGCCTCAACGACGAGTCGGTCGCCGGCCTCGCCAAGACGTCCGGGCAGGAGAGGTTCGCCTGGGACTCCTACCGGCGGCTCGTGCACATGTTCGGTCGCACGGTGATGGGCGTCGACGGCGACCTGTTCGAACAGTCCGTCGCAGCGCACAAGGCACAGCGCGGAACGCGCGACGACCACGATCTGGACGCCGGGGAACTGGCGCAGCTCACCGAGGAGTTCAAGTCGATCATCCACCGGGAGACGGGTGAGGACTTCCCCCAGGAACCGGTCGAGCAACTCCAGCGCGCCATCTGCGCGGTCTTCGACTCCTGGAACGGTGAACGCGCCCGCGTCTACCGCCGTCGCGAGCACATCCCCGACGACCTCGGCACCGCCGTCACCGTCCAGGCGATGGTGTTCGGCAACCTCGGCCGCGACTCCGGAACCGGCGTCGCCTTCACCCGCGACCCGGCCACCGGCGCCCGCGGCACGTACGGCGACTACCTGCCCGACGCCCAGGGCGAGGACGTCGTCGCCGGCGTGCGCGACGCGGTACCCCTGGACGAGTTGAAGATCCTCGATCCCCGCTCCTACATCGAACTCGGCGACCATCTGCGCAGGCTCGAGAACCACTACCGCGACCTGTGCGACGTCGAGTTCACCGTCGAACGCGGCCGGCTGTGGATCCTCCAGACACGGGTCGGCAAGCGCACTGCGGAGGCCGCCTTCCGCATCGCCCATGACCTGTGCGAGGAGAAGACGATCACGTCCGACGAGGCGCTGGCCCGCGTCGACGGGGCCGAGCTGACCCGGCTGATGTTCCCCCGCTTCGCCACCACCCCCACCGACGTGCCCCTCGCCCACGGTGTCCCCGCCTCACCCGGCGCGGCGGTCGGGGCCGTCGTCTTCGACTCCGCCGAGGCACGGCGCCGAGCCGCCGCCGGACAGCAGGTCGTCCTCGTACGCCGCGAGACGACCCCCGACGACCTGCCGGGGATGATCGCCGCTCAGGCCGTCCTCACCAGCCGCGGCGGCAAGACCAGCCACGCCGCCGTCGTCGCACGCGGCATGGGCAAGGTGTGCGTGTGCGGGGCCGAGTCGCTCACCGTCGATCCGGTGGCCCGCCGGCTCACGACGGACACCGGAGTCGTCGTTCGCGAGGGCGACATCGTGTCCGTCGACGGCTCCGCCGGCACCGTGCATCTCGGCGCGCTCCCGCTGACCGCCTCCGACGTCGGCCGCGCGCTGGAGACCGGTGAGAGCACCGGCCCGCTGACCGGGGCGGTGCTCGTAGCCCTCGCCCACGCGGACTCCGTCCGCCGCCTGGAGGTACGGGCCAACGCCGACACACCCGAGGACGCCGCACATGCCCGCCGGCTCGGCGCCCAAGGCATCGGCCTGTGCCGCACCGAGCACATGTTCCTCGGCGACCGTCGGGCGCTGGTCGAGGCGATGATCCTCGCCCGCGAGGAGACCGTACGCGAGGAAGCGCTGGCGGCCCTGCTGCCGCTGCAGCGGGCGGACTTCATCGGCATCCTGGAAGCGATGGACGGGCTGCCGGTGACCATCCGTCTCATCGACCCGCCGCTGCACGAGTTCCTCCCCGACCGCACGGAGCTGGCCGTCCGCCTGGCGAGCGCCACTCATCCGGACGTCCACGACCGCGAACTGCTCGACGCCGTCGAGCACATGCACGAGCAGAACCCGATGCTGGGCCTGCGCGGCGTACGGCTCGGGCTGGCCGTTCCGGGCCTCATGGCGATGCAGGTCAGGGCGATCGCGGAGGCCGTCGCCCGCCGTCGGGCTGAAGGCGGCCGACCGTGCGCCGAGATCATGGTCCCGCTCGTCGGAACGGCCGAGGAACTGCGGCTGGCCCGGACCGATGCCGAGCGCGTGCTCGCGGAGGTCGCGGCCGAGACGGGCGAGTCCCTGGACCTCCCGATCGGCACAATGATCGAACTGCCCCGTGCGGCCCTCACCGCCGCCCGCATCGCCGAAGCCGCCGACTTCTTCTCCTTCGGCACCAACGACCTCACCCAGACGACCTGGGGGTTGTCCCGCGACGACGCCGAGGCGTCCTTCTTCCCGTTGTACCTGGAAAAAGGCGTTTTCAGCGTGTCCCCCTTCGAGACGATCGACCAGGAAGGCGTCGGCAGGCTCGTGCGGCTTGCCGCCGAAGCGGGCCGTCGCGCACACCCGGGGCTGGAGACCGGGGTGTGCGGAGAGCACGGCGGCGACCCGGAGTCCATCCACTTCTTCCACCGGGCCGGCCTCGACTACGTCTCCTGCTCGCCCTTCCGCATCCCGGCAGCCCGCCTGGAGGCGGGGCGAGCGGCCCTCACAGACGCGGAGACCAGCGACAGCCGGTGACGGTCCTGCTCAGGGCCGTACGGCGTCAACGGCACGGACCTTGGACGCCGAGGTCCTGCGCTCGCTTCGCCGAGGGCGGCACCCGGCTGATCGCCCAGCGGTCCACCGGCTGCGACACCGCCGAACGGGCCGCTGCCGTCGAACGGGCCGCTGCCAAGGACATCGGGCCGACGGTGGGCCGCACGCCGCACTGCTTGCCGTGACCGGTCGCCGAGTTCGCCCGGACCCGTCGTCCTGCCCGACGTCTCAGGGCGTGCATCGGCAACCGGCTCACCGAGGTGAACCGGCTCGAGCCGGGGCATGAGAACGGCCGACTTCGAAGCCGATCCCGAAACGTGCGAGTGCCCTCCGGGGGTACTCGCCGGGTGAGCCGGGGCTGCGTGGTGTGTGAGGAGGGCGCGATGGACACACGGCCGTTGGACGCGAAGACGGTGGCCGAGCTGGTCGCCGAGGCCGTGACCGCTCCTTCCATGCACAACGCGCAGCCGTGGCGCTTCCGCTTCCTGGCGAGCGAGCGTGTCCTGCTGCTGATGGCCGATCTCGACCGGGCCATGCCTCGCTCGGACCCCGGCAACCGAGCGTTGTACATCGGTTGCGGAGCGGCGCTGTTCAATCTGCGCGTAGCCGCCGCGCACTCCGGGTTCACCCCGGCCGTCCGGCTGCTGCCCGATCCCACGGAGCCGCTCCTGCTCGCCACCGTCCAGCTGCACGAGGCGCGCGGCGCGGCACCGGACGAGGACGATCTGTCGCGGCTGCACCCCGCGATCCGCCGGCGGCACACCAGCCGTCACCCCTTCGACGAGAAGGACATCCCAGAGGACGTGCGAGCCGCATTGCGGCGGGCAGCCGGCCAAGAGGGCGCCCAACTGCTGTTCCCCGGGCCCTGGCACGTGGAGACCGTGCTCGACCTGGTCCACGACGCGGAGAGCCGTGACGCCCTGAGTCCCGAACGCATGGAGGACCTGCACCACTGGACCCGACTGGGCCCGGAGGCGGGCATCGCGACCGACGGCGTCCCCGAGTACGCGTTCGGGCCCCGGATGCGGGACGGCAGGGCTCCGCTGCGCGACTTCGCCGGCCGCCGTCCCGTGGCCGACCGCGGCGCCACCGCCTTCGAGAAGAACCCGCACCTGGCGCTGCTGAGCACACCGGGCGACACCCCCGCCGACTGGCTGCGCGCGGGGCAGGCACTGGAGAGTGTCCTGCTGGAGGCGACCTGCGCAGGGCTTGCCACCTCGCTGACCTCTCACGCCCTGGAGAGCTCGGACCTGCGCCTGCTGGCCCGTGATCCGGTGGCGGGCACAGGCCACGTACAGATGGTGCTGCGCCTGGGCTACGGACCGCAGGGACCCCCCACGCCCCGTCGCCCTGTGCGGGATGTCCTCGAGGTGGTCCAGCAGGGGTGGCACGGCGACTGATCGGTGTGGTGGGTGTGGCTCTGGCGCGGCGCCCGGCCTGGGTCCGTCGGCGCATGATCAGGGACATCCGAGGACTGCTCGGCCTGACGCTGCCCCTTCGGATGGACGATCATGTGTCCGCGGAGCCGCCGGCCGCGGCGGGCAGCATGGTGAGCAGCATGATCGTGGGCTCGAGGGCTCGGACGGTGTGCGGCAGCCGGGCGGGCAGGTGGACCCAGGTGCCAGGCGTCGCCTCGGTCTTCTCGTCGCCCAGTACGAGGGCGAGACGGCCCTGGATGACCTGGATGACCACGGGCAGGGCCGAGGTGTGTTCCGTCAGTTCCTGGCCGGTGGCGAAGGCGAAGCCGACCACACGGAGCCGGTCGTCGCGGTACAGGACGCGGCTGAGGGTGCCGTCCTCGGGCAGGGGCAGCTCGGCGGCCAGGTCCTGGATCACGGTCGTGGGCATGGAAGGGGATCTCCTCACTGTGCTGGCGCGGTCGGCACGGCAAGCAGGCCGATGGCGCCCAGGTGGTCCCGGTGACGGCGGAAGACGCTGCGCATGTGCAGCACGCGCCGCAGGGCCGACGGGTCGCGCAGGGCGCGGCCGGCGATACCGAGGGCCCGGAACAGTCCTTCGTCGGCGACGAGGCGGCGCGGTTCGGACCGCGCGGATCTCGGTCGGCCCGGGCGCGGTGAGGGCCTCCAGCCGGGCCACCGCGGCGGGATCGCGGTCGACGGCGGTGTAGGCGGCCGGCGTGCGCGCGAGGATCAACGGGGCGGTGGCTCCCAGTCCGGCGGCGAGCTCCACCACCCGGTCGTCGGGGCCGACGGCGAGGGTGTCGAGCATCCAGCGGGTCAGCTCCAGGCCGCCGGGGCGCAGGACACGCTTGCCGAGGCGGGCCAGGAGCCAGTGGCCGGGCATGCGGGACACTTCCAGTCCGGCACCGGGGGTCGGTGCGTTCCTGGAGAGTGGCTGGTCACGGTCTGTCGTCGCCATGCGTGTGCCCTCACTCTCCACCTGCCTCTTCAGAGCTACTCAGGCAAGCCTAATTTTTTGCCTCCCGGGTGCGGATGGGCCGAAGGTCCCGATGCGCGGGGCCTGGCGGCCCGGTCACAGCAGGCTGCTCCAGTACGGCGAGAAGCGCGTCAGGACGGGGACGGCGATCACGTCGTACCAGGCGGCCACGAGCATCCGGTGCGTCTCCGGTGCGAGCGCGAGCCTGCTCCGGCCGGCCGCCGGGACGGGATGATGCCGTGCTTGAGGTTGCGCAACGTGACGTACCGGAACAGGGCGATGGTGACCGCCCGGACCAAGGTTCTTCAGCAGTCGCCAGTCGTCGACGGTGAGCTCGAAGGACGCGAGCCGGCCGATGACGCCGGTCAGGGCCAACAGCCGGCCGACACGCCGACCCGGCTGTGCCGGGCGGAGCGGTCTCATACGATCCCACCTGGCCGGATCGCCTGATAGAGACCCTCCGTCTGCTGCGTGATCACATCCTCATTCACGTCGGCAGCGTTGTGGGGGCCGATGAGCACGAACAGCGTGTAGGTGGCGCAGTCCCGCCCCTCGAGCACGACGACCAGCCGTGGCCCGGTCGACCGCATCCACTCCCGCGGCTTCCCGAGTCCCGTCCGCAGACGGGACGGTCCAGACCTTGCCGGCCGGAGGAGATTAGGGCCGACCGGCCCCAGGGCCACCCCCGGAGAGCCCATGGCTGAAGGCCCGCGCCGCTGGATGCTCGAACTGTCCGGGGCAGAAGCCGGTTCCGGAGGCTGTCCTCTGTGCCGACCGGGCTGAGGAGGAGACGGACATGAAGCACAACAAGATCGGTTCGGTGATGACGGACGATGTCGTCCGGGCCGAGTACGGCACCCCGTTCAAGGAGGTCGCCCGCATGCTCGCCGACCACGAGATCAGCGGCCTTCCGGTGGTGGACGAGGACGAGCACGTCATCGGGGTGATCTCGGAAACGGACCTGATGACGCGCCAGGCACTTGCGCCGGGCCGTGGTGACCTGGGCCGTCACTTCCGCGCACTGCTGACGATGACTGCCCGGCGCCAGGCGGTCAAGGCGAAGGCTCGCACCGCCGGTCAGCTGATGACGGAGCCGCCCGTCACCGTGCACGCCGACGACTCCATAGTGGAGGCCGCCCGGACGATGGCCGAGCGACAGGTGGAGCGGCTGCTGGTGATCGACGAGGAGGACAGGCTCGTCGGCATTGTCACCCGGCGTGACCTGTTGCGGGTCTTTCTGCGGCCCGACACCGAGATCCGCGAGGAGGTCGTCCGAGAGGTGCTGGTGGGTGCCCTGGGGCTGGCCCCGCGCAGCATCGGAGTCTGGGTGACCGAGGGTGTCGTCACCCTGGAAGGCCGCATGGAACGCAGGAGCGAGACCGAGATCGCCGTGTCGATGGCCCGGCAGATCGACGGCGTGGTCGACGTCGTCGACAGACTCACACACCGGCTCGACGATTCACGGATGAGGCTCGACGGCGGCGCGACGCAAGGCGGCGGGTTCGACGACGGTGCCACGCAGGAGAGGGCCGGCGACTGGCTGCGCGGAGCCTGAGAGGGCTCGTACGGCGGAGGGCGCGGACCTGTGGGAGCACGCGCGGGGCGCGACCTCACCTCGGTGACGGGTGCCGCCCTGGTCAGGCGACGGTGACGCTGTCGTCGAGGTAGACGTCCTGAACGGCGTGCAGGAGCTCCACGCCCTCCTCGGTGGGCCGCTGGAAGGCTTTGCGACCGGTGATGAGTCCGGTGCCGCCGGCCCGTTTGTTGATCACCGCGGTCCGTACGGCCTGTGCGAGGTCCCCTTGGCCGGCCGATGCGCCACCGCTGTTGATCAGGCAGACCCGGCCCATGTAGCAGGTGGCCACCTGCCAGCGAGTGAGATCGATCGGGTGATCGGTGGTGAGCCTGTCGTACAGGCGCGGGTCGGTCCTGCCGAAGTCCAGAGCCGGATAGCCGCCGTTGTTCTCCGGCTGCTTCTGCTTGACGATGTCGGCCTCGATGGTCACACCGAGGTGATTGGCCTGTCCGGTGAGGTCGGCCGACACCGCGTAGTCCACTGTGTCCTTCTTGAACGCGGGGTTGCGCAGATAGCACCACAGCACGGTGAACATGCCCAGCGCGTGGGCGTGCGCGAAGACCGCGCTGACCTCCTGCAACTGTCGGTCGGACTCCTGCGAGCCGAAGTAGACCGTCGCGCCGACGCCGGCCGCGCCCAGGTCGAAGCACTGCTCGACGGTGCCGAACATGATCTGGTCGTAGTGGTTGGGGTAGGTCAGCAACTCGTTGTGGTTGAGTTTGACGATGAAAGGGATCTTGTGGGCGTACCGCCGTGACACGGCCCCGAGCACGCCGAGCGTGCTGGCGACGGCGTTGCAGCCGCCCTCGATGGCGAGCTCGACGATGTTCTTGGGATCGAGACAGCGGGGGTTCGCGGCGAATGCGGAGGCCGCGGAGTGCTCGATGCCCTGGTCGACCGGCAGGATCGACACATGCCCCGTACCGGCCAGACGGCCGTGGTCGAAGAGGGATTGCAGGTTGCGCAGGACCCGGGGTGAGCGGTCGGTCGCGGCCACGCTCCGGTCGACGAAGTCCCGCCCCGGGAGCACCAGGTCTTCCTTGGGGATCCCTCGGGCGGTGTACGCCAGCAGGTCTGCGGCCTCGTCGCCCAGCAAGCCCTGGATGTCGGTCATCGGCTCGCCTCTCCGGTAGTTCGGAACGCCGAAGGCGTCACCCGGGTTCCCCCGAACCGCTGGGTTCATGTGAGTCCACCAGGTGTCGACAGGCCGGCGGCAGAGGACCGTCCGGCACTCATTGCACGGGGCAGCAGGCGGGCTGTGTCGTACAAGGCGCGGGTCAGAATCAGCAGTTGGATCAGGACGACTGCAATGATCATGGCACTGGCCTGTGGGTCGGCGGTGGACGGCTGCTCTTCGGGTCGGAGATGACCTCGCAAGGCCCGATCGCCCGGGACCCCGCGCGGGCCCCCGGCGCGGCTGCGGCCGACCCGATCACCGGTGCAGGCGGTCAGCCGTGCGGGACCACCGCGACCGGCGCCGTGGCGTGGTGCAGCACGGCATGGGCGACGGGCCCGATCCGGGCGCCGAGCGAGGCGTGCCGGATGCGGCGTCCGACGACGACCAGCGAGGCATCGGCCGCGGCGTCCACCAGGTGGGCGCCGGCGCTGCCGACCGCGGTCTGCTCGAGGACCTCCACGCCGGGGAACTTCTCGCGCCAGGGCGCCAGGAGCTCCTCGACGGCACCCGCCTCCTGGCGGGCCAGCTCGTCGTTCAGTGCAGGATCGACCAGAAGGCCGTGGGCGACGTAGGGTTGCGGACTCCAGCCGTGCACGACGCGCAGCCGGGCCGCACGCCGGGCGGCGGCCTCGAACGCGAACGTGACGACCGCCTCGTCGGGGCGCCCGTGGCCCAGGCCCAGGACGACGTCCCGGTACGGCGTGACGGTCGAGGGACGACCGTCCGCGTCCGACTGGTGCTCGTCCTCGGCGCGCGCGCAGGAGCGGACGAGGACGACGGGCCGGCCCGCCTGTGCCGCGAGGGCCAGCCCGACGGAACCGACCAGGAATCCGGCGACACCGCTCAGTCTCCTGGACCCGATGACCAGCGGGTCGGCATCGGAGGACGCAGCGAGCAACGCCGTCACGGGAGGCTGCGCCACCCGCTCCGAAGTGATCTCCAGATCGGGGTGGCTCTCGCGCAGCTGCTCGGCAGCCTCACGCAGGACGCGCCCACCCCAGTGCCGGTGCGTCGCATCGTCGGGTACCGGCTGGGCGTACGGCTGCCAGTCCCAGGCGTGCACCAGATGCAGCGGCAGGTTCCGCCGCCGGGCTTCGCGGGCGGCCCACTCGGCTGCGGCCATGCTTTCGGGCGAGCCGTCCACTCCGACGGTCACGGTACGGGGCATGACCAGGACCTCCTTGCGGTCGATGAGGGGCGCGGAGCGGCCCGCTACCACGGTGTCACCGGAGCGGACACGGCGGCAGGGGCCGAGTGGCCCGCGGTCGCAGGTGGCGTACGGCCCCACGGCGGACCTGATCGGCCTCCGAGAAGCGGTCCTGGGGTTGATCGGGGCGTCGTTGGGCTTCGGTCCCCCACTGCCCTGCGGCGGTGCCGCGGCGTCGTTACCTGCCCTTCACCCGTTCGGCAGCACGACGCCCCGGCTCCTCGTACCGTCCTGCGACGGGGACCTGATCACGAGGAGGTCGAGGACCGGTCCGGCGGCTGGGATCCCTGACGGTTTGCGCATCCGTTTCGATGTGGTTCCGGAGGAAGGACGCGGAGCCGCGCGAGCACGATGAGATCGCCTGAGGACCGGCAATCCCTGACAATGTGGCTGTGTTCGACGTGCCACAGGCGCGACACACCGACGCGAGGGGTGCCGCAGCGGATGCGCGGTTCACCGGCGGCCCGGTCTTCGGGACCGCCGGCGGACCGCAACGGACCTGAGCGGGTCTCTCGTGCGCCTGACACCGCGGACACCTGAGCGCGAGCGATGGTCACCACCCGGAAGGGGAGTGCGCACATGCACCACCGAACGGTCGGAGAGCTCATGACCCGGGACGTCGTCCGGGCCCGGCGTGACATGCCCTTCAAGGAGATCGTCAGGCTGCTGGCGGAGAAGGATGTCACCGCGGTGCCGGTGGTGGACCAGTTGGACCGCCCGATGGGTGTGGTGTCCGAGGCAGACCTCTTGCGCAAGTGCGCGGACCAGGCCGACCCGTCCGGCCGGACACCTGTTCCGCACCTCGAGGCCTGGGAGCGGGCCAAGGCCGAGGGAGCCAGGGCCGAGGAACTGATGTCGGCCCCCGCGGTGTGCGCACGCCCGGAGTGGAGTGTGGTCGAGGCAGCCCGTCTGATGGAGGTCCACAACGTCAAGCGGCTGCCCGTGGTGGACGAGACGGACACGTTGCAGGGCATCCTCAGTCGCGGCGACCTGCTGCGGATCTTCCTGCGCCGCGACGACGCCATTCACGACGAGATCACTCGGGACGTGCTCCAGGGGACGTTGGGCCTCGCCCCCGAACAGGTGACGGTCGAGGTACGTGAGGGACAGGTCACCCTCGGCGGATCTGTCGAGTTCAAGACCCTGATCCCCGTCATCGAGCGGTTGTGCCGGAGCGTGGACGGCGTCGTCTCGGTCTCCGCGCACATCGCCTACCGGACCGATGACGCCCGACGTCACCCGACCGCCCCATGAGCCCGGACCGATCGACCGCCCCGGCCGGCCGTGTCCGAACGGCCCCGACCGGCCCTGCGCTCCGCACCCCGGCGGCACGGCGACGGGGGAGCGCCCCGATGGCACTGTGGACGACGGACCGGGCGTGGAAGGGTGGGTCGTGTGCGGATGGCAGTCCAGGTTGATCATGCGGCGCTGTTCGCCGCGACTCCGAGCCCGTATCTGGTGCTGGGCCCCGATCTGGTGATCGTGGACGTCAACCGTGCCTATCTCGAGGTGACCGGGTGGACCCGGGACGACCTGCTGGGGCAGTACATCTTCGAGGCGTTTCCGGACAATCCGGATGACCCGGATGCCGACGGGGTGCGGAACCTCAAGGCGTCGTTGCACCGGGTCCTGGCCACGCGTCGGCCCGACACCATGGCACTCCAGAAATACGACATCCCGGTCCGGGGGCGACCAGGAGTGTTCGAGCAACGCTGGTGGTCGCCGGTCAACACCCCGGTCCTGGGCGCGGACCGGCAGGTGGCGTGGATCATTCACCGGGTCGAGGACGTCACCGCGTTCGTCGAGGAACACCAGTCCGCCCACCCTGCCAGTGTCCGGGTGGGGCAACGTCTGGAAGCGGCCCAGTCGCTGGAGGCCGAGCTCTACGCGCGAGCCCGGGAGCTGCAACGACTGAACGAGGAACTTCGGCAGGCCCACACCCGTGAGCGCGAGGTCGCCGTCACGCTGCAAGAGGCCATGCTCCACGCCCCGGACCTGGCCCACCACCTACAGGACATCGCGGTGCGCTACCTGCCCGCGACCGGTTCCCTCAACGTCTGCGACGACTGGTACGACGTCGTGGACATCCCGCCGGACCGGCTCGCCCTGGCCGTGGGCGACGTCATCGGCCACGGCCTGGAAGCAGCGGCGGTCATGGGCATGCTGCGCAGCGCGCTGTCGGCCGCCATCCGCGCCCTGGAGCGCCCCGCGCAGGCGCTGGAGGTGCTCGGACTGTAGGCCCGCTCGATCGAGGGAGCTCTGGGCACGACCGCGATCAAGGTCATCGTGGACCTCCGTAGCCGCTTGATCAGCTACAGCCGCGCCGGCCACCCGCCACCGGTACTCGCCCACCACGACGGCAGCTTCGAACTGCTCGATCAGGCCACCGATCCGCCCTTGGGCGCCCGGCCTCAGCATGTCCTCCGCCCCCAGGCAACTGTCCAGTACCGGCCCGGTGACACTCTGGTCATGTACACCGACGGTCTGATCGAACGCCGTGACGAGGACATCGACACCGGCCTGAACCGCCTGACCAGTGCGATCAGTGAGTACAGCACGATGGGCGCCGAGCAGCTCGCCGACACACTGCTGGCTCGCCTCGGTGTCACCGGCGGAGGCCGCGACGACGTCGCTCTGATCGTCGGCCGCCTGTGACGGCGAGTACGCCACCCGTACCGCAACCTCCGTGGCAGGAGCCGCGGAGGCCGTGCCGGCCCTCGCCGGACGGTACGCGCGTGGCCCTGCGTGCGCGGGAAACGAAGAGCGCGGCGGCGGACTCGAGGAAGGCATGAACCACACGGCGGGGCCTTGAACTCCTCCTGCCTCGGCGTCAGACCAACAGGCCCCGTACACACACGGTGTCGACTCGCCTCCAGCCCATCTCGGGCAGAAACAACCAATCGCCGGTGGCCTTCTGCCCGTCCTTCGGACCGCTGCGGCCCTGCCCCCGCGAAGCGGCCGTGCCGTACGGGGCCTTGTGTGCCGGGAGCCGGGCGCCGCATGCGGCATGCGTGCTCTTCTTCGCGGTCATCGGGCGCGTGCGACCAGGAACCGGGTGGCGTCGTGCAGTGTTGTCAGCTGTGGGTAGTCCTCCTCCTCGATCCGCACAGCGGTGCGTTCGGACAGGGTCTCCACGAAGCTGAGGAAGTCCAGCGAGTCGAACTCGAGAGCGTCACGAAACGGGGTGTGCGGGTCCAGGGCGGTGAGATCGGCACCGGGCACCACACGAGTGATCGCGTCCTTGACGACGGTCTGGGCTTCGGTCTCGTCCATCACAGGTTCTCCGGTTTCTGGAGCAGTCGGTCGACTGCGTTCAGGAAGCGGGCACCCACCGCGCCGTCGCTGGCTCGGTGATCGGCGGACAGGGTGGCCGTGACGACAGGTCGTACGCCGATCATGCCGTGCTCCGCCCAGCAACGCTCGACGACGGAGCCGAAGCCGACCAGGGCGACCTGCGGTGGGTGGATGACTCCGTAGAGGCACTCGACGCCCTGATCACCGAGACTGCTGACGGTGATGGTGGCTCCCGCGATCTCCGTACCCCGCAGCCGTCCGCGTCTGGCCCGCTCGACCATGCTCTTCAGCCGGTCCATCACCTGTTCCACGGTGAGCGCGTCCACGTCGTGGATGACCGGGGCGGCCAGGCCTCCGTCGCGCAGGGAGATCACGAATCCGAGGTGCACGCCGTCGCCGGCGACGAAACCTCCGTCGAGCCAGAAGCCGTTCAGCGCCGGGACCTCACCGGCGGCCGCGGCGACGGCCTTGATCAACAGCGCGGCGGGGAGCAGGCGTTCGCCGACCGGCAACTCACGGTTCCGGGCGCGCAGCCACGCCAGCGCCGCGCTCATGTCGATCGTCGTGGCCAGGTAGTAGTGCGGGATCTCCCGGTTGGCCCGGCTCATCAGGTCGCCGATCACTCTGCGCATCGTGGCGGTGGGGGTGTCGGGCGTCCCGGCCCGGTGCGGAGTCCGGAGAGGAACCTGTGAAGTCGGCGGTGGTGACGGGGTGGGTGCGGTTCGAGGTGCCGCGGCGGCACCCGTACGTGCCGCGTTCCGCACATCGGTTCCCCGTACGGCTCCGTCCCGGCCCGTGCCGCGAACCGTCCCGAGGTCGACGTGCAGTTCCGCGGCGAGCCGCCGCGCGTAGGGAGTGACACGTGCGCGCCGGGTACCGGGGCCTGTGACCCGCTCGATGTCGGCGCGCACGATCCTGCCACCGGGTCCGCTGCCGTGCACCGCCGCCAGATCGACGTGCCGCTCGCCGGCGAGGTGCCTCACCAGTGGCCCGGCCTCGGGGCGGACCGATGAGGCCGACGGCACCGGGACGGGTTCTGGCCCGGCTTTCGGGGACTCGACCGCTGCCGACTCCGTCACGGGTGGATGCGTCTCCCGAGGCTTCCCTGTTTCGATGCGCGCCAGTGGTGTGCCCACAGGGACCTTGGTGCCGGGCTGGACCAGCAGTCGGCCGACGGTTCCCGACTCGAAACACTCGATCTCGACGGCGGACTTGTCGGTTTCGACGACGGCGATCACGTCGCCGTGCGTGATCGTGTCGCCGGGGGAGACCAGCCACTCCTGCAAGGTGCCTGCCTCCATGTCCGCACCCAGCGACGGCATGGTGAACTCAGCCACGGTGCCCCACCGCCTCCCGGGCCGCGGCCGCGATGCTCTCCGGCTGGGGCAGCGCGGCCTCCTCCAGGTGCCTGGCGTAGGGAATCGGCACCTCGGCGCTGCACACCCGTACGACCGGGGCGTCGAGCTCGTAGAAGGCCTGCTCGGTGATCCGGGCGGAGACTTCGGCGGCCAGACTGCCGGTGCGCCAGCCCTCGTCGACGATGACCACACGGTGCGTCCCGGCCACGGAGGCCATGATCGTGGTGTCGTCGAGGGGACGAAGGCTGCGCAGGTCCACGACTTCCGCGCTGATGCCCTCCTCGGCCAGGAGGTCGGCCGCCGTGAGGGTCTTGGGCAGCGAACCGCCGTACGTGAGCAGGGTGACGTCGTCACCCGACCGGCGGACGGCGGCCGAGGCGATGTCCACCGGACCGTCGGCAGGGGCGAGTTCGCCGGAGACGTTGTACAGGGAGCCGTGTTCGAAGAGGACCACGGGGTCGGGATCGGCGAGCGCGGGGGCGAGCATGCCTCGCGCGTCCTCCAGCGTCGCCGGGGCCAGGACCCGGATGCCGGGGATGTGGGCGTACCAGCCCTCCAGGCTGTGCGAGTGCTGCGCCGCGAGTTGCCGTCCCGCTCCGGTCGTCATTCTGATGACGACCGGCACCGAGAGCTGGCCGCCGGACATGTGCCGCAGAGTCGCGGCGTTGTTGAGGATCTGGTCGAGCGCCAGCAGGCTGAAGTTGACCGTCATGATCTCGACGATGGGGCGCAGGCCGGCGACGGCCGCGCCGATGCCCGTGCCGACGAACGCGGACTCCGACAGGGGGGTGTCCCGCACCCGTTCCGGGCCGAACTCCTCGACCAGGCCGAGGCTGACCCCGAAGGCGCCGCCGTACTTGCCGACGTCCTCGCCGAGCAGGAAGACCCGGTCGTCGGCCGACAGTGCCTCGCGGAGGGCTTCCCGCAGCGCCTCCCGGTACGTGGTCGTGCGCGTGGTCATCAGCGTCCCTCCGACAGGTCCGCGGGGGTCGTGGTGACGTAGCGCAGGAGGTCGCCGACGGGTTCCACCGAAGCGGCCTCGGCGGCGGTCACCGCGCGGTCGACCTCGTCCGTGGCACGGCGATCCAGTTCGGCGTACGCCTCGTCGTCGAACTCGCCCGCCGCCTTCATCCGCTGCGTGAGCAGGAACACCGGGTCCCGGGTGCGCCAGCGTTCGATCTCCTCCCTGCTGCGGTAACGGTCGGGGTCGTACATGGAGTGTGCGCGGAAGCGGTAGGTGCGCAGCTCCAGGAAGTACGGGCCGTGCCCGGCGCGTATGCCCTCCACCGCCCGGTGCGCGGCGCCCTCGACCGCGAGGACGTCCATGCCGTCCACGGCCCAGGCCGGCATTCCGTAGGACGCGGCGCGCATGGCCAGGTCCGTCTGCCCGTGCTCGGCGCGCAGCGGTGTCCCCATCGCGTAGAGGTTGTTCTCGCACGCGAGCAGGAGCGGCAGTCCCCACAGGACGGCGAGGTTCGCGGTCTCGTGGAACTCGCCCTCGGCGAAGGCGCCGTCGCCGAAGAAGCAGCAGACGACGCCGGGACCTCCACGCATCTTCTCGGCCAGGGCCAGTCCGGCGGCGAGCGGGAGGCCACCGGCGACGATCGCATTGCCGCCGAAGAAGCGGCGACCCGCGTCGAACAGGTGCATGGAGCCACCGCGTCCGCGGCTGCATCCGGTGACCTTGCCGTACATCTCCGCCATGACGGCGTCCGTGGGAACGCCACGGGCCAGGGCGTGGCCGTGCTCGCGGTAGGTGGAGACCACCGAGTCGGCCGGGCCGAGCGCGTCGAGCACGCCGACCGCGACCGCCTCCTCCCCGATGTACAGGTGCACGAAGCCCCGGATCCTCGCCACGCTGTACAGCTCGACACAGCGTTCCTCGAAGCGGCGGATCAGCAGCATGGAGGCCAGGAGGTCCCGCTGGTGCTTGGCTGCGGCGTTCTGGTGGGTTCCGCGGCGGCCGGGTTTGGCCGGTTTCCTGTGGTTGGTGCTCATCACCGGTCTCCGAGAGATCTTGGGATGGATCCGCCTTCGGCGCCCGGGCCGGACTCATGGCGCCGGGGGCTGCGGTGTCTCGAGGGTCGAGGTGTCGCCTTCGGGAAGGCCGAGTTCGCGTGCCCGCAGCAGTCGCCGCATGACCTTGCCGCTCCTGGTGTGCGGCAGATTCCGGTCGAAGGCGATCTCACGGGGCGCCACGGCGGGCCCCAGTTTGCGGCGGGAGAAGGCGAGGAGGTCCCGGAGGACGTCGTCGTCCGGCTCCACTCCCGGACGCAGGGAGACGTATGCCTTCACGATCGTGCCGGCGGTCGGATCCGGGCGTCCGATCACCCCGGCCTCCGCCACCTGCGGGTGCTCCAGCAGTGCGCTCTCCACCTCGAAGGGGCTGATCAGGTGGCCCGCGGACTTGATGACGTCGTCGGCGCGCCCGACGAACCAGAAGTATCCGTCCGCGTCCCTGCGCACGATGTCACCGGTGAGATACCAGCCGTCGGCGAAGCACGCGGCGTAGCGGTCGTCGGCGTGCAGATAGCCGCGGAACATCGACGGCCAACCGGGCCGCAGCGCCAGTTCGCCCTCCTGGCCCGCTTCGTGGACGGTGCGGACATGGCCATCGGGGGAGCGCCACACACCGCCGTCGGGGCCGCGGGCCAGAACGGCGGCGGTCATGCCCGGCAACGGGCGGCCCATGGATCCGGGCTTGATGGGACAGGCCGCCAGGTTGGCGATCACGATGCAGCCGGTCTCGGTCTGCCACCAGTTGTCGTGCACCGGGAGTCCCAGGACGTCCTGGCCCCACAGGACCACTTCCGGATTGAGCGGCTCACCCACCGAGGCGATGAAGCGCAGAGCCGACAGATCGAACGAGCGCGGCAGGTCGTAGGGGCCCTGCCGGGGAGTGGCCCGCATCATCATGCGCAGAGCGGTGGGTGCGGTGTACCAGACCGTGACCCGTTCCTGGGCGAGGACGCCGTACCAGCGGCGTGCGTCGAAGTCGCCCTCGTCGACGACGACCGTGACGCCGTGCGTGAGCGGGCCGATGATGCCGTACGACATACCGGTGACCCAGCCGGGGTCGGCGGTGCACCAGTACACGTCGTCCGGGTGCAGGTCGAGGGCATACGCGGCGGTGACGTGATGGGCGACCACGGCCTCGTGCACATGGAGTGCGCCCTTCGGGGCGCCGGTGGTGCCGCTGGTGAAGTGCAGCAGGGCCACTTCGCCGGGATCGGTGCGGGGGAGCGGGAAGTCGTCGTCGGCCGCCGCCATCAGCGCGTCGAAGGAGAGGGTGCCGGGCAGGTCCCGGCCGTGCTCACCGACGATCAGGACGTGTTCGAGTCCGGGCAGGTTGTGGCGTACGGGGGTGACCTTGCGTTCGTACAGCTGCTCCGTGGTGACCAGGACGCGAGCGTCGCCGAGCCGCATCCGCTGTGCCACAGGATCCGGTCCGAAAGCCGAGAAGAGCGGGCAGAGCACGGAGACGTTCCTGAACGTGCCGAGCACCACCGTGAAAAGTTCCGGGCGGCGCCCGAGCAGGGTGAACACCCGATCACCGCGGTGCACGCCCAGGGAACGCAGCACCCGGGCGAACCTGGCCGCGAGACGTGCGAGCGACGCGTAGGAGACGGACTCGGCCGTCCCGTCGCGGCGCACACAGCGCAGGGCCGTCCGGTCGCCGCGGCCCTCGGCCACGTGCCGGTCCACAGCCTCGTACGCGATGTTGAGACCACCGTGCGCAAGTCCGGCGAGCCGCTCGCGTGCCGCGGCCCAGCTGAACTCGGTGCAGGCCTTTTCGTAGTCGGTGAGGACCGGGGTCACGGCTGCCGGTGCCGTCTTGGCGATGACGTCCTGCATGGCGTGCCTTCCTCGTTCGCGCGGTCGTCATGGTCGCGGGGAGCTCGGATCCCCGTGATCGCCGCGAGGAGCGGAGGCCGCCGGCGGACCGGCGGGCCCCTGGCTGAGTCGCTCTCGTCCCACCGACCACTTTGTTCGAAGAGCGCAGCCGCGGACCAGGGCCGGACGACCCCATCGTGCGGGGCTGACGGCGCCCCTTCCGAGGCCGGTCGCATTCCTTCACACACCTTGCGACGACGCGTCCGCCGAGGGTGGGCCCGGCGGCTCCTCCAGGATGCTCCAGGCGATCGGGCCCAGCAGGTCGGCGAGCCGTTGGAAGACGTCCAGGAGCAGATCGTCCACGGTCAGCACCCCCACGACGCGGTGCTCCTCGAGAACGGGCAGGCGGCGCACCCCGAAGCGGCGGAAGAGCCGGTAGGCCACGTGAACGTCGTCGGTGGCGTCCACCGTGATGACCTGCTGTGACATCACGGCTTCCACGTGAGCCCGCGACGTGAGGCCGGCGCCTAGCCCGCGCACGGCGAGGTCGCGGTCGGTGACGATGCCGCGCAGCGCACCGTGCTCGACGACGAGCACCGAACCGACCCCCCGCGCGGCCATCTGCCGGGCCGCCTCCGCCACCGTGGTCCGAGGCGGGACGGCGACCGCTGGAGCGCTCATCGCCTCGGAGACCTTCACGCCTCCTCCGTCAGCGCGGGCTGTAGGTCAGGCAGTCCGCGGCTTCCTGGGCGGGGCCCACGGCGATGCCCCTGGCCTGGCACTCCAGTGTGACGTTGTGCCGGCAGTCGGTCATCTTGCACGCTCCGACCTGTCCGGTGGTGGTCGGATCACCGCCTTTGAACGAGGTGACGAAATACGTGTCGCACTGGGCGTGCGGTGGGTCCCCGACCGTGATGGCCAGCGCGTGACACGCGTTGCCGACGTTGTAGGCGCACGCGTCCACCGCGCACTCGGTGATGTAGGGCATGTCCACGAGGCCTCCTGGCATCCGGGACGCGCTGCGGGCCGACGGCGGCGGGGGCACGCGCAGCGCACTGTGACGATCAGTCCTCAGGGTGTTCACTCCTCACGGTGCGGCGCAGCGTCTGCCGGCGGTGCGCGCGACACCCGGATGCCGCGGGAATCACCCCATGGCCGGAACACCTCGCCGCGGCGCGCGGGCGAGCCGCGGCGAGGGACTTTCGGACCCGTACCCGGGCTGTTCGACCTCAGCGGGACGGCAGGGCGTGGGGTGTACTGGAGATGTCGGCAAGCGTGACCAGAACCAGGAGGAGCGAACGATGGCGACACTCGCGCGCAGGCAGAAGTTTCCCTTCCCGGAGATCCCCGAGTGGTTCGAGACCTTCCCCGCTCGTTTCGGCATGCCCGGCATGGGTGACCTGTACTCGGTCCGGATCGAGGAGTTCATGGAGGAGGGCCGCTACGTGATGCGGGCGGAACTGCCGGGCGTCTCTCCCGACGACATCGACGTGACCATCGGCGAGGGCACGCTGACTGTCAGGGCCGAGCGCACCGAACGAGAGGTGGAGAAGCACCGCAGCGAGATCCGCTACGGCTCCATGAGCCGGAGCGTGACCCTGCCGCCCGGGGCCGACGAGGGGGATGTCAGGGCCGAGTACACCGACGGCATGCTCACCGTGAGTGTCGGAGTGGGCCGCGAGAAGGCGCAGGAAAAGCACATCGAGGTCAAGCACGGTGCGTGACCCGCACCGAGGACTCCCGGTTCACCTGGTGAGCCCGCCGGGCGCGCGCCGGGAGGCATTGCCTCCCGGCGCTCCCGACGTGTCGGCCAGGCCGGCCCTGAGGCATGAGGAGGGCGTTGAGCGATGGGAGTGGCACAGTGTCAGCGATCTGATGACGCCCACCGCGGTGAGCGTGCGACCTGGCACGACGTTCAACGAGATCGCGCGCATCCTCGACGAGTACGACATCACCGCCGTCCCGGTGGTCGACGACCGTGACCGGCCGGTCGGGGTGGTGTCCGAGGCGGACCTGTTGCACAAGCACACATCCGCAGGCAGGGGGAACAGCGCCCGGGACCTGATGACGAGCCCCGCCGTCGTCGCGGAGCCCGGATGGCACACCGTGCGCGCCGCGCGGACCATGGAGCGGCACAAGGTCAAGCGCCTGCCGGCGGTGGGCGGCCACGGCCGCCTGATCGGCGTGATCAGTCGCAGCGACCTGGTGCGGTTGTTTCTCCGCAGGGACCGCGCGATCCAGGAGGAGATCCTCGAGGACATCGTCGTCCGGACTCTGGGCCTGCCGCCGTCGCTGACCGTCGAGGTCGCCGCGGGACGGGTGACGCTCAGCGGCACAGTGGAGCGCAAGAGCCTGATCCCCATCACCGTGCGGCTGTGCGACAGCGTCGACGGCGTGGTGGAAGTCGTCGACCGGCTTCGTTTCGACCACGACGACACGGCGGATCCCGCCCCTGGGCACAGCGGTTCCGCGACCGCGTCACGCCGGCGCGTGATCGGTGAAAGGTGAGCACCTGGGGCACTGCCCCTCGCGTACGCCGCCGGTGACCGCCTGCCCGGGGCAGGTTCACCGCCGTGGCCGCCGGTGGGGCGAGGCCGCCCAGCGTCGTCGTACCGCTTCCTCGTGCTCCGCCTCCTCCAGCGCCAGTTCCACGGCGCTCAGTTCGCCCGTCAGCCGGGGAATCCAGTGCCGGCGCAGGGCACGGACCCGCCCGCGGGTCGCCTCCGCCTCGCGCGCGATCAGGTCGGCCGCAGTGCGGGCGGCGCAGTGCTCGGCGGCGGCGCGGACCGCGGCACGGTAGGCCTCCTCCGCGTGGGCGAGGGCGGTGTTGCCCGGCGTCCGTTGCGCGGGAGAGCGGGCAGGCGCGTGCCAGGAGACGGCCGACGGGTGGCGCACACCCATCAACGAGGTCCACTCGACCTCGACACCGGCCAAGTCGGCCGGGACCGCCTGCGCCAGGGCTCCCTCGCCGCCGAGGAGGACCCCGCGTACGAGCCAGGTCTCCGCCTCGGCGAGCCGTTCCCGCCAGAGGCGGCCCGCCCGGTCCGCAGTCCGCCTCAGTGCCCGTTCCCGGTCCAGCAGCAGCCGGAGCTTGCGTTCCAGCAGGTCGGCTCCCCGCAGCGCGGTGGCGAGACTGTGCCGGAGCCTCAGCCGGCCGGCACGCCCCGGAGGTGCGGTGCGTCGCCGGGGGCTCATGGCGGCGCGCCTTCCCTGCCCGGATGGTCGTCCCTGGGGCCTCGACGGGCGTCGAGGAGCGCCGCCGGGATCATGCCGAGCTGGCTCGGCGGCATGATCAGCAGCACTTGCCAGGCGCGTTCCAGGGCCTCGTCCAGCGGCCGGTTCTCGTCGGGTCCCTGGGCGAGGAACCGGTGCAGGAAGGCGTCCTCCAGGTCCAGGTAGCGGTGATCGATCGCGCTGAGTGCCGGACGTCCGATCAGGTCGGCGAGTTCCCGTACCTCGCGGGCGCGGGCGAGTGCGGCGATGAGCTGCGCCGCGACATGCGGATGGTCCTCGCGGGTACGCCCCTTCCCCGCTCCCTTGCGCATCAGGCGCGACAGCGAACCGAGCGGGTCGACCGGCGGATACGTGCCGCGGGCGTGCACTTCGGCGGACAGGACGATCTGGCCCTCCGTGATGTAGCCGGTGAGGTCGGGCACGGGGTGGGTGATGTCGCCGGCGGGCATGGTCAGCACCGGGAGCACCGTCACGGATCCGGCACGGTCCCTGATCCTGCCGCACCGCTCGTACAGGGACGCCAGGTCGCTGTACAGGTAGCCGGGGTAGGCCCGGCGGGCCGGAATCTCACCTCGTGCGGCGGACACCTCGCGCAGCGCCTCCGAGTAGGCCGTCATGTCCGTCATCACCACCAGCACGTGGTGGCCCTCGTCGAAAGCGAGGTGTTCGGCGACCGTCAGCGCGAGACGAGGGGTGAGCAGCCGCTCGATCACCGGGTCGTCAGCGGTGTTGATCAGCAGGACGAGTTCCCGGGCCGCGGAGCGTTCGGCCAGGCCGTCGCGGACGAAGGCCGCGTCGGCGTGCGTGAGTCCCATGCCGGCGAAGACGACGGCGAACGCCTCGCCGCCGCAGGTCGCCTGGGCGGCCACCTGGACGGCCAGTCGGAGGTGTGGCAGCCCGGCGGCGGAGAACACGGGCAGCTTCTGTCCCCGGACCAGGGTGGTGAGGACGTCGATGGCGCCCACACCGGTCAGCACCGCCTCGGTGGGCGGCTGACGGCGCACCGGGTTGATCGGCGCGCCGCCCACCGCGGCGTCCACGCGCCCGAGGACGGGCGGCCCGCCGTCCGCCGGTTCGCCGCGCCCGTTGCACACCCGGCCCAGCCACCCCGTGCCGACCGGGATCCGCAACGGTGTGCCCGAGAACGCGACGCGGGTGCCCCCCGGGTCCATCCCGGCCGTGTCCTGAAGCACCTGGACCACCGCCAGGTCCCGGTCCACCTCCAGGACGAGCCCATGCCGGCGCTCACCGGAGTCGAGGACGATCGTGGCGAACTCGTCCCAGCCCACGCCGCTCACCCCCTCGACGACCATGAGCGGACCGCGCAGTTCCCGTACCCGTGTGTACTCGATCTCGCCGGGCGCGCTCACCGGGTCTCTCCCAGCCGCTCCAGCACCGTGTCGCGCGCCGCCTCCACGGGGGCGCTCTCCCCGGGGCCCGCCTCCTCACGGGCCCGCAGCAGCGGGGTGAAGTCCACCGCCTCGACGGCGTCGGCCCGGACACCGGAGTCGACCAGTGCGAAGCATCGGTCGATCACCGTCAGGGCGGACTCCACGAGGGCCGCCGTCTTGTCGGGCGTGCTGTAGGCATCGGCAGCGGACAGGGCGTTCTGCTGGATGACGCCCTCGCGCAGCAGCCGGCCGGCGAGCACGCTGATCCGTTCGCGTGGCGGCAGGGCCGTGACGCCGACCAGTTCCACCAGGTCGGCCAGCCGGTCCGCCTCGGCGAGCAGGCCCGCCACCCGTTCACGCCGCTCGGCCCAGTGGGGGTCACCGGCCCGTGCGTGCGCTGCCGCCACCGCGGTGGCGTCACGGGAGAAGGACTCCGCCCAGGAGACCGCCGGATAGTGGCGGGCGTAGGCGAGGTCGCGGTCGAGGCTCCACAGGCAGCGCACGAACCGCTCGGTGTGGGACGTGACCGGCTCGGTGCGGTCGCCGCCGGGGGGAGAGACGGCGCCGATGACGGTGACCGACCCGGTGGCCCCGCCGAGCGTGCGCACCACGGCGGCCCGCTCGTAGAAGGCGGCCAGCTCCGAGGCGAGCCTGGCCGGATAGCCCTCCTCGGCGGGCAGTTCGCCCATCCGCGAGGCGAACTCGCGCAGCGCCTCCGCCCAGCGGGAGGTCGAGTCGGCGATCACCACCACGTCGAGCCCCATGTCGCGGAAGTACTCGGCGACGGTCGTGCCGGTGTGCACGCTCGCCTCGCGCGCCATCATGGGCATGTTGGAGGTGTTGGCGATCGTGACCGTCCGTTCCGCCAGACGGCCCCCGGTGCGCGGATCGGTCAGCACGGACAGCTCCTCGATGACGTCGGCCATCTCGTTGCCGCGCTCCCCGCAGCCGACGTAGACGATCACATCGACGTCGCACCACTTGGCGATCTGCTGGAGCAGCATGGTCTTGCCGGTGCCGAAGCTGCCCGGGACGGCGACCGTCCCGCCTCGGGCCACTGGAAAGAGCAGGTCGACGGCCCGCTGCCCGGTGTGCAGGGGCTGGTCGGCCGCCAGTCGCCCCGCGACCGGTCCGGGTCTGCGCACCGGCCGGCTCTGGGCCATCGCCACCTCGTGTCCGTCCACCACGGCGACCACCGCGTCCTCGCCGTGTTCACCAGGCGGTGCGACCCGCCTCACCACACCCGAGCACCCGGGTGGTACGAGGACGCGCAGGGGCACCGCCGCCGCGAGGTCACCGAGCACGTCGCCTTCCGCGACGCGCCTTCCCTCGGCCACTCGTGGAGTGAACCGCAGGGGGCGGCCGTCCGGCCCGCCACTGCGCGCCCCCGCCAGGAGCATGTCACCGGCGTGGGCGAGGGGGCGGAGCAGGCCGTCGAAGACACCGCCGAGCAGCCCGGGACCCAGCCGCACCGCGAGCGGCCCTCCCTGGTGCCGGGCCGGGTGTCCGGGTGCGAGGCCGCCGGTGTACTCGTACGCCTGGACGGTGACCACATCGCCTCGGATGGCGACCACCTCACCGGGCAGCCGTTCCTCCCCGAGCAGCATCATGTCGTGCATGGCGACGCCCGGGGTACGGTCGATCTCCACGAGCGGCCCCGTCACCCGCAGGATGTGCGCCGGCCCGGCGCTGTCGGAACCGTGCACCGGTGCGGTGGACGGAGACGTCATGGCGCCCACAGCGTCTCGGCCTCCGCGCCGAGCCGGGTCAGGGCGCGGCCCGTGAGGGTGTCCGCCGTCAGAGTCACGCGGCGCCCAGCCGCTTGTGCCGTCACTCCGCCGTCGTCGGCGGCAGTGATCAGCGCATCACCGCCGAGCAGGGCCCGTGCCCGCTCCTGGAGCCGGGCCGGGAGGGCGGCATCGTTCGTCAGCGCTTCCCGGATCCTGGCGCGGACCTGGCCGCGGAGGTCGGCGTAGACCTCGGCACGCGCTGCGAGTTCACGGCTCCAGGCGTCCTGGCGGGCGCGTACGCGTTCCTGGGCCGCCTCCGCGGCGCCGTCCCGTGCACCCTCCCGCCGGGACTGTTCGAGCAGCGACTCCGCCTGTGCGCGTGCCGCCCGCACCATTTCGTCCGCGTCCGCCCTGGCCCGAGCCAGGGTGGCGGCGGCGTCCGCCCGGGCGGCGCGGAGCAGTTCGGAGCGTACGGGTTCCAAGGCGTCGGCGGGGGCGGCCGTCGCGGCGTCACGGCGGCCGGCGGGCGCGGTCATCGCGGCATCACCACCATCAGCGGCCGGGAAGGATCTGCCTCCGCCGCAGCGGCCGGCTCTGCCCGCAGGATCTCGGCCGCCTCCGCGGTGACGATGACCAGCGAGACCGTCGGCGCGAGCTCCCGCCAGGTACGGCGGATCTCCTCGGGGTTCTCGGCGACACGGACGTCGACCCCGGCGAGGGCCAGCCCGGCCACCTCGGTCCGCGCCCCGATGGCAGTCACCGTACCCACCGTCACGCCTTCCCGATCAGCAGGATCGCCACGACCAGTCCGTAGACGGCGATGCCCTCGGCGAGGCCGACGATCACCATGGCGCGGCCGAACATCTCGGGTCGCTCACTGAGTGCGGCCAGCGCCGCCGCCCCGGTGTACGCGACGGCGATGGCGGCGCCGATCGAGGCGCCGGCCACGGCGATGGCGGCTCCGATCAGGGCGGATCCGTTCACGGCGCTCGACGCGGCCGCCTGGGCGGGCCCCGCCGCCCGCGCGGAGCCGGACAGCGCCGTGGCGACGAGCGTACCGGCGCCGCCCAGAAGGACGAGGTTCGTCGCCAGCAGCCAATGGAACGCGCGTCGTGGCCGGTGCCGCAGCAGCAGCCGGGCGGCTCCGAGCGCAGCGGCCGGCACGGGCAGGACGATCAGCCAGGTGAGCACGTGGCCACCTTTCTCTCAGCCTCGGCCGTTGCCGCCAGGGGAACGTGCCAGGGACGGAACGGGCGGCCCTCGGCCTCGAAGAGCCGCGAGAAGATCTCGTAGAACTCCAGCCGCAGCGCCTGGACGCCGGCCACCAGAGCTTCCAGGGCGAACGACGCGGCGGTGCCCAGGACGAACAGCGCCACCGCACCGACCACGCCCGCCGCTCCCCGCCCCGCGAGTCCGGTCGTGCCGCGCCACACCAGGTCGGCGAGCGCGGCATGCGTCAGGCCGA
This sequence comes from Streptomyces sp. NPDC003393, assembly GCF_053589015.1. NCBI lineage: Bacteria > Bacillati > Actinomycetota > Actinomycetes > Kitasatosporales > Streptomycetaceae > Streptomyces > Streptomyces sp. NPDC003393. The sequence goes on along the minus strand of NZ_JBSFRB010000001.1, from coordinate 376,700 downwards.
AAGCCGCGAGCCGGGCGAAGGAAAGAGTGTTGGTGCCCGCGCGCACCACGACGTCGAACAGCCGCACCACGGTCTCGGCCAACCCTGCGAAACCGCCCGCCGTGGCCCGGAACACCCCGACCGCCACCAGCGCCAGCCCCGCCGCGACGGCCCCCGCCCCCACCATGGCCAGGTCCGGCCGGTGCAGCACCAGACCGGCCGCACCGAGAGCGAAACCCAGAAAGAAGACGAGCCCGGCACCGCCGGAGGCCGCGTACAGCGCGATGCCCAGCCCGCCCTCACGCCAGCGGTTGACCGCACCGGCCGCGTGGGCGAGGGCCAGCAGCCCCGCCCCGAAGACCACCGCGGCGGCCAGCAGGCGCGCCGGACTCGCCAGCGGGTTCAACCACAGCACCGGCAGCACATCCGTCGGACCGAAGAACTCCCCGTAGGCGACGCCCGCCAGCACGGCCGCCGCTCCCGCCCCGGCGAGGAAGGGCCACAGACGGCGGTACCGCGCGAGCCCGCGCGGCTGTCCGAGCCGCAACGCCAGTGCGCCGAGCAGCAGCAGAGCCCCGTGCCCCACGTCCCCGAACATGATCCCGAACATCACGACATAGGTGATCCCGGCGGGCCACGACGGATCGACGTCCGTGTAGGGCGGTGTGCCGTACGTCGTCACCAGCGGTGCGAAGGCCGCGGACGGCCCGGACCGCAGCTGTGTCGGCGGATCGACGCCGGGCGGTGGCCGCAGCGGGACCAGCGCACCACCGGCCGCGGCGAGCCGCCGCGCGAGCCGTGGCATCTCGGCAGCAGGGCACCACCCTGCGAGTGCGGCGACCTCACCCCGGACGACGGCGCCCCGGGCGCGCTCCTCCAACTGCGCCTCTCCGGCGAGCAGGCCGAGATCGCGGTGCTCTTCGAGCGTGTCCAGATCGGGTGCGAGGACGGTCAGGGCGACGGCCTCACGAGTGGGTCTCGCCGGGCCGGAAGGTGCGGGCGCCGGCGCTTCGGCACGTGTCCGAAGCCGCTGAAGTCGCTGGGCCGCCGCGCCCGGGGGCGCCTCCTCCACCCGATCCAGCTCGACGCAGCCCGCCTCGGCGATCCGCACCAGAGACTCCCGCAGCGCCTCGTGCGGAACGACCACGGCCACGCGCCGCATCGGGACCGGCGTCATCATTTCAGACCAGGGCATCCCATTCCTCCAGCGGACGTCCGCCCCGGGCCGCCGACTCCAGGGCCGCTCGTACCCGCCAGGCGTCCACGGACAGCACGGCGACGGCCGCCACGATGGTCCGGGACCCGTACCGTGCGTCGCGCAGCGTCGTGGAGCCGTCCTGATGGAGTACCCGCCACCAGTGCGCCTCCGCCCGCCACAGGTGGCCCGGTTCGTCGACGTCCTCCAGGACCCAGCGGGCCGTGGACGGCAGGTGATCGCGGAAGTCCGCGAAGGACGCGGCGTCGACGGCGCGCGGCCCCAACAGGGCCTGAGCGTTGCGGCGCACGGGCGTCGGCAGAGGGCGTCGGTGCACGAACAGCTCGCGGGCCGTCAGCAGCGCGGCGCGGCCCTGCGCCCAGCGACGTGCCGACGGCACAATGGCGGCGGTACGCCGGGCTGCCACCATCCGCATGTTCGTGATCAGGGCCCACGGGGTCTCCGCTCCGGGGTCGCCCCAGGGCGATGCCGCGAGCGCGGCGCGCAGTTCGCCGGGCGTGGCGGCGCGTTCGAGGGAGCGCCAGGCGGTTTCCAGGGCGCCGAGCCGGTACGGCTGCCGGGCCGGGGCCTCCGGGTTCGTACGGGCATCGCCTCCCGCGGGCAGCCGGGAAGCGACGTTGGCGATCTCGAACCCCGCGGCGAGCGGCCGGAGCAAGCGGGCGCCGCCCCGGGGCAGCCAGCCCGCCAGCACACGCAGGTGCCACAGCAGCGTGGCGGTGACCGCCCGCTGCGCCTCGGGCAGTGTGGTCGCGGCTCGCGCGTACCTGCCGTACGGCGTCACGGCCAAGTGCTGCAAGCCCTCGTCGAGCGTGGGGCCCGCCGCGATCTCACGTGCCCCGGCGCGTCCGGGACAACGACTGGTCAGGGCACGGGCACGAACCACCGCCGCGACCCATCCGGCGCTCACCGCGGTCCCTCCGGCCGGTCGCTGATCCGCAGGGCGTCCGTCACGACCCGGTCGACCAGGGCGGGCATGCGTACCCGCGCCCGCTCGTATACCTGTTCGGCGGCGCGATCCGCGGCCGACCGGATGTCTCGTACGTCCCGCTGTGCCGCGTCGCGCACCGGCTCCGCGGCCTCCCGCCGTACCTGCGCGACCCGGGCTTGCGCCGCCGCCACCGCGGCTGCCGCCTGCCGGGCGGCATCCTCCCTGATGGCCTCGGCCTCGCGATCCGCCGAGGCACGGATCCGGGCCGCCTCCTGCTGCACGTCCGACAGACGCGCCAGCGACGGCTGCAGTTCCGCGGTGCGCTCGGCCGCCCGGTCGGCGGGGACACCGGCGATCACGGCGCCCGGTGCGCCGCTGGGGCGGAACCGGGCGAGGAACTCCCGCAGGCTCATCACGAGCGTCCTCCCGCTGCGCCGGCCGGCCCCGTCTTCCCGTCTCAGCCCCCTCTCCAGTCTCACCGCTTTCCCGCGAGCCCGCACCGGATGGCACCATGGCACTGCTCCACCAGGGCCGTTCGGCTCTTGGCCCGGGCCTGTGGAGCGCAAGACTGGGAGTGGACAACCGGAGGAGTCCGGAGGTTGCCATGAACCAGCACGAAAACCACTCCACGGGCGCCGAGGCCCGCCGGGCCGTGCCGTCGCACTCCTGGCGTCCGGGCGAGGAAGCACGACAGGACCTGCTCGTGCGGTATCTGGGCGCCGTCGCCGCGGTGTCCGCCAGACACGCGGCTGCCGAGTCGGAGACCCCTGCCCCGGTCCGGAGCCCGAGGCCGACGACGCGGCCGGCCCCGGTCCCGCAGACCGAGCAGGCCGTGGAGCCGGCGCAGCACGCCGAACCCGAGGCCCCGCTGGTGCGGGACGTCATGGACGTGCCCGCCGCATCCGTTCGGGACGACGTGCCGTGCCGGGAGATCGCGCGCCTGCTGGCGCGAGAGCACGTCAGCGCGGTTCCCGTGCTCGACGCCGAGGACCGGGTGGTCGGAGTGGTGTCCGAGTCCGACCTGCTGGCGAAGGTCGCTTTCGAGGCGTCCGGCCGCCACCCCGGCCACCTCGGCAGGCCGCGGGGACGAAGGCTGCACGAGAAGGCCCGGGCCGAGATCGCGGCGGACCTGATGACCAGCCCTGCGGTCACCGTGCCGCCGGGTGCGACCGTCGCGGAGGCGGCCTGGCTGGCGGCGCTGTCGCGGCTGAAGCGGATCCCGGTCACCGACCACGGCGGCCGTCTGGTCGGCGTGGTACGCCGTAATGCGCTGCTGGAAGCACTGATCAGGGACGACGAGCGGATCCGGAAGGACATCGAGGCGAAGATCCAGGCGTTCTGCTCACCGGCCGACCGTGACGCCGTGGCCGTCACCGTGCGCGACGGGGTGGTGGATCTGACCGGCCGGATGTCGCACGCCGCGATGACCAGGCTGGTGGCGGAGGTGGAGGACGTCGACGACGTGGTCGAGGTGAACAACCGTCTGACCGGCACCTGACGGCGTCCCACCCGACATGCCGTGTGTCAGCCGTGGCTCGCGTCCCGTCGGATGTCCAGGTCCAGGAAGTGGGCCGAGCACGAGATGCACGGGTCGTGGTTGCGGATGACCCGTTCGCACAGGTGGGCGAGCTCGGTGTCCGAAACGGTCCCGCGTGCCAGGGCGGCCTGCACGAGGACGCGCAGGTCCTCCTCGATCGCTCCTTGGTTCTGGGCTGTGGGCGGGACGAGGCGGGCGTCGCTGACCCGGCCCTCGGCGTCGAGCGTGTATCGGTGGTACAGCAGCCCGCGCGGCGCCTCGGTCGCACCGTGGCCCACGCCCGCCCGCGCTGGGACGTCCACGTACGGGCGCTCCGGAGGTTCGTACGCGTCGATGATCCGCAAGGCTTCCTCCACCGCGTACAGGACCTCCACGGCTCGGACGAGGATGCTCCGATAGGGGTTTCTGCACACCTCGCCCCGTGCCGTGCCGCGGGCCAGTGGAGGGTCGCTCAGTCCGGCCTCCCGGGCGGCCTGACGGGCGAGCGGGGAGAGCAGGTGGCCGCTGACGGCGTAGCGGGCGAGGCTGCCGGTGAGGTGCCGTCGGCCGTCCAGCCGGGAGTGCAGGGCGGTGGAGTGGGGGACCTGCTCCTCGGTGACGTGGTCGGTGAAGTCCCGTACGGGGAAGCTGTGGAGCGTCCGTGTGCGGTCGGTCGGGAGGACCGTGGGGACGCCCGAGTGGATGGCGTACGTGCCGGGCTCGGCGAGAGCGAGCAGATCGGCGTCGCACGCGGCGTCCGGGAAGTCGAAGCGGGCGACCCAGCGCACGGTGTCCCAGGCGTCGTCGAGGGCACGGCGCAGGCGCTCGGCGAGGGGGCGCAGTTCGGCGCGGGTGGGGGTGCGGTGGAAGCCGCCGAGGCGGACGTTGACGGGATGGATGGCGCGTCCGCCGAGCAGTTCCATGATGGCGTTGCCGGTCTGTTTGAGCCGAAGTCCGCGTTCGACGTGCTCGCGATGAGTGCCTGCCATGGCGACCAGGTCGGCACAGCCGAGGAAGTCGGGCGCGTGCAGCAGGTAGATGTGCAGGGTCTGGCTCTCGATCCACTCGCCGCAGTACAGCAGCCGGCGCAGGGCGTCCAGTTGGCCGTCCACCACGGTTCCGCATACGTCCTCGAGGGCACGGCAGGCGCTCAGTTGGTAGGCGACGGGGCAGATCCCGCAGATGCGGGAGGTGATGTCGACCGGTTCGGTGTGGGCCCGCCCGCGAAGAAAGGCCTCGAAGAACCGCGGGGGCTCGTAGATCTTCAGCCGGGCCTCGGTGACGGTGCCGTCGTGGACGCGCAGGTGCAGCGCGGCCTCACCCTCGACGCGGGTGAGCGCCGGGATACGGACGACACGGGATGCGGCGGAGGACGCGTCGGCGGGTTCGCTCACGGCAGGTCCTTCTCCTCGACCGCGGTGAAGTCGGTGACGTTGAAGGTGTGCAGGAACCTGCCGATGTCCTCGTCGCTCATGCCGTCACGGTGCAGGACCGGAATGAGGGCGCCGAGATTGGTGGTGCCGGCGGGTCCGAAGCAGCCGTAGCAGCCGCGCCCGTAGGTGGGGCACAGGGCTCCGCATCCGGCGTGGGTGACGGGACCCAGACACGGGGTGCCGTGCGCGACGAGGACGCAGACGTTTCCGCGCTGTTTGCAGGAGAAGCACACGCTGTGGTCCGGGATGCCCGGCTTGCGGCCGGCGAGGAAGGCGGTGATGACTTCCAGCAACTGGCCGCGGTCGATCGGGCAGCCGCGCAGTTCGAAGTCGACGGGCACGTGTGCGGCGATCGGAGTGGAGGTCGCCAGGGTCTCGATGTAGTCCGGGCGGGCGTAGACGGTCGCGAGATAGTCCGTGACGTCGGCGTAGTTCCGCAGGGCCTGCACACCCCCGGCCGTGGCGCAGGCACCGATGGTGACGAGACGACGGGACTCGGCACGGATGCGGCGGACGCGTTCCAGGTGCTCGGGGGTGGAGACCGATCCCTCGACGAGCGCGAGGTCGTACGGCCCTGGCGCGACATCGCTGGATGCCTCCAGGAAGTGGGCGATCTCCAGTTCGCCGGCGATGCCCAGCAGCTCGTCCTCGCAGTCGAGGAGGGTGAGCTGGCAGCCGTCGCACGAGGCGAACTTGAACACGCCGAGCCGGGGGCGGGAGCCGTCCGGCCGCGTGACGGCGGCGGTCGAGGTGGACATCTCACAACTCCCGTACGGTCAGCAGTGGTTCGGCCCGGTCGTAGCGGACGACGGGACCGTCACGGCACAGGAGCAGGGGGCCGAGCTGGCAGTGTCCGCAGTGGCCGGTGGCGCAGCGCATGTTCCGCTCCAGGGAGAGCTGGACTCGGCCCGCGGGCACAGCCCGGTGGATCAGCTCGCGGGCGGCGGCGCGCATCATGACCTCCGGTCCGCAGACGAAGGCGGTGGTGTGCTCGGGGGTGAACCGCGCTTCGTCGAGCAGCGTGCTGACGACTCCGACCCGGCCTCTCCAGCCGCCGGTGGGCCGGTCGACCGTGACGGCACCGAACGGCCGCCGCCAGGCGGGCAGCTCGGCGCGGTACAGCAGATCGTCGGGGGTGCGGGTGCCGACCAGGACGTTCAGCCTCCCGTACGCCGCGGGCTCGGTCAGGACGGCGTCGATGAGGGGGCGCAGCGGGGCGAGGCCGATGCCGCCGGCCACGACGAGCAGATCGTGTCCCCGGGCGGCCGTCAGGTTCCACCCGGTACCGAAGGGGCCGCGTACGCCGACCGATGCGCCGACGGGCAGGTCGCACAGCCTGCGGGAGACGGCCCCGACCGCGCGGACGGTGTGCGTGAGCCGACCGTCCGCGGCCGTGCGGCACACCGAGACCGGGATCTCCCCGACCCCGAACGCGTACAGCATGGCGTACTGACCCGGAGCGAACGGCTCGAGGCCGGCGCCGGCCGGTTGCAGCTCGAACGTGACCGTGTCGGCGGTCTCGCGGCGACGGCTCACCAGGCGGTAGGGCAGGGGTACGAGCGTCATGGCCTCGGCGCCCCCTGCTGCGGCCCGTACAGGTCCAGAAGGCGTGTGCGGGTCGCCCGCAGCCGCCGGCCGATCGTCTCGGCGACCAGGGTGACCAGCGTCAGGCCGAACCGCGGGTGAGCGGCACACATGTCCCGCACCGCGGCGGCGTCGAACTCCCAGGCCTCCACGTGGCTCCTGGTCTCGGCCCCGAGATGCCACTTGTGCGGTGGGCACAACCAGGACCAGCCCACGAGGCCACCGGTGCCGATCGTCTCCACGACGGCCGGGCCGCGGCCAGGGACGTGGATGTCGAGCGCGACCGTGCCGGTACGGACGATCCAGAAGCGATCGGCCCGCCCGCCCTCCTCGAACAGGCGTGTGAAACTCGGGTACACGGCCTCGCGTGCGAGGCTCAGGAGCAGTTCGCGGTGCTCGGCGGGCAAGGACCCGAGCAGGCCCGTCGCCGGGACGGAAGCGCCACTGCTCACTGCGACGGCCTCTTCCGTGTGGCCTCCTGGTGCAGGGCGTGTGCCTCCTCGGTGAGGTCGATGCCGGTGGGACACCAGACGATGCAACGGCCGCAGCCGACGCAGCCGGTACTGCCGAACTGGTCGTGCCAGGTGCCGATCTTGTGGGTGAGCCACTGGCGGTAGCGGCTGCGTTTGCTCGCACGGACCGGACCACCGTGCAGCAGGGTGAAGTCGAGGTCGTAGCAGGAGTCCCAGCGGCGCCAGCGCTCGGCGTGGTCGCCGGTCAGATCGCTGACGTCCTCGGTCGTCGTGCAGAAGCAGGTGGGGCAGACCATGGTGCAGTTGCCGCAGTTCAGGCAGCGGGCGGTGACGTCGTCCCAGCGGTCGGCCTCCAGGTTGTCGCGCATCAGCGCGTGCAGGTCGACGGGCGGCATGGACCGGCCCATGTTCCCGGCGGCCCGGCGTACGGCTTCGGCGGCCGCGGTGCGGGTGGCGTCGTCCGCGCCGTGCCGCGGCAGTTCGGCGAGTACGGCGGCTCCCTCCTCGCTGCCGCTGCGGCACAGGAAGCGGTGACCGCCGTCATCGACCACCTCGGTGAGGGCGAGGTCGTAGCCGGTGTCCACGGCGGGCCCGGTGCCCATGGAGACGCAGAAGCAGGTGGCGCCGGGCTCGGTGCACTCGGCCGCGACGAGGAAGGCTCCCTTGCGGCGGGAGCCATAGGCGGGATCGGGGTACTTCCCGCCGATCATCACACGGTCGAGGATGCGGATGGCGTGCAGGTCGCAGGCGCGCACCCCGAGGAACGCGTACGAGACGTCCAGCGGTTCGTCCTCGCGCACGGTCAGATCGCCGTCGGCGTCGCGGTCCGCGGTCCACTGGCGCACGCGCGGAGGGTGCAGAAACGACTTCCAGGACTGCGGCCCCGCGCTGTGCGCGAACACAGCGCCGTCCGTTCTGCGGCGGACGCGGTACTGACCGGCCTCCAGCTCCACCCCCCACCCGTGGGGCAGCTCGTCCGCCGAGTCGAGCTCGGCCAGGACGACGGCGCGGTCGCGGACCGTGGGGCCGACCACCGTACGGCCCTGCCTCTTCAGGACCTGCACCAGCGCATCGAGCCCGTCACGATCGAGGACGGCCTCCGCCTGCCCGCCGGGTGCGGCTCGGGTGTCACCGGGGTCGGTCATGTCGCATTCCCTCGGTCCGTGCTCCCCGCCGGGGGAGATGCTGGTGTCATCGCGCGGGCCCACAACTACTCGCCGGCCACCGACAGCGTGTCAGGGACGGTCGCTCCACGGGACGGAACCGCTCCGGCGTGTCACGCCGATGCCTGCGAAGGACTGTAGGTCGCGCGCTGGGCCTCGGCGTGCCGTACGACGTCCCGCTCGATGCGTTCCGCCAGCGGTCCGACCGCCCGGATCACCGACGGCGTCAGACCCGTGCCGAGGCAGCCTTCGGCACCTTCGACCGCGTACACGACCAGACGACCGGGACGCCGCCCGAGACGGTCGGCAAGGCGCAAGGTCTCGAGGAGACCGAGGCCGTGCGTACTGTGCCGCTGGGTGCCCGCGAGGCCCGGCAGAGCGCCTGGGCCCGGACACCACCGGTGCACCTGCCCAGGGATTGGGGAAGGCGGGAAGCAGGCGTCGACGACGACTGCCAGGGCCACGTCCTCCCACAGCTCGATCAGCCGTCCGGGATCCCCGTCGCACTCCCGGAGCATGGTGTGGGGAGGCAGCGGCCGGGCCAGGGCGCGCTTCCTCAGCAGCGCGAGCACGGCAGGACCGACACCGTCGTCCCGCCGGAACACATTGCCGATCCCGATGACCAGGGCATTGACCGACGCCGTCAACGCGACGCCCCTCTCTTGTCCGCTGTCCGCTGCGGCAACCGCAAGGAGCACGTGCGGCCCTCGAGACCCTATTCGCCCACCTCAGGCTTCGCCCATCGACCACCGTGAGCCCGCGTGTTACGCCGGACCGACGCGGAAGGGCCGCATCATCTCGTTGTCCTCGTGTTCCAGGATGTGGCAGTGCCACATGAACCGGCCTGCGCGACCGAACCGGACCTTGACCCTGGTGATCTCCTTCGGATAGGCCAGCACGGTGTCCTTGAAGCCGCGGTCCCATACGTCCGGGAGACGACGGTCGCCCGTCGGGAGCGCTTGCCGGTCGACGACCTGGAACTGCACTTCGTGGATGTGAATGGGGTGGGCATCCTTCGTCAGGTTGTGGATCTCCCAGATCTCCGTCGATCCCACGGCCGGGTTCTCCGTGATGGGATCGGCCCATCCCAGTGGTACCGGCTTGCCCTGCCTACTGAAGACGCCGAGCATCACCTCGCGGGGGCTCACGCCCGGCAGGTGGGCCGAGGACACCTCGTCCAGACAGACCCGTCGGGTGTGCTGGGCGGCGCCCAGCGGTGTGAAAGGCGGCAGCGTGATCTGCTCGGGTGGCGTGGAGGTGTCCGCTGTGGTGAGCGGCCTGACCACGAACTTCATGACCTGCCCGGTGGTCCTCGGGTCGGCCGCGGGGAAGTCGGTGGCGACGGTGCCGCCGGTGAACACGGTGTCCGGTCCTTCGTTGATCAGGTACAGCTCCGCGCCGACCGGCAGGGAGGTGAAGTCCACGACCACGTCCGCGCGTTCCGCCGACGCGAGCAGCAGGCTCTCACGCTGAACGGGCGCGGGCAGGAAACCCCCGTCGCTTCCGACCTGCCAGAAGGTGAGCGTCGGCGGCACCGGTCTGCGTGCCAGCGGGTCGGTGACGATCTTCAGGATCAGGGTGCGTGTGTTGCAGCCGTTGAGGAACCGAAGCCGGTAGCGGCGCGGCTCCACCGGAAACACCGGCCAGGTCCTGCCATTGGTGACCATCGTGGTGCCGAGGTACTCCGGGTTCCAGATCGGCGCGATGTCGCTGCCGGGCACGTAAGGCCCTTTGAAACCGTCGAAGCTCGCCCGGCTGGAGGGATAGAACAGGCTTCCGTCGGTCCGGAAAGAACGGTCCTGCACGACGATCGGGACCTCGTAGCAGGGCGGGCCGGGCGCGTCGCCGTGGCCGGGTGCAGGACCGGGCAGGATGCCGTCCTCCAGGTCCGACGGTCCGCCGCGCAGGAGGTAGAAGCCAGACATGCCTGCGTACACGTTCAGCCGGGTGATGCCCAGAGCGTGGTCGTGGAACCACAAGGTGGCTGCCCGGCTGCGGTTCGCGTAGTGGAAGACGGCCTGCCCCGGACGCCAGGGCACACCGAACAGCGACTCGGACTTCGCCGAGAACTGCTCGTAGAAGGTCCCGACCGACGCATAGTGTCCGGGAATGTCGCGAGCGGAGGGCAGGTACCACGCCTCGGCGTACCCGTCGTTCTCCTCCGTGTTGGCCCCGCCGTGCAGGTGGGTCACGATGGGGACCGGGCCCCTGTACGGTGCGGGTGTCGAGGTGAACGTGGGGCGTGCGTCCCGCCACTTCACGCCGCCCGGTGGATTGGCCCAGTGCAGTGTGGGATCGACGGGCAGCAGGTGCGGCAGATGGTGACCGTTCGCGTCGATCAGCTCATTGACCCACGTGACCTGGACCGTTCGTCCGTATCGGGCCTCGATGGTGTAGGCGGGGTAGTGGAACGTGTCCGGATGCCTGGTCGATCCGTAGCCCCACACCGTCGTGGCCGGCCTGCCGGGGGGAAGCACCTGTTGCCGGAACTGCCGGACACCGATGGTGTACGTGTCCGCCGCCCCGGCCCTGCTGTCCACCGGCATGGCAGGAGGTATCACCAGCTCGGCCGTGTACTTCTCTATCGTTGACGCATCGAGTACTCCCGCTTCCGAGGACGCGGCCCGCGACGGCGTCGTGCCGGCGACGAGAGAGAAGGACGCACTGCCGGCCAGACCGGCCTGAAGGACACGTCGTCTGCTGATCATGAATTTCTCCGCACCTCTGCTCAGGCCGGGGGACTTCCACGACATGCGGCACTCCACACGCCGACTGTCGGTCACCGGCGATCGTTCCACTCGCCCGGTGGAAGCGCATGGCGGGCACTGCCTCACAGGAGGGATGCAGTCCATCCGCAGGGCCCATGGCTGGGGCACTGCGTGGGCGGGCGATCGAGTCGCACCGCTGTGCTCCACCCGGGTGAAGGCACTGCATGGACGTACGAGTCGGCGTGACCGTCCACCTCAGTCCGGCTCCGAGTACGGACGGCGGAAGACCGGGGCCAGGCCGGTGCCCCAGGGGCGTACGGCCGCGAGCGCCTGAGCGACCGCCGACTCGAGCGGGCCACTGGTGTCCACCGCGACGGCCTCGGCCCAGGGCGGTTCCCCGACCGCCATGGCGGTGGCGATGTCCGGGCCGGCGTCCGATGTGCCCGGGCCGCGGGCTCCCAGGCGGGCCGCCGACACCTCGCCGGGCACCTGGCAGTGCAGGGCCACCAGGTCCGAGGTGGTGCGTTCGGCCGTGCGCAGTGCCGCTTCGCGCTGCTCCACGGTGGACCAGGTGGCGTCCAGGACGACGGACTCGCCGTAGGACAGCAGGGCGGCCGCGCGATCGAGCAGAGTGGCGTAGGTCCTGGCCGTCCACTCGGGTGTGTACAGCCCCTCGCCGTAGGGGGCTGCCGCGGACTGCTCCGCCGGGATGCCCGCCAGCTCCTTGCGCACACGGTCGCTGCTGAGCAGCGACACGCCCAGCCGGTCGGCCAGCGCGCCGGAAAGGGTGGACTTCCCGCTGCCCGGCAGCCCGCCGACGAGGACGAGACAGACGGCGGAGGACCGCAGATGCCGCAGTGCCGTCGAGGCCAGCCGCCCTGCCGCCCCCGCCGCGCCCGGCGCTCCCTGCCGCGCCTGGATGAGGGAGACCTTGGCGCGGACGAACGCGCGGTAAGCGACGTAGTGGTGCCACAGGGAAGCGGGCGCGGGATCGCCGGAGTACTCGCTGTACTGGGCGAGGAAGTACGCCGCGGCCTCCTGCGCGCCGAGCTGTTCCAGGTCCATGGCGAGGAAGGCGGCGTCGTCGAGGCCGTCGACGCAGCGCAGGCCGTCGTCGAACTCGAGGCAGTCCAGGACTCGGGGGCCGTCGTCGAGGCAGAAGATGTCCTCGGCGAGCAGGTCGCCATGGCCGTCCACGACCCGTCCCTGTGCGATGCGGGCGTCGAACAACGGCCTGCGGCCGACGAGGTAGCGGCGCACCAGCCGCTCGGTCTCCGGCACGGCGTCGGCCACGGGGCCGTCGGCGGCCAGCGAGCGGACCTGTGCGAAGCCTGCTTCCCAACGTGCTGACAACGCCTCGCGCGTGCCCTGTTCGTCCACCTGGTGGCTGCGGGGCGCCTTCGCGTGCCACGCGGCGAGGTGCCGGGCGACGGCCCGCAGGACGTCGTCGACGGCGGCACCCTGCCGCACCAGCCGGGACAGGCGGCGATCCGGCGGCATGCGGCGCATCACCACCAGTGGTTCGGCTTCCTCCGCACCGGGGCCGCGTATCTCGCCCACGCCCAGATAGACGTCCGGGGCGAAACGGCGATTGAGCGCGACCTCGCGTTCGCACGCGGCCCGGCGGGCCGTCACCGTGGTGTAGTCCAGGAACCCCAGATCCACCGGCTTCTTGAGTTTGTACGCGCGGTCGCCGGCGAAGAACAGGATCGCGGTGTGGGTCTCGCACACCTCCGCGCGCGGCAGCGCTCCGCCCGGGCCGTCGCCATGGTCACCGGCCCGGGGTGCGGACGGGACGGCCCCAGGCACCGGCTGTGCCGGTTTTGGGGGGCGGCCGGACTCAGTCATGAGGAACGACGGCGACGGGGCAGCGCCCGTGATGGACGGCGGCCTGTGCCACGGGTCCCAGGTGGAACGCCAGTCCCCGACGGTGCCGGCGCCGGCCGACGACCAGCAGCAACGCACCGTCGGCGGCCCGTACGACGGCCTCGGCGGGGCTGGTGAGGCGGACGCTGTCGGCCACGCTCACCTGCGGGTACTTCTCCCGCCAGGGGCGAAGCGCCAGCTCCAGCTCCTTCTGGGCCTTCCGCTTCGTCGGTTCGGTGACATCGTGGTCCACGCCCCAGGGCACACGTGCAGGCAGCGGCACGCGTTCACCGTGGACGGCCAGGAGGGGAACACCCCTGGCAGCAGCGGTGCGGAAGGCGAAGCCGAGCAGGTCGTCGGAGGACCCGGACAGCTTCAGAGCCACGATCACGCGCGGCGTGGGAGCACGGGGTGGCGGCTCCTGCTCCGCGCTCCGGGCGCGCACCAGCACCACCGGTCGTAAGGCCCGTGCGACGACGGGCATACTGACGTCGCCCAGGAAGTAGCTCTCGACGGGTTCCAGACCTCGTGAACCGAGCACCACCATCTCCGATCCCGCCTCCGAAGCCGCTCGGAGCAACGCGTGCTGGGCGTCGTCGGCGACCAGAGCCTCGACGACGGACAGGCCCGGGTGGCGTGCCTGGAGTTCCGCCCGGGTGGCGCGGACCAGACGTTTCGCCCAGTAGTTCTGATCGGCTTCCGCCGGGACCCGGGTCGGCTCCGGCACCAGTTGCGGCCACGCGTGCAGCAGGCGCAGAGCAAGCCTGCGCCTGACGGCCTCGTCGGCCGCCCAGCGGGCTGCGGCGAGACTCTCGGGTGAGCCGTCGAGGCCCACGGTGACGACCGGTTCCATGCCCGCGGCCTCCGTCTGCACGGTGCGTTCTCATTCGAGGAGTACCGCATTCCCCTGCCCGGCGCATGCGCACCTGACCGGCCGGAGCAAGGGCGCGGTGACGATTCCTCCGGTACGGGCCTCGCGCGGCGGGGTGCCGCGCGTGGCACGTCGGACAGAGCATCACGGTGAGGAGAGGGTGGCGATCACGCTCCTCGGCGACCAGGGCGCGGCCGCGAGCCGACCGACTGCGGACCACCATGGGGTGGCGGGCACCTGCACCGGGGGCCGGACTGTCGTCCGCGCTCCCTCGGGAAACCGGGCCGTACGTCCCTCCTGGCCGGGACCTTGGGGCCGTTGGTGCGGATGCCGTCCCCGGGTGATCCTGGTAACGGGCTTCATGAGAGAAGGCATGACCATGCACGCTCAGCTAGGTGATCGACTGGTCGTGGAGAGCCCGGTCACCGGTGTCAACCGGCGTGACGGTGAGATCGTCGGCCTGCACCACGACGACGGAACCCCTCCGTACGACGTGCGCTGGTCGGACACGGACGAGGTCACGCTGGTCTTCCCCGGGCCGGACGCGCATGTACAGCACTTGGTGCCCGAGGAGGCACCGGTCCCAGGGCCGGGCGTTGCACCCGCCGTACCGGTCGGGGGGCAGCCGGGGGACTTCGGACGACGTCTGGCGGCGGTCCGCCGGAGCCAGGGGCTCAGCCTGGAGGAGACGGCCCGCCGTGCCCGGATGTCGCCGCAGTACCTCGCCTATCTCGAACAGCGCCCGTCGGAGCCGGGCATCGCCACGGTCCTGCGCCTGGCCGACGCGCTGGGCACGACACTCGTCACGCTGCGTGGCGGCGATCAGGAACTGCCACCGGGCCAGGGGCAGGCCCTGCTGCACCCGCGGTTGACGGATCTGAGCCAGGACGAATGCCGGGCGCTGCTGTCCACGCACGGAGTGGGGCGCATCGCGTTCACCGGCCCGGACGGACCCACCGCGCTCCCGGTCAACTACGACGTCATGGACGATGCCGTCTTCTTCCGCACCGCGCCCGGCTCCGCTCCCGCCGGGGCGGTCGGCAACGAGGTCGCCTTCGAGACCGACCACATCGACGACACAATGAGCCGCGGCTGGAGCGTGCTCGCGGTGGGTCGGGCCGACGCCGTCGGCGACCCGGAGATGCTCCGCCGGCTTCGGGAACGGGCACACTCCCAGCCGTGGGCAGGCGGCGCGCGCCCGCTGTGGGTGAGGGTCCTCCTCACCCGCTTGACCGGACGCCGGATCGCACCGGCCGACCGGTGAGGCGGAAGCCGACCGTGACCTGGCTGTCTTTCGCCGCTCGGGGTCATAGGGACGGATCATGCGCTGTTGCACTGTCGGCGACGTCATGACGCGCCACGTCGTCGCCGTTCGGTCCGGCTGCCCCTTCAAGGAGGTGGCACGGGCTCTGGAGCGCCACCGGATCGCGGCGCTGCCCGTCGTCGACGACGAGGGACGGCCGGTCGGTGTGGTCTCCGAAAAGGATCTGCTCCGGCATGAGGCGGACCGTGGGCTCGTGGTCCGCGACCCGGCCCGTAGCGGTGCCGAGACGGCCGCGGCCCTGATGACCTCGCCCGCGGTGACCGCACGCCCGGAGTGGAGTCTCGCCGAGGCGGCCCGGACGATGCGGCGCCACGCGGTCGGGAGGCTGCCCGTCGTGGGAGCCGACGGGCGGCTGGCCGGCGTGGTCAGCGGCCACGACCTGCTGCGTCCGTACCTGCGTGAGGACGCCGCTCTCGCCGACGAGATCCGGCACGACGTCCTGGAGCGGATCGTTGGCCTGACCCCGGGCCGCGTCCGGGTCCGCGTCGACGACGGCGTCGTCACCCTGACCGGCCGGATCGACGCCGCCACCGATCTACCCGTCATCGTGCGCCTGTGCCGGTCGGTCGCGGGCGTGGTGACGGTACACCCTCGTCTCACCTTCGCCTACGGCGGCGCCGACCTCGACGTGGAACCGCCGCGAGCCGGCGTGCCACCCACCGAGACGAACGCCCGGAGGTAGCCGACATGCACATCGAGACCCGTTGCGGACGCAGCATCGAGGTCACCCGCTTCGCACCGCGGGGACTGCCGGCCTCCATGGGACGCGTCGTCCTGGAGACCCCGTGCAGGGCCCAGGACAAAGGCGGTCTGTGGGCGTCGATGACGCCCGAGGAGGCCAGAGGCCTGGCCGCCCTCCTGCTTTACCAAGCGGCCGCGGTGGACCCCGCGCCCAGCGACCCGCCCGGAGAGGTCGAGGTGATCCCGGTCGCCGGCGACGCCTACGAGATTCGGGTCCGCGGTCATGTCCTCACCGCGGACCGGCCGCGCTCCGACGGAGGCAGGGACACGGCGCCCACGCCCGAGGAGCTGTTCGTGGCCTCCGTGGCCGCCTGCGCGGCGCAACACGCGGGGCACTTCCTCGACTGGCACTGTCTCAGCCGGGAAGGACTGCGCGTCCGAGGGAGTTTCCACAGGGCCGACGACCGCCCGGCCCGGGTGTCCGAACTCTCCCTCACCGTCCAGGCCCCGGCCGTGCCCGAGGACCATCTCGCCGCACTGCACGCCGTGCTGTCCCATTGCACGGTGAGCAACACCCTCGCACGGCCCCCCGAGACCCATGTGACGGTCGTGCGCGAGGCGCCGTGCGAGACGTCGACGCCGCCCCGGCCCGGCGCCGTCTCATGAAGGTGCTGCGTCCCTCCCGCCAGGGCGGCGACCGGGCTCCGGACACCGCGCGAGCGAGCACGACGCCACCGTCATCGTCCCCCGGAATCTCCGGGCAGCCCGTGCAGGCCCGGGGCGTCGCCGACGTGTTCGGGGCGCTGGAGAGCTCACCGCGTGGCCTCTCCTCGGCCACGGCGCGGGTCCGGTGCCAGGAGCAGGGGCCGAATGAGCTTCCCCCCACTCGGGGTCCCGCGGTGTGGCGCCGGCTGGCGGCCCAGTTCACCGACCTGTTCGCCATCGTGCTGATGGTGGCCTCCGCCATCACCTTCATCGCCTACGCAATTCAACAGCCCCGGGAAACAGGCACGTTGCAGCTCGCCGTGGCGATCCTGTGCGTCGTGGTACTCAACGCGTCCATCGGCTTCGCCCAGGAGTACTCGGCGGAGCGGACCGCCCAGACCTTGCAGGCCATGGTCCCGCACCGGTGCCGGGCGGTGCGTGACGCGGCTCCGGTGGAACTGCCCGTACGGGAGTTGGTGCCGGGGGATCTGATGGTGCTCGAGGCCGGCGACACGGTGCCCGCCGACTGCCGCGTGGTGGAGGCGCACGACCTGACGGTCAGCAATGCCGCCATCACCGGGGAGAGCGAGCCGGTGCACCGTACCGCCGAGCCCGACGAGGCCGAAGAGGTGCTGCGGGCCCGGAACTGTCTCTTCATGGGCACGGACGTGATCACGGGCACCGCCCGGGCCGTCGTCTTCGCCACCGGGCAGGCCACCGAGTTCGGCCGGATCTTCCGGCTCACGGCGGCGGCCCCCCGGCAGAAGACCCCGTTGCAGCGGCAGGTGGCCTCGATGGCGCGCCGGGTCGCGGGCACCGCACTCGCGGTGGGCGCGCTCCTGTTCGTCGTCCGACTGCCCACCGGCCAGGGGCTGGTGGCGTCGTTCGTGTTCGCGCTGGGTGTGATGGTGGCGCTCGTACCGGAGGGCCTGCCGGCCACCCTCTCCGTCTCCCTCGCGCTCGGCGTGCGGCGCATGGCCCGCCACCGTGCCCTGGTGAAGAAGCTGCTCGCCGTGGAGGCGCTGGGGTCCACGACGGTGGTGTGCACCGACAAGACAGGCACGCTGACCCAGGCCGAGATGACCGTCGTACGCGTCTGGGCCTGGGACCGGGAGCACACCGTCACCGGGGTGGGCTACGAGCCGAAGGGCGAGGTGAGCGAGCCCGGACCGGTCCGGGCCATGCTCCGGTCGGCCGCCCTGTGCTGTGACGCCCGGCTCGTCCCGCCCGACGACGCGGGACGGTGGCGGGTGCTCGGCGACACGACCGAGGGCGCGCTGCTGGTGGTGGCCGCCAAGGCGGGGCTGGACACGGCGGCCGAGGAGGCCGCGACGCCCCGGATCGCCGAGCACCCCTTCGACTCCGTGCGCAAACTGATGAGCACCGTCCACGACGAGGGCGGAGCCCGCAGGGTGCGGGTGAAGGGCGCCCCGTCGGAGGTGCTGGACCGCTGCACACGCCTGGACCGCGGTGGGACGGCCGGGGCCTTGACCGACGAGGAGCGCAAACGGATCGCGGCCGAGGCCGACGCGCTCGCGGCAGGCGGACTGCGTGTGCTCGCCGTCGCCGCAGGGGAGGCCACGGGTTCCTCACAGGACCGTGACGCGGACGAGTCGGACCTCACGCTGCTGGGTCTCGTCGGCATGCAGGACCCGCCCCGGCCGGAGGTCCACGACGCCGTGGAGTCCTGTCACCGGGCGGGCATCAGGATCGTCATGGTCACCGGCGACCACCCGCTGACCGCCGAGGCCGTGGCCCGCCGCGTCGGCATCGTCCGATCGGCCGCGCCGACCGTGGTGACCGGAGCGGCGCTGGACGCCGTGGACGAGGGGGCGCTGGACGATCTGCTGGCCGCCGGTGGCGAGCTTCTGCTGTGCCGGGTGAGTCCGGAGCACAAGATGCGGGTGGTCACCGCCTTCCAGCGGCGTGGCGAGGTCGTCGCCGTCACCGGGGACGGGGCGAACGACGCCCCCGCCCTCAAGCACGCGGACATCGGCGTCGCGATGGGGGCGTCCGGCACCGACGTGGCCCGCGAGGCCGCGGAGATGGTGCTGCTGGACGACTCCTTCGGCTCCATCGCGGTGGCGGTGCGCCTGGGCCGGTCCGTCTACCAGAACATCCGCAAGTTCCTCGTCTACCTCTTCAGCCACAACATCGGCGAACTGGTACCCATCCTCGCCGCGACCTTCGCCGGGTTCCCCCTGGTGCCGATCACCGCGGTGCAGGTCCTCGCCATCGACCTCGGCTCCGACGTGCTGCCCGCCCTCGCTCTGGGCGCCGAGCCCCCCGAGGCGGACGTGATGGACCGGCCGCCGCGCCCGCGGCACGAGCGCCTGTTCTCCCGGACGGTCGTACGCAGGATCCTGTTCCTCGGCGGCATCCAGGCGATCGGCGTGTGCGCGGTGTTCTTCTGGCGCATCCACGCCTCCGGCATCCCCTACGCCGACTTCACCGCCGGCAACCCCGTCTACCGGGAGGCGATCACCATGGTCCAGGCGGGCATCGTCGTCAGCCAGTTCTTCAACGCCCTGGCCGTGCGCACGGAACGGGAGAGCGTGTTCACGGCGGGCGTGTTCGGCAATCCGTGGCTGATCGCCGCCGGGTTCTTCGGGCTGGCGCTCATGGCCGCCATCAGCTACGTGCCCGCGCTGCAGAGCGTTTTCCACACCGCCCCGCTGACAGGTGGCGACTGGGCTCTGCTCACCGCCGTCGGTGTGCTGCCGCTCGCCGCGGACGAAGCGCGCAAGGCATGGCTGCGCCGGCACACCGCAGGGCCGAAAGGAGAAGTCCGATGAGAGTCGTGATCGCCGGCTGTGGACGGGTGGGTTCCGCGCTGGCGGCCCAACTGGCCCGCGAGAGCCACGACGTGCAGGTGATCGACCGTGAGCAGGCCGCCAGGCGGCGCCTGCCGCCGCGCTTCCCGGGCCGGTTCCAGGTCGGCAACGGCTTCAGCAGGAGTGTGCTCGAACAGGCCGGCATCGCCCGGAGCGACGCCGTCGTGGCCGTCACCTCCGGCGACAACAGCAACCTGGTCATCGCCCGGATCGCCAAGGAGACCTTCCGCGTCCCCACGGTCCTCGCCCAGGTGCACGATCCGCGCCGCGCTGACCTGTACCAGGGCCTGGGCATCCCGACGGTCTGCGACGTCACCTGGTCGGTCCACCGCATCCACCAGATGCTGCTGCACCGTCACCTCGTGCCCGACGTGACCTTCGGCAACGGCGAGACACTGCTCGTCCGCTCGGCGCTGCCCGCATATCTGGCGGGCCGCAAACTGTCCGAGTTCGAGGTGGACGGCGAGATCCGGGTGGTGGAGGTGACCCGCGACGGACGTTCCCTGGTACCGCGGCAGACCACGACGGCCGCACTCGGCGACGTCGTCACCTTCGCCGTGGCCGCCCACTGCCTGCACCGACTGCGCGCCTTCCTCGACAAGGAGCTGGGGACATGAACGTACTCATCGCCGGTGCCGGCCGGCTGGGCACGCGCATCGCTCGGGCGCTCAAGGCCGCCGGGAACGAGGTCACCGTCGTGGATGTCGACGAGGACCGCGTCGACGCGCTGCGCGGCCGGTGCGACGCACGCCTGCTCGTCGGCGACGCCGGCGAGACGGCCGTCCAGTCGAGAGCGGGCGCGGCGCACACCGACCTGGTGATCGCCGCCACCGGGCGGGACGAGGACAACCTCGTCATCAGTTACGTCGCCAAGCGCCACTTCGCCGCGCCGCGCGTGGTGGCGCGCATCAACGACGACGACAACGCCTGGCTGTTCGACCACCACTGGGGCGTGGACATCGCGGTGCCTTCGGCCACGCCCCTCGTCTCGCTGATCGAGGAGGCGACCGGCGCCGCGGACACGGTCGCGCTGCTGCGCCTGAGCACCGCGGGCGTCGGCATCATCGAGACCGCCATCACCGAACGCTCCCGGGCCGCGGGTCGTCTCCTGGGCGACATCCGGCTGCCCGAGGGAACCCTGGTGGCGACCGTCGTACGGGGCGGGAATCCGACCGCGCCCAGCCCCGCCATGCGTCTTCAGCCGGGCGACGAACTCCTGCTCGTCTCGCACAGCGCCGAGGAGCAGGACATCCACGCGGCCTTTCAGTGACACCCGCACCCGCCGTCACTGCTCAGGGGCGACACGGCGAGGGACTCGGCGTGGGTGGGTCAGTGCGCCTGGTCACCATCCGGCCGGACCACGACGACCGGGCACGCCGCGTGCTGGGCACAACGCTGGCTGACCGAGCCCAGCATGGCCCGGGCGAAGCCACCACGGCCACGACTGCCGACGACGAGGACATCCGCCCCCTCCGAGGCGCGGATCAGCACCTCGGAGGGCTCGCCCTCCACGAGGTGCTCCCGCAGACCGGCAGGACGCTGCTCGTCGGTGAACACGCCGCTCAGTTCCTCCGCGAAGCGCTCTCGGGCCTGCTCGAGATCGAACTCGGGATCGATCGCCGGTCCGGTCCAGCCGACGTCGGACGGCGTGTCCCACACGCAGATCGCCTCGACGCAACCGTGCACCAACCGCGCGTACCGGGCCGCCCAGCGCAGGGCGGCATACGACGACGGCGAACCGTCCACACCCACGACCACCCGCGGTTGCGGTTCACAGGGCTGCATGGCGACCTCACTCGAACGTCGTTGTCCCTGCCTCCACGCTGCCGGGCCGGACGGGACCGTGCCAGCCGGGGCGGCCCGCAGCCCCGTCCTGCACCGGTCCGGGGTGGCAGCGCCCAGGCGCACAGGGGCGTGCGGCCCTGCTCCGCACGCCGACCTGTCCGTCGTGCGGCGACCGGGTCGGGTCGGTCGGCCCTGACCAGGGACGTGCGGCCCTGGCCGGAGGAGAGGCCGGCCGCGCATGCTCAGAACGGGTACCTGGGTTGCGGGAGGTGAGACCATGCCTCGCTACGTCACCGTCGGTCTCGACGGGTCTCCGGAGAGCCGGGCCGCCGCCGAATGGGCGGCGCGCGAGGCACAGCTCCTCGGGTTGCCGGTCAAGCTCGTGCACGTGTGGGAGCCGGTGTCCGAGGCCATGGCGCTGGTACGGCTCCTCGGCGCGGAAGCCCACGAGCACTGGAGCGAGACGGTGTGCCACGAGGCCCTCGAAGGCCTGGCCCTGCGTCACCCCGGCATCGCTGTGACGGCCGAGGAACTGTCCGGTGTGCCCGCAGAAGTGCTCGCGAAGCTCGCCCAGGATGCGGAACTGCTCGTGCTGGGCTCGCGTGCTCTGAACGGGCTCGGCGGTTTCCTGGTCGGCTCCGTCGGCCTGGGCGTCGTGGCACGGGCCGAGCGGCCGGTCGTTCTGGTCCGTGCCGGTGAGCAGGCCGCGAACGAGCACCAGATGGACCCTGTGGGCATCCCGTCCGCCTCGACCGCCTTCCGATCCGTCGTGCTGGGGCTGGACACCAGCCACCCGGACGAGGAACTGATCGGGTTCGCCTTCGAGGCGGCCCGGCGCCGCGACACCTCGCTGCATGTCGTGCACGGATGGTGTCCGCCTGCGTTCTTCGGCCACGGCATGCCCGTGGACGCTGCACTGTACGGGTCGCTCTCCGTGAGCCAGGCCGCCGACCTGACCGCCGTGCTGCGCCCCTGGCGCAAGACGTACCCGGGTCTGGACGTCGTGGAGCGGTCCCGCTCCGGCAGCGCTGCCGAGCTGCTGATCAAGGCCTCCCGGGAAGCGTCCCTGGTCGTCGTGGGCCGGCGTGTGCGTCCGACCCCTGTGTGCCCCCACATCGGACACGTGACCCACGCCGTCCTGCACCATGCGGCCGCTCCGGTCGCGGTCGTCCCGCACGGCTGAGACTCAGCACATACCCATGGGAGCGTGAGGATGATGGACCTGCCCCTGGTCGTCGGTGTGGACGGATCAGAGTCCAGCCTGCGGGCCGTGGACTGGGCGGCCGACGAAGCCGCCTTGCGCGGAGTGCCGCTGCGGGTGGTGTACGCCTCGCTCTGGGAACGCTACGAAGGCTCCGCGCTCGCCCGGGACCTCGGCAGGCCGGACGGGCGGGTCCTGGCCGACGACATCGTCCGGGCCGGCGCCCGTCGCGCCCGGGACCGGCAGGCCGGCCTGCCGATCAGTATGGCCGCCCTGCCCGAGGAGCCGGTGTACGCGCTGGTGCGGGAGGGCAAGAACGCCTCCGCCCTGGTGGTGGGCAGCCGAGGCCGCAGCGGTGTGGCGAACGTGCTGCTCGGTTCGGTCAGCCTGTTCGTGGCCGCGCATGCCGACTGCCCCGTGTTCGTGGTGCGGGGCGGCAACGACAACCAGGCCCGGGTGCCGGTGCACGGCCGTGTCGTCGTCGGTGTCGGGGAGGCGTCCAAGGCCGCGGTCGACTTCGCCGCGCGGGAGGCCGCACGGCGCGGGGTCGTGCTGTCTGCCGTACGGGCCTGGCGGTGTCCCGCGCACGAGACGCTCGACCACCCGCCGCTCGCCGGGGAACCGGAGCGGGTGTTCGAGGAACAGGCCACCGAGGCCCTTCAGACGGCGCTGCGGGATCTCCCACCGGAGGTGGAGGTACAACCACGCACCGTGGAGGGCCCGGCCCGCAGGGTGCTGCTGGCCGCGGCCCACGAGGCCGATCTGCTGGTCGTAGGGGCCCGGCGCCGTCCGGGGCGCTTCGGGCTCCAGCTCGGCCGCGTCGCCCACACCGCCCTGCACCACTCTCCCTGCCCGGTCGCCGTGGTACCCGAACGGTCCTGAGGCCCCGACGTCGTCGTCCGACGCAGGTGTCCGACAGCCGGCCTGCGGTCCTGTGATCGCCTCCCTGCATGCCGGTAGACGATGGTGCCGACACGCAGGGCCGGGAGGACGGTGCTGCTCCTTCCGGCCCTGCACGCCCGCGGTCGCCGGCACGTGCACCCGCCGGACAGTGCTGTGCCTGTCTGCGGCCCGGTGTCAACGGAGCCAGGCATGGTTGCGTACCAGCGGCAGGGACGCCCAGATACGGCCCAACCCCCAGGTGTTTCCGGCACCCACCGCGGCGAGCACGATCAGAAGCACCGCGTACACGACGTGGTAGTCCACCACGGGGTTGGTGGACATGCTCGGTGACCCGTCGGAGAGGTGCTTCGCGGGCGGCCATTCCGCGGCCCACATCAGGGCAAGCATGATCGTTCCGCAGACCGCGGTGATTCTCAGCGCGATGCCGCCCAGCAGAGCGATCCCGATCCCCAGGAGCCCCAGCATGAACAGCCAGTCGGCCCAGGTGGCGCCGGCCCAGCTGTTGAAGGTCGACTCCAGGGGACCGACCTTGACGCGTCCCAGGAAGCCTTTGGTGGGTGAGCCACCGTTGATCCACGCCTTGGCCGGTGGTGTGGCGTAGCCGAAGCCGAAGGTCTTGTCCAGGAAAGCCCACAGGAACACGAAGCTCATGATCAATCGGGCCCCTGCCGCCGTCCTGGCTGCAGCGACTGTCAGCCGTCCCCGCCTGGCGAGGTCGCGGGACTCGTCGCCCGGAGGAACGGGCCGGTTCCGGTGCGGGGGCCGGTGTGCGGGGTGAACGGCCATGACATTTCCTCCTGTGCAGTGGTGGAAGGAGTCCTTGTCACCACCAACGTGTCGAAGAAGCCCGCAGACCGGTACGGGCCGATGGTCCCGAACCGGGGACACACGGCCCACCTCTCGGCATCGAGGACGGGTCCGGCACCTGCGACTACGCTGCGTCACGATTCGGGTCGCTGAAAGTCGGAAGCGGCCCTAGGCTCTTTGAGTGAGGCACTCGAAGAGTTCCGTCCCTCACGCTCACGACCGACCGTGCGCCCAGCCACAAGGGCCGGTCTCGTGCAAGCGACCACGCGCCCTGCCGTTCTCCGCAGCTCGCGCGTGCACCGTGTCCCCCTACGGAGGGAAACCCATGTACACCAAGCGACTCACCGTCCTCCTGGCAACCCCGCTGGCTGCCGCGGCGATGCTTCTCCCGCTGTCCACGGGATCGCAGGCGTTCGCCGCACCGTCCGCCCCCGCGGCCGTCACGACGGCCCTCACTCCCACTCAGACGTCCTACGACCAGGGCTACAAGGACGGATACGCGCAGGGGCTGAAGTACGCCCGCGACTGCGTGCGGGGCGACGCTCGCGGACGCTCGGGAGTGGCCGGGAAGTCGGCCGAGTACAACCGCGGTTACATCGCCGGCATCGTCGCGGCCTACCGCTCCGTCCACCGGACCACCTGCGGATTCGGCCCCAACCAGTAATCCGCCTGCCGTCGACTCATGGGCAGTGCCGGGCCGGAAGCGCCCGGCACTGCCGCATGAAACGCGTCGCGGTGCCGGCGTTCGTCGGCACGCCGGGGGTCGGGGAGCGCCTGGGGAGCGGCGATCCCCGTTCCACCCGCGCCTCCATCCCCGGCACCGACCGTGGCACGGCACTCGGTACAGCACCCGGCACGAGAGCGCGTGCGGTGGGTCACCGTCGGCCCGAGGGGTCGCTCGGTCCGTCGGCAGCGGAGGTGATGTCCGTGGAGACAGAGACCACCCCGTCCACTCCGAGACACAGCTGCTCGACCACCGGGACGAGGCTTTCGTTCTGAACGGTGCCGTTGAGCGCGACCCGGCCGTCCGTCACGGTGACCGTCAGGTCGGCCGGGGCGAGGTGAAGGGTCCGGGCGAAGACGTCGCGGGAGATCTCCTCACGGATCGCCTCGTCGCGGCGCAGGAAGATCCGCAGGAGGTCACCGCGGCTGACGATGCCCACCAGGACGCCCGTCTCGTCGACCACGGGCAGCCGCTTGAGTCTGTCGGCGTCCATCGTGCGCGCGGCTTCGACGACGCTCCACTCCGGACGGGCGCACACCGCGGGAGCGGTCATGAGCTCCTCGGCCGTGGCGCCCTCAAATGCCGCGTCCAGCCCGTCCCCGTGCGGCGGCGGCAGCAGTCCGGCCGGGTCGGGCCTGCCGGCCACCGTGCGCAGCAGGTCCCCCTCCGACACCACCCCGACCGGGTGGCCGAGGTCGTCGACGACGGGTACGGCCGTCACGTCGTTGTCGGCCAGGGTCCGGACGATCTCCTTGAACGGAGTCTCCCGCCGTACCTGGACGACGCCATGGGTCATCAGGTCGTCAACCGTTCGGTGTTGCATGGTTCTCTCCTCCGGTACTCGGACCGATCCACCGGTGCCGACGGCAGGTCGGCCACCCCTCCAGCATGGCCCCCGCAGGTGTGCGGCGGCATGGGACCACCGTGCAGAGAAGTGCGTCGTCGGTCCCTGCCGCCGGGTCCCATGGGGCCCGGCTCCGCGCACCTTGTCGATCACGCCTTGCGGTCCTGCCGGACCACGACGACCGGGCAGGCCGCGTGCTGTGCGCAGCGCTGGCTGACCGAGCCCAGCATCGCTCTGGCGAAGCCGCCGCGGCCACGGCTGCCGACGACGAGAACGTCGGCTCCCCGCGAGAGCCCGATCAGCACCTCCGACGGGTCGCCCTCGACGAGGTGTTCCCGCAGGCCGGCGGGAGGCTGGTCCGCGAAGACGGCACGCAACTCCTGAGCGAACCGCTCTCGGGCCTGGTTCACGTCGAAGTTGGGGTCGATCACCAGCCCGCTCCAGTCGAGTCCGGTCGGCATGCTCCAGGCGTGCACCGCCTCCACGGCACCGCCCACGAGTCGGGCGTACCGAGCCGCCCAGCGCAGTGCCGTGTACGACGACGGCGACCCGTCCACACCGACGACCACCCGGGGGCGCGGTTCAGAGGGTGCCATGCCCGCCTCCGTTCAAGCGTCCGGCTTCACCGCCCACGCTGCCAGGCCGGGCGGCGGCCTGCCAGCCGGGGCGTTCCGGTGGTGGGTCAGCGGCCGGTCCGGGCCATCGGGGCAGCAGCGCCGTCGCGTGCGGCGAGCCGTTCACGGAGAGCAGCGGTCGTGCGCAGCAGACGGGGAGACAACTCCGGTACGGGAGGAACCGGGGCGCGGACACGGAGGGCAGGCTCGGGTAGCGCGGCCAGGTCGCCGAGCAGACGTGCGTGTGCCCCGGCCAGGGTGTCGGGCGGGCCGGTGCGGCAGCCGTCGCGCATCACGGTGCGCAACAGAGGTTCTGCGCCGTCGGGTGACGGCTCGTCGTACAGCGCGACGAGGTCGGGTCGGCCGGCACGGCGGTGGATCTGCTTGCGGCCGGGTGCCGTGATCTTGGCCGAGGACAGTTTCATCACCGGGCGCCCGTCGTACTCCACCAGTTTGTAGGCGGAATCGAGGTACGGGGCGTCCGCCGAGGTGCCCACACGTGTACCGACCGCGTAGACGTCGATGGGTGCCCCGGAACGCACCAGGTCGTCCACGCCGTACTCGTCCAGACCGCCACTGGCGACGATGCGCACCTCTGGCAGTCCGGCGGCGTCCAGGACCTGCCGAGTGCGGCGGGACAGCTCCCCGAGGTCGCCGCTGTCGAGGCGGACGGCACAGCCGGGCCCGCGGTCGATGTCCCGCAGAACGCGAACCGCCGTCCGCACGCCCCGGATCGTGTCGTAGGTGTCCACGAGAAAAGTGACCGGGCCCGGATGGGCGCGGGCGAAGGCGCGGAAGGCGCTCTCCTCGTCCGGGAACGCCTCGATGTAGGAGTGCGCCATGGTGCCGGACGCGCGCAGTCCCCACCGGACCGCTGCGGCGACGTCGCTGGTGCCGGCGAACCCCGCGATGGCCCCGACTCTGGCGGCGTGCAGCCCGGCCGAGACACCGTGGGTACGACGCAAGGAGAAGTCGATCACCGGGTGACCGGCCGCGGCCAGGACACAACGGGCGGCCTTGGAGGCGACGCTCGTCTGATGGCTGACCTGATTGAGCAGGTATGTCTCCACCAGTTGCGCCTGCGCGATCGGCGCGGTGACCTCCAGCAGAGGTTCACCCGAGAACACCGTGCGTCCCTCGGGAACGGCGCGCACCTCTCCCGAGAATCGCAGACCGCGCAGGGCCGAAAGGTCCTCGGGCGGACGGCCGAGGGCGTCGGCGAAGTCACGTACGTCAGCGGAGGTGATGTGAAATCCGCCCAGGAAGTCCAGAGCGGGCTCCACCCCGGCGCTCACCAGGAAGCCGCGCTCGGCCGGCAGGTCACGGACGAAGAGGCTGAACGTGGCCGGCCTGTCCATGCCCTCACGCAGATACGACAACGCCATGGTCACCTCGTACAGGTCCGTGATGGTTGCCTCAGACATCGCGCTCACCTGCTGGGATCCGATCGAAACGCGGGCCGCTGCCCGCTTGCACCCGGCCCTTCCAGGCTCGGCCGGTCCGGCCCGGAAGGGTAGGGCCGATCGGTCCACGGAGACCGGAGTAACGCGGTGCCCCCGGTAGCCCACCGCCGTACTTCGGCCACATCATGGCCGGAGGGGCCGCACTGCACTCGGCGGGGACCCGGCGAGCTTCCGTTGTTGTGACCAAGCACTAGGTGACAACTGATTGTGACGCGATGCAGCATGCATCGGGCGACAGGTCCCGCACAGAACGACGCTCGGACCGCTCGCCGGGGGATGCGGCGGTCCGAGCACGAGTCGACGGGAAGAACCATCCACTTCTCGCGGATCCTGATTGCGCGGTGCGCGGTTGCTGCCGTTCCTCCGCGCCTTCCTCGTTCGTCCTTCCCGTCACCTTCAGGACACCACATCGCTTGCCGCGCCACCAGGGCCATTCGGCCCTGATGGGCGCCAAGAACACGCGCTTCGCCCGGCGGGCGGGACGCGGCCCGGGACGGCCGTCCGCGGGGCCCGCGGAGGGGGCCGAACCGCCCTCGCGCGGCTTACCCGAGGGTGCGAGGACTCTGTCCGTATCGGACCTCTCTCCGTATCGGACCTCTGCCCGGACACAGGGTCGCGCCACCGGCATGTGTGCGGGTGGCGCGACCATGGAACGGTGCGCCGGAGCCACCTCTTCGGAGCGGTGCCGTCACGAGCACACGGGTCCCGCCATGTCGACGATGTCGTCGGCGGCCACGTCGCGCAGCCGGATGGCGAGGTCCTCCAGGGCCCGGCTGGCGGCCAGCTCGTCACCGATCTCCGGTACCGGCCGGTCGATCGGGTTGCGCCGGGCCACGCCACGTCCCGTGACCGCCGAGCTGTCGCGGGTGGTGAGTACGGCGCGTGCGTGCGTCTCGTCGCCTTCCTCGGTGATGTAGATCTGGACGGTCCAACGCTTGGCTTCCATTGTGATCACTTCCGTACGAAGGTGTCCCTGGTGCTTCCCACGGTGCGCGGGATCCGTGCCTCTGACACCTGCTGTCACGCAGGTTCCGGGCGGGCGACGCCCCTCGTCCGCGCGCTTCTCGCAGCGCATGTGCCGCCCCCTGATGTGTGCCCGTGACGCTGCGCCCTGCCGCAAGGGCCGTTGCCCACCTGCGCCGCAGGACCGGGTCGGGACGTGCCCGGTGTCCGCTGCGGCACGCGTCTCGGGTCGCGTCAGCCGGTCTTCTGGTCCCAGCGCGGGCCGACGGTGTCCCACTCCGCGCCCCACTGGTCGTAGCGGCGCTGGTCGAGCCACCACCGTGCCAGCGCCCCCGTGGCGAAGGTGAGTCCGGAGAAGGCGAGGGCGGCTCCTGCGCCGAAGAGGACGGCCTCGGCGCGTGCCTCGGTCGGCCCGGTCGGCTCGGTGGTCAGCGCACCCCGGCCGTCCTGCCAGACGATGACCGGCGTTCCGGCGCGCAGACCGGCGGGCACCAGGGTCCGTGCGGTGTGCGCGGTGCCGTCGGTAGCGGTCCAGCGGACCTTCGCCTGCGTTCGGTAGGTGTCGGTGCCGGGCGCGGTGCTCCGGGGAGCGTCGGTGAGGAGCACAGCCGACACCTCATGCCGGTCGGTACGCTGCCAGCCGAACTCCTCGTCCGCGGCTCGCGCCGTGACCGTCCACACGATCGCTCCGCCTACCAGGATCAGCACCCACATCACCAGGACGATCCAGGCCTCGACGACATCCTCGTGGCGGCGCAGTGGGTTGCTGTGCCACCGCCACAGCCGCCGGCCGGTGTGCCTGTTGCCCCTCATCGCCTCCACCTCCTCTTCCGCGTACCAGCGACGGTGCCAGGGGTGGGGGAAGAGCACATGGGCCGGACAGGTGACGTGCGAGGGCCGACCGGACCCGTCCTGGACGGAAACAGAGGGCCGATCAGCCCCATGCCGCAGTGATCACCGGAGGCTGTCCGGACAGAGGAGAACCGGCGCACCTTCAGCCTGTGCACGCCCGGAGGGGGAGGCCACAGGCCGCCCGGTCCCGGTGGAGGGTCTTTCGGTTCCGTGTGGCACCCCTCCGCCGTCGCTCCTCGGCCGGACCGCCGGGCCGGTCAGCGCAGGCGGCGCAGGTAGGGGTCGTGGGCCTGGCGCGGGAGGAGCCGAATGCGCACGTTCGAGCACGGTGATGCCGTCTGATCCGGCCAGTACGGGGTTGAGGTCCGCCTCGGCGAGTTGTGGCAGGTCGCAGGCCATCCGGGAGAGGCGGTGCAGCAGCTGCTCCAGGCCGGTGAGGTCGACGGCCGGGGTGCCGGCGTAGCCGAAGAGCAGCGGGGAGCAGCGAGGCGAGGTGAGCGGCTCGCGCACATCCCGGTCGGTGAGCGGGGCGAGCCGGCCGGCGTGGTCGGCGAGGAGTTCGGTGGCCGTGCCGCCGAGCCCGAAGACCACGAGGGGACCGAAGACCTCGTCCTGGACGACTCCGGCGAACAGCTCCGTGCCGCGTCGGGCGAGCGGCTGGATCACCACGCCCCCGGTGAGGCGGGGCGCCATGGCTGCAGGCGTGTTCCCTGCGTACCCGGATCGGGTCGAATGTCCCGAAGGGGGGCCGATCCGCCCTCGCACCGGAGTACGTCCGGTGCGACGGTGACAAGGGAACGTTTTTGCCGCACAAGGTGGCATTCCGGTGAGAGGCGGTGGCAGGGATGGAGTTGCCCCTGGTCGTAGGTGTGGACGGATCCGGCCCGAGCCTCACGGCGGTCGACTGGGCGGTGGACGAGGCCGCCCGGCGCGGCCTGCCGCTGGCGCTGGTCTACGCCTCCCTCTGGGAGCGTTACGAGGGCGCTGTCCCGTCGGTGGGTACGCAGCGGTCCTCGGAGCAGGTGATGGCCGAGCATGTGGTCGGTTCGGCGACGGAGCGGGCTCAGCGGCGCAATCCGGATGTGAAGGTGTCCGCGGCCATCGTCCCCGAGGACCCGGTCTCCGCCCTGCTCGCAGCAGGCGACGACGCCTCTGTCCTGGTGACGGGCTCACGGGGGCGCGGCGAGCTGAAAGGACTGCTTCTGGGTTCGGTCGGCCTGGCCGTGGCGGCCCGGGCGCACTGCCCGGTCGTCGTGGTCCGCGGCGACACCGCAGGTCTGGCCGGCACGCACGAGCGGATCCTGCTCGGTGCCGGCGAGTCCGAGGCCACCGGAGAGGCGGTGCGGTTCGCGTTCCGCGAGGCCGAGGTGCGGGGCTGCGTCCTCGACGTCGTGCGGGCCTGGCGCCGTCCCAGGGACGAGAGGGCCGGTTCCCTGGCGGTGAACGAGGACTCCGGTCGCAGGTATGAGGCGCAGGCCGCCGCCTTCCTGGACGAACTGCTGCGCGATGCGACGGCCGGCGCTCCGGCGGTTCGGGTGCGTGCTGCGACGGTCGAGGGACCGGCGCACAAGGTGCTGGTGGACCGTTCCGCCGCCGCCGATCTGGTGATCGTCGGAGCGCGGCGCAGGACGGGGTACTTCGGGCTCCAGCTGGGCCGGACAGCCCACGCGCTGCTGCATCACGCGCAGTGCCCGGTAGCGGTGGTACCGCACCCGGTGTGACAGTTCGGTGACGGCGGTGACGGCGGTGACGGCCGCGACGGTGTGGGAGTACGAGGGTTACGACCCGACGCAGGAGCGCCTGCGGGAGGCGCTGTGCACGCTGGGCAACGGCTGCTTCGCCACCCGCGGCGCCCTGCCGGAGTGCGATGCGGACAAGATCCACTATCCGGGCACCTATGTGGCCGGCTGCTACAACCGGCTCGTCTCCCACGTCGCCGGCCGCCAGGTGGAGAACGAGGACCTGGTCAACCTCCCCAACTGGCTGCCGCTGCGCTTCCGCCCGGCCGGGACCTCCTGGCTCAGCCCGGACGCGGCGCCCGTGCTCGGCCACCGGCAGGTCCTGCACCTCGACTCCGGCCTGCTGGAACGCCGCACCCGCTACGGCCTGGGCGACGGGCGGGCGCTGACCGTGGACCAGCAGCGGATCGTGCACATGGGCGACCCGCACCTGGCCGCCCTGCGCACCCGGTTCACCGCCGAGGGCGGACCGGTGGAGCTCGAGGTGGAGGCGGCGATCGACGGGGGTGTGACCAACGCCGGCGTGACCCGTTACCGGGACCTGGACGGCCGTCACCTCACCCACGTGGACACCGGGACCGCCGTGCCGGGCACAGTGTGGCTGCGCTGCCGGACCCGTACCTCCGACATCGGCATCGCCCTGGCCACCCGTGTGACCACCGACGACGGTGCTGCCGTGCACACCCGGCACGAGCATCCCCGCGCGATCCAGCGGGTGGGGCTGCGCCTGGTGCCCGGCCGTCCCGTCACCGTCGACAAGACAGCCGCACTGCACACCTCTCACGACCCGGCCATCGGCGACCCGTTGTGGGCCGCGACCGACCGGGCGTGCACCGCGCCGGACTTCGACGAACTGCTGCACACGCACCGAGCGGCGTGGGACGGGGTGTGGCACCGGGCCGGCATCGAGGTCCCGGGGGAGCCAGGGCTGATTCTGCGCCTGCACCTCTTCCACGTGCTGCAGACCCTGTCCCCGCACACCGCCGATCTGGATGTCGGCGTGCCCGCGCGAGGCCTGCACGGCGAGGCGTACCGCGGGCATGTCTTCTGGGACGAGCTGTTCGTGCTGCCCTATCTGAACCTGCACCTGCCCGAGGTGTCCCGCGCCCTGCTGCTGTACCGGCACCGGCGTCTGGGGCCGGCGTGCACGGCGGCGCGCGCGGTGGGCCGGCGCGGGGCGATGTATCCGTGGCAGAGCGGCAGCGACGGCCGGGAGGAGACCCAGCGGCTGCACCTCAACCCCCGTTCCGGGCGCTGGCTTGTGGACAACTCCCGCCTTCAGCGGCACGTCGGGTCGGCCGTCGCCTACAACGTGTGGCAGTACTGCGAGGCCACCGGCGACACCGAGTTCCTGCACACCCAGGGCGCCGAGATGCTGGTGCAGATCGCCCGTTTCTGGGCGGACTCGGCCACCTGGGACGCGCACCTGGGACGGCACCGCATCCGGGGTGTCATGGGCCCGGACGAGTACCACGACGCCTACCCGGGCGCCGACCGGCCCGGCCTCGACGACAACACCTACACCAACGTCACCGCCGCCTGGACGCTCACCCGCTCCCTGGACACCCTCAGCAGCCTGCCCGAACCCCGCCGACGCGAGCTCATGGAGCGCACCGGCATCGACGGCGGCGAACTGGAGCGGTGGGAGGAGGTCTCCCACACGCTGTACGTGCCCATCCACGACGGAGTCATCAGCCAGTTCGCCGGATACGCCGATCTGGAAGAGCTCGACTGGGCCGGCTACCGCAGGCGCTACGGCGACATCCGCCGTCTGGACCGGATCCTGGAGGCCGAGGGCGACACCGCCAATCGCTACAAGGCGTCCAAGCAGGCGGACGTGCTGATGCTCGGCTACCTGTTCTCCCCGTCCGAACTTTGGTCGCTCTTCCGCCGGCTGGGCCACCACCTCGACGAGGAGACCTGGCAGCACACCGTCGGCTACTACATGGAGCGGACCAGTCACGGCTCCACCCTCAGCAGGCTGGTGCACGGCTGGGTCCTGACCCGGGCCCGTCGCGCCGAGGCGTGGTCCTTCGTCCAGGAAGCACTGTGGGGCGATGTGGCCGACCTTCAGGGCGGCACCACCGGCGAGGGCATCCACCTGGGCGCCATGGCCGGCACCCTCGACCTGGTGCAGCGCGGACTGCCCGGCCTGGAGACCCGCGAGAGCGCGCTCTGGCTCGATCCCGCCCCGATGCCGGAGCTGTCCTCCTACGGGTTCTCCCTGCGCTACCGGGGCCACTGGGGCGTACGGCTGCGCCTGGAGCGCGGTCGGCTCGAGATCACCGTGCCACCGTCCGACCGCTCGCCGATCGACGTCCGCCTGCCCGACCGAGCCGTCTGTGTCCAGCCGGGAGAGACGTGCAGCTTGGTGCTGCCCGAGTGAGACTGGGGGCCGGTCGGCCCCCGGCGCCGGGACCTGCGGCACGGACCTTGTCGCAGGCGGCCGGGTCACCATGAAGCCAGAGGCTTCACGGAGGTGGATTCCGCTCCGGGGCATCCAGAGGCGTCCGCCCAGTGCTGCGGCACGCACCGTTTGCCCGCCAAGGAGCGGCGTCCGGTGCGTGCTCTGGGGGTCCCCCCGGCCGGAGGCTGGGGGAGTGCCGGCCGGAAGCCCTTGTACGGGGCGTACTCCGGCTTTCGGCCGGCGCGGCGAGTGGAGGCACCGCCCACGCCCTTCAGGCAGTGGGGGAACGTGCAGGGCGTCGCGACGGGGCGAACGTCGTCGGTCGCGGCACGAGCAGCGGGAGACACCCGTATCGGTAGAGGGAGGCGGAAGGTCATGGTTCAGACGACATGGACGACGACAGGCGTGTTCGCGGGCCGGGGAGGAGCCCGGACCGACGGGGCCGGGATCGTCACCGGGGAACTGACCGTGCAGACCACCTGGGACGGCAAGCAGGCCGATGTGAAGATCCGGTACAGCGGCACCGCCGAGTGGTTCACCCTGGCCGGAAGCCCGGTGCCCTGCCCGTCTCAGCGCGACAGCCGCCGCCTGCACCAGGCGGTCGTGGAAGCCGTGCGGGCCGGCAGGGGCGCCACCGCTCCGCACCCCGACCAGTTGTGGGCACGTCGTTGAGCACCGCCGGGAACCGGCGTGCTGTGGCTTTCCGGAAGTCCGTTCACGCTCGCGATGCGGGGTCGGCGTAGCGCAGCAGTACTCCCACTCCCTCGGCCGGCCTCAGCTCCCGCTCGGGCACCAGAACCAGTTCGCCCTTTGTGCCGACAAGGGCCCGGACCAGGGCTGCGTCGGCTTGTTCCGCGCGCGGCTCCCGTATGCCGTAGGAGCGCAGTTCCTGTTCGGTGAGGGCGAGTTGGCTGGGTTCCGGACCGGTCCACAGGCGGAACGGTGACCCGGAGTGATCGTTGAGGAACAGGGCCTTGACCCCGCCGCGTTGCAGCGCCGACACGGCGGCCGCAAGGCCTTCGGCCGCTGCTCCGTCGCGGGCCCGCTCGGCCAGGAAGGCGCCCAGCAGGGCCCGGTCGTGTGCGGCCATGCGTCCGCTGAAGAGTTCGTCGAGCTTCCGCTCCAGCAGCGCCCGTCCCGGCTGCGACTCACCGGCGCCTTCGACCGTGACGACCTGTCCGCGCAGGCCGGCCGGGAGCCGACGGACAAGGATGCCCCGGGCCCAGATGTCTCCCGCGACGACCACCGCCTCGACGTCGATGCTCCGCGCATGGCCCTCCAGCTCCCGGCCGACCTCCCCGGCGGCACGCATCCAGTCGGTCACCGGGATCTCCTCGTCCAGACGGTGGCTCGGCACGACCTTGGTCTGCGGCCACCTGCCCGCCTCGGCTTCGATCCGTACGGCACCGGTGGCGTCCGTGGAGTGTCGGCCGCCGTAATGCACATGCACCGCCAGGTACGGGATCCCGGGCGCGCGCTGGACGACCAGGGGCATCGTGTCCGGCAGGGTCCCGAAGTGCGCGATGTCCCGTGCCGGCGGGGTGGGCAGCTCGTCCAGCAGAGCCAGTCGTCCGTGAGCGGTGAACACCGCCTGGCCGTGTGTGCCGGGGACGTCCGTGTCGTTGCCCACGGTGCCCGCCACCGCGGTGAGGGAGCCCTGGTCCGCCCCCTCGGACGCCAGGGCGTCCCGAAGGTGCCGCCAGCGCAGCTGTATGGCGGCGTCGGGGTCCTCGACGGCGGCGTCGCGGGACGTGTCCAGATAGACGGACGCGAAGGGACCGGCCTGCTTGTAGAGAGGCTCGAGGAAGGAAAGTCTCATGGTCGCTCCCGCGTGGGCTGTCGGCAGGCCGGCAACGCCCGGGATTCCGCCGCCTGTGTCCGTGACCGGTGGGGATCTCGGCGTCGTGACACCCCGGCCGTCCGTGGCCGGGTTCCCGCGCAGGCCCAATCGCAGACACCTGTGGTCCGCCCGGTGATCCGGACGAAGCCGCGCAGCAGCTGTGCCGCTCAGTAGCTGTCGTAGGTGGGCCTGCCGTTCGGCCGGTAGACGCCGACGATCGTGCCGCCCTTCGTCGTCGAGACGGTGACCGGCTCCAGCGCGGTGGGGATCGCCCCGTCGGCGAACAGCCGTTTGCCCGTGCCGAGGATCACCGGATGGATGGTCAGCCGGTACTCGTCGACGAGGTCGTGCCGCATGAGGGTCTGGGCGAAGTCACCGCTGCCCACGACGTTGATGTCGCCGCCGTCGGTCGTCTTCAGCTCCCGCACGGCATGGACGACGTCGCCCTCCAGCAGGGTGGAGTTCTGCCACTCGACGGACGTCAGGGTCCGCGAGGCCACGTACTTGTCCATGCTGTTCATCCGCTCGGTGAACGGGTTGGCCGGATCGGCGGTCGGCCAGTACGACGCGAAGATGTCGTACGTCCTGCGGCCGAGCAGCATCGCGTCGGAGTGCTCGTACCAGCCGGCGATGGCCGTGCCGACCCCGTCGTCGCTCACCGGCTTCTGCCAGCCGCCGTGCTCGAAGCCGCCCTCGGCGTCCTCGTCCGGACCACCCGGCGCCTGCATGACGCCGTCCAGTGTCAGAAACGTGCAAACGATGATCTTGCGCATGGTGCGCTCCCTTCGTCGAGGGGTAGACCGCACGACCGCCGGAAACTCATCGGCGGCCACGCGGTCGGAGCGGCACCCTGGCGGGCTGTCGGCCGTGAGCCCGACCCGTGTGGGCGGCATCGCCCCGTTTCATTCCCCGAGGGTCACCCCTCGGCCAAGAGGCGAATCTCCGATCCGCGCTTCTGACTGAATACTGCGGGGGCGACATTCCACCATTTCATCGTCGGGACGGCCGGTTCGGTCGGCATCGGTGTTTCCGTCGATGCGGAGGTGTATTTGAGGAGCGAACGACCGTGATGCGGCGAGTCCCGCACGTGGCTCACGAGTTTGGTTGGAGGGCTGTCTGAGATATGATATTGATCATGGCAGTTGGCAGCCTGGATGACATCGTTGCTGCCGGCGTCGGTCGTCATCGGGCGGCGACGTCGCCATGATCTGGGAAATGCTGGTGCTGGGCTTCGTGCTCAGCCTCGACAATTTCCGGGTGTCGATCGCGCTCGGCACCGTCCCCTTCGGTCTGAAGCGCGCGGTGCAGGTCGCATTGACCTTCGGACTCTGGGACGCGGTCATGCCCCTGGTCGGGCTGTTGATCGGTCGCGGGATAGGGGAGTCCATCGGAGACGTCGCCGAAGTGATCGGCGCGGCCGCGCTCGGCGGTTACGGTCTCTACCTCGTCATCTCGGCCCTCCGCAAACCCGAACCGGACGAGTTGGACCACCCGTGGGCGCTGTTCGGCATCCCGTTGACGCTGAGCCTGGACAACCTGATCGCCGGCGCGAGCCTCGGGATGCTGGGGCTTTCGCCGTGGCTTTCGGCCGCCGCCTTCGGTGCCATGACGGCGGTGATGTCGCTGGTCGGGCTGCGGCTCGGACGGGCCATGGCACACCTGATCCGGATTCGCTCGGACCTGCTGAGCGGCTTCACCTTGATCGTCGCCGCTGCGGCGCTGCCGCTGGTGTTCGGCAACTGACGGCGTCCCGGTCCGCTGCTCGAGCGTCACAAAAATCCCTGGCGCAATCGTTGCGGAAAGTGGCACCTCTGCCGCTTGCCGACGGGTTCCGCCCGGTTTACGTTTATCAGACACTGATCAGCGTTCAATATTCGGAGGCGATGGGTGTGACGGTGTCGGCCGGCAAGACGACCCAGGTGGAGAACTTCGGGGTTCCCTGGGAAAGCGAATACGGATATGTCCAGGCGATCCGGCGCGGAGACACGATTTATATCTCCGGCCAGCTGGCGAACAAGGGAAACCAGCTGCACGCACCGGCCCCTGTGGACGAGAAGGGCAGGCCGACGGATTACTCCAACATGGGCGAGCAGATGCGGGTCAGCTACGCCAACGCCCAGGCGATCCTCAAGCGGTTCGGGGCCTCTCTCGACGACGTGGTCGAGGAGGTGCTGTACGTGCTGGACGTCCCCGCGGCCTTCGCGGTGGCGGGCCCGGTCCGCAAGGAGGCCTACGGGCAGGAGGACCCGCAGGTCGCGAGCACGCTGGTCGGCGTGACCGGTCTGGCCTTCCCGGAGCAGCTCATCGAGATCAGGATGATCGCCCGCGTCTAGGTAGGGCCTGAGTGAAGCCGGTGCGGGCGGGGGATCAGCGGACGGTCGCCGGGCCGCGAGCCGGCGTTGGCGGCCTCGACCGCCCGGGTGACCAGGCCGTGGTCGGGCGACAGGTGGCAGACCGGGTCGGTGCGGGCGGCGTCGCCGGTGAGGAGGAAGGCCTGGCAGCGGCAACCGCCGAAGTCCACCTCCCGCCGGGGGCAGCTACGGCAGGGTTCCGGCATCCAGTCCGTCCCCCGGAACGCGGTCATCACCGGGGCCTCGGCCCAGATCCGTGCCAGCGTCTCCTCCCGCACGCTGGCCCGCGGCAACGGCAGGGACTGGGCGGCCGGGCAGGGCAGGACGTCTCCGTTCGGTGTCACGGTCAGCTGCCGGGAGGCCCAGCCGCCCATGCAGGGCTTCGGATAGCGGCTGTAGTAGTCGGGGATGACGTAGATGATGTCCATGCGGTCCCGAAGCCGTTCACCCGCGGCCCGTACGACGGCCTCGGCCGCCTCGAGCTGGGCCCGGCTCGGCAGCAGCGCGTCACGGTTGCGCCAGGCCCAGCCGTAGTACTGGGTGTTGGCCAGCTCCACCCGGTCGGCGCCCACCTCCTCGGCCAGGGCGAGCACGTCGGCGAGGCGGTCGATGTTGTGCCGGTGCAGCACCACGTTCATGGTGAGCGGCCAGCCCACCTCCTTGACCACCCTCATCGCCTCGATCTTGCGGTGGAAGGACGGGGTGCCCGCGATCCGGTCGGACACGGTCGGCTCGGCGGCCTGGATGCTGATCTGCACATGGTCCAGGCCGGCGGCCCGCAACTGCTCGGCCCTCGGACGCGAGAACCCCAGGGCGCTGGTGATGAGGTTGGTGTAGAGGCCCAGCTCGTGGGCGTGCGCCACAAGCTCCACCACGTCGCGCCGCAGCAGCGGCTCTCCGCCGGACAGATGGCACTGCAGAACTCCGAGGTCCTCGGCCTCGGTCAGCACGCGCAGCCACTCGCCGGTGGTCAACTCGTCCCCGTAGTCGGCCAGGTTCAGCGGGTTGGAGCAGTACGGGCAGGCCAGCGGGCAACGGTAGGTCAGCTCGGCCAGCAACCCGAACGGGCTATCCATCGCCGAGCTCCACCCAGTGCCGGGCGACGAGCCGGGTCAGGAACTGCCGCACCTCGTCGTCGGGGACGGTCCGGTAGCGCCCGCCCAGTTCGCTCACGATCTCGGCCACGGTGTGCCGGCCGTCGCACAGTTCGAGGATGGCCGCGCCGCTCCCGTTCAGCACCACCACGGCCTCGGGATGCAGCAGGATCGGACGCTGCCTGCTCCGGGAGAAGGCCATCCGGACATGGCGCGCCAGTCGGGGCCGGTCGGAACCGGACAGCCCGGCACCGGGGCGGGTCCTGGTCCCGGTCCGGTTCGTTCCGGTAGGGGTCGCGTCCATGATGGTCACTCCGGATAGGCCTGGTCGACGGCGTCCATCACGCTCCACAGGACGTCGCACTTGAACGACAGCGCGTCGACGGCACGCGCCCGGGACTCCGCGGAGAGGCAGTGCCCGGTGACCACCTCGAGGGCGTGCTCGCAGTCCCGGGGGGCCTGCTCCAGA
Source organism: Streptomyces sp. NPDC003393 (assembly GCF_053589015.1). Classification (NCBI taxonomy): domain Bacteria; kingdom Bacillati; phylum Actinomycetota; class Actinomycetes; order Kitasatosporales; family Streptomycetaceae; genus Streptomyces; species Streptomyces sp. NPDC003393. The sequence continues at coordinate 337,363 of NZ_JBSFRB010000001.1, read as the reverse complement.
CGGGCGCGGAAGTAGGCGAGGCCCCCGGGGTCGATCCACGGGTACCACCGCTCGAACGCGGCCAGCCGCGCCGCCATCAGATCGGGCGCGAACAGCTCGGTGAGCGAGGACGCCACCGACTCCACCCACGGGCGGGTCCGGGCGAAGTTCACATAGGCGTCGACGGCGAACCGCACACCGGGTACGAGGTGCCGGTGGTCCCGGATCTCCTCGCGGGTCAGCCCGACGGCCTCGCCGAGCCGCAGCCACGCCTCGATGCCGCCCTCACCGGCCGCGGTGCCGTCGTGGTCGAGGATCCGCCGGATCCAGCGGCGCCGGACCTCGAGGTCGGGGCAGTTGGAGAGGATCGCGGCGTCCTTGCGGGGAATGTTCTCCTGGTAGTAGAAGCGGTTGGCCACCCAGCCCCGGATCTGCGGGCGGCTCAGCCGGCCGTCGTTCATCCGGACGTGGAACGGATGCTGGTCGTGGTACCGCCGCGAGTGCGCCCGCAACGCCTCGACGAAGCCGTCGGCGCCGGTTGCCGTGGCCGTCGTCGTCACGGCACTACACCTGGACCTCAAGGCCGTCCATGGCAACCTCCATGCCCTTGTCCTCCACGGTACGCCGCTCGGGCGTGTCCTCGAGGAGCATCGGATTGGTGTTGTTCATGTGCACGAAGACGGTCCGCCCCACCCTCAGCGAGGGCAGTTGCGCCAGGCTGCCGTCCGGTCCGCCGACGGGCAGGTGGCCCATCTCCCGGGACGTCTTCCCCGCCAGTCCGAGCCGTACGAGTTCGTCGTCGCGCCAGCAGGTACCGTCGATCAGCAGGCACGCGCAACCCTCGATCTCGCCGCGCAGTGTCGGGGTCAGCGACTGCACTCCCGGCAGGTACACCAGCGTCCCCCCGCTGCGCTCGTCGGTCAGCCGGTAACCCACGACGCGGCCCTGGTCCGGCCCGGCTCCGAACCGGGCCCGCTTGCTGGTGGGCACGTCGAAGGCTTGGCAGGACAGCCCCTCCGACAGGGCGACTGCGGCGCCGGGGAGCACCGCACTCCACTCGACCGGGCAGTAGCGCTCGAGCGTGCGCAGAATCCCCGAGCCGTCGCACAGGGTCTTGCGCACCGCCGACGTGGTGTACAGCCGCAGGGCGCGGGCCTCGCGCAGCAGGAGCAGGCCCAGTGTGTGGTCGAGTTCGGCGTCGGTGAGCAGCACCGCCTCGATCGGCGTCGTCCGGTCCTCGTGCGGGTGCAGGCCCGGGAAGGCCTCGATCTGGCCGCGCACGTCGGGCGAGGCGTTGATGAGGAACCACCGGCGGCGGTCGGCGCTGACCGCGACCGACGACTGGGTGCGCGCGGGACCGGCCCGGGAGCGGACGGCGGCGCACACCGGGCAGCCGCAGTTCCACTGCGGGGAACCGCCCCCCGCCGCCGACCCCAGCACCCGCAGCAACACACCGCCACTTCCGTTCATCGCCGCTGTGGCCCGTCGCCGGCCCAGCCGTCCGCGACCGTCCCGAACCGCCGGGGGCGCCGGACCGTCACCGGCGCCACCCCGCGTCCGCTGGTCCTCTCGTCCGCTACTCCTCCAACCGAGCGAGGTACATGGTCACCTCGGCCGCGACCACGATCTCGTCGAACTCCGGTGTCTCCCAGACAGCGAGCTCGGACTCCATGGATTCACCTCCTCTCCGCCAGGGGCGGCAGGCTCCGGTCACGCGCTAGACCGGTTCCGGAAGGGCGAAGACGAGCAGGGCGCTCCCGTGCCCGGCGCCGAGCATGCCGGGGAGGAACCCCTCGGCCCAGCCGCCCCAGCCGACCGGTACGGCGACGTACTGCCTGCCGTCGACCATGTAGGTGGTCGGGCTGCTGTGGTGCCCGCTTCCGCACTGGAACTGCCACAGCAGCTCGCCGGTGCGCGCGTCGAACGCGTTGAACTCGCCGGAGGGTTCACCGGCGAACACCAGGTCACCACCGGTGGCCAGCACCGAGGCGCACATCGGCAGTTCGTTGCGCCAGCGCCACTTCTCCTCGCCGGTGGCGTCGAAGGCGCTGACGGACCCAGCCATGTCCTCGATGTCCACCTGAACGCCCGCGCCCCAGTACGGGATGCTCTCCTTGAACTCCCGCCGCCGCCGGGTGGCGGTGGCCCCGGTGTCCTGGACCGGGACGTAGAAGAGCCCGGTCTTCGGGCTGTAGGCCGCGTGCGTCCATTCCTTGGCGCCCGCGGGACCCGGGTAGAAGTGGACCGGTTCGCCCTCCTTGTCCGGGTACACCTTGGCCGTCACCCGGCCGTCCCGCGTGATCGCACCCCAGGTGATGCGGTCCACGAAGGGGGTGATCCCCACACGCTCGCCGTTCGTGCGGTCGAGGACGAAGAAGTAGCCGTTCTTGTCGAAGTGGCCCAGCAGTTTGCGCCCGTCCTGCTCGAACAGGATGCATTCGGCGATGCTGTCGTAGTCCCACAGGTCGTGCGGGGTGCACTGGTAGTGCCAGCGCATCTGGCCGCTGTCCACGTCCACGGCGATGATGCTGTCGGTGAACAGGTTGTCGCCCTCGCGGACGGCTCCGTCGAAGTCGGGCGCCGGGTTGCCGGTGCCGACGTACAGCAGGTTCGTCTCCGGGTCGAAGGTGCCGGTGAGCCAGCAGTTCGCTCCTCCCCGTGCCCAGGCCTCGCCGTCGGCGGGCCAGGTCTCCGCGCCGGGTTCCCCGGGCTTCGGCACCGTGTAGCAGCGCCACTGGTGCTCGCCGGTCTCTAGGTCGAACGCGTCGAGGTGGCCGCGTACCCCGAACTCACCGCCGGAGCTTCCGACGATGACCATGTTCTTCACGACCAGGGGTGCGACCGTGGCGCTCTCCCCGGCCCGGACGTCTCCGTAGGTCCTGTCCCAGACCCGCTTGCCGGTGGTCGCGTCGAGGGCGAGCACACGCGCGTTCGCCGTGACGAAGAAGACCTTCCCCTGGGCCACGGCGACCCCACGGTTGACGTTCCCGCAGCACAGGGACACGTCGAAGGGAACCGCGTGCTTGTACCGCCAGATCTCCACCCCCGTCTTCGCGTTCAGGGCCCACACCCAGCCGTCCCAGCCGGAGAGGAACATGACCCCGTCGACGACGATCGGTGCGGCCTCGAACGAGTAGGTCGACGCGCCCGCGATCAGGCCGGTGGTGCCTGCCTGGAAGACCCATGCGGGGACCATGCGCTTGACGCTCTCGGTGTTGAGCTGGTCCAGCGGGCTGTACCGCTGTCCGTTGTAGGCGCCGTAGTAGGTGAGCCAGTTCTGGGGTTCCTCGCGAGCGTGGAGTATGCGTTCGTAGTCGACGCCGGCCACCACCGGCGGCGCGACATCCCCGCCCGCGACCTTGCCGCTCAGGCTTCCCTGGTCGACGGCCCAACCCGCGTCCACGTAGTCGACGGTCATGCGCTCCGCCTCCATCTCCTTACGGTCGCGGCTGTGCCGGACGGTCGAGGCGGGCCTCCGGCGGAGCGTCCCCCAGGACGACGATGGCGCCGGTCAGTCCCCGGCCCTCGTCGTTGCCCGTGGGCGAGCAGAACCAGTAGTAGCCCGGTCCGTCGAGGTTGAGGTTCGCCCGTCCCCGTGAATGGTTCACCAGCCAGATGAACTTCCGGTCGCCGTTGCTCGGCAGCAGCGCGCAGTGGGTGTTCAGATCGTCGTTGATGAGCTCGAGCTCGATGTCGCCTCCGTGCGGCATGACCAGAATTTCGGGATCCCAGGTCAGTTCGTCCGGGTGAATGCGAATGGTGGCCTTCATACGGCCGTCCGATTCCTCGGTGGCCCGGCCGATGCTTCCGGTGCCCAGCACCTGACCCAGCGTTGCTTTGTTCTGTGTGTTCAACCCGATCTGGTCCAGCAGGTCGGATCGCTCCTGCGCGGTCGTCATCGGGGCTTCACTCTCCTCATGAACGGACCTGTGATGAGTGGACCTTTTTGAATTCATTTTTGCGTCGCGATATCCGGAAACAGTCGGCGACCGAGGAAGATGTCACGCCGGATGAATCACATCGAAAAAGCGGGATGAATGAGCAATCAATAAACACGCTACGCCGGGCGGATCACACCGACAAGAGTGAACGACGGCTCGGGGCCGCTCATGCCGTTCGTCCGCGGCCCGCTACCGTTCGCACCCCGTCCGCTGCCGTCGGCGGCCCCATGAGGGAATCAGGCGAGGTCGAACCGATCGAGGTTCATGACCTTGTCCCACGCGGCGACGAAGTCCCGTACGAACTTCTCCGGTGCGTCGTCACTCGCGTAGACCTCCGCGACGGCGCGCAGTTCGGGGTTCGTGCCGAAGACGAGGTCGACACGGCTGCCGGTCCACTTGACCTCGCCGGTGGCGCGGTCGCGGCCCTCGAAGGTGTCCGCCGTCGCGGAGGTCGGCTCCCATTCCGTGTCCGGGTCGAGCAGGTTCACGAAGAAGTCGTTGGTCAGCGACCCGGGTGCCGAGGTGAGGACGCCCAGGGGTGACTGCCGGTGGTTCGCGCCCAGCACGCGCAGGCCACCCACCAGGACGGTCATCTCGGGCACGGTGAGGTTCAGCAGGTTCGCGCGGTCCACCAGCAGGTGCTCCGACGGCAGCCGGACGCCCTTGCCCAGGTAGTTGCGGAACCCGTCCGCGGCCGGCTCGAGCGGGGCGAAGGACGCCGGGTCGGTCCATTCCTGCGCGGCGTCCGTGCGTCCCGGAGTGAAGGGGACCCGGACGTCATGGCCGGCGGTCCTGGCGGCCTGCTCGACGGCGGCGGCCCCGCCGAGCACGATGAGGTCGGCCAGCGAGATCTTCCTGTTCCCGGTCCGGGAACCGTTGAAGGACTCCCGGATCTCCTCCAGGGTGCGCAGCACCTGTGCCAGCGTGTCGGGCTCGTTGACCTCCCAGTCGCGCTGCGGCTCGAGGCGGATGCGCGCGCCGTTCGCCCCGCCCCGTTTGTCGCTGACGCGGAACGTCGAGGCGGACGCCCACGCGGTCGAGACGAGCCGGGGGACCGGCAGCCCGGAGGCGAGGATCCGGCTCTTGAGCACGGCGATGTCCGCCGCCCCGACGAGCTCGTGGTCGACGGCGGGGACCGGGTCCTGCCAGATCAGCGGCTCCGGGGGAACCAGCGGTCCCAGGTAGCGCTGGATCGGGCCCATGCCGAGGTGCGTCAGCTTGAACCACGCCCGGGCGAACGCGTCCGCGAACCGGTCCGGGTTCTCCAGGAAGCGCCGCGAGATCGGCTCGTAGACCGGGTCCGACCGCAGGGCGAGGTCCGTCGTCAGAATCGTCGGGGCGTGCCGTGCCGACGGGTCGTGGGCGTCCGGGACGGTACCGGCTCCGCCGCCGTCCCTCGGAATCCACTGCCACAGGCCGCCGGGGCTCAGCTCCACGTCCCACTCGTAGCCGAACAGGGTCGCGAAGAAGCCGTTGTCCCATGTCGTCGGGGTGGGAGTCCAGGTGCCCTCGAGCCCGCTGGTGACGGCGTCCCGGCCCTTTCCGCTGCCGTAGGCGCTCTTCCAGCCCAGGCCCTGCTCCTCGAGAGGGGCGCCCTCCGGGCCGGGGCCGAGACAGGCGTCCGGGTCGGCCGCGCCGTGCGTCTTGCCGAACGTGTGGCCGCCCGCGATCAGCGCGACGGTCTCCTCGTCGTTCATCCCCATGCGCCGGAAGGTCTCGCGGATGTCCCTGGCCGCGGTGAGCGGGTCCGGGACGGTGTTCGGTCCCTCGGGGTTGACGTAGATGAGACCCATCTGGACGGCCGCCAGCGGACGCTCCAGCTCCCTGACACCGCTGTGGCGTTCGTCGCCCAGCCAGACCCGCTCGGGGCCCCAGTAGACGTCCTCGTCGGGCTCCCAGACGTCCACCCGGCCGCCGCCGAAGCCGAAGGTCGTGAGGCCCATCGTCTCCAGCGCGCGGTTGCCCGCGAAGACCATCAGGTCGGCCCAGGAGATCTTCCGGCCGTACTTCTTCTTCACCGGCCACAGCAGCCGGCGCGCCTTGTCGAGGTTGCGGTTGTCCGGCCAGCTGTTCAGCGGCGCGAAACGCTGCATGCCCGCGCTCGCGCCACCGCGCCCGTCGTCGACGCGGTACGTCCCGGCGCCGTGCCACGCCATCCGGATCACCAGCGGGCCGTAGTGGCCGAAGTCGGCCGGCCACCACTCCTGCGACGTCGTCAGCACCTCGTCGACGTCCCGCGCCAGGGCGTCGAGGTCGAGCGTGCGGAACTCCGCGGCGTAGTCGAAGTCCTCGCCCATGGGGTCGACCATGGCGGGGTGTTTCCGGAGGACCGCCAGGTCGAGCCGGTTCGGCCACCAGTCGCGATCGCCCGCGCTCCCCATCGGGTGACCGTGGTGGCCGCGGTGACCGGCCGGGACCGAGTGGCCGAGGCCGCCCGCGCTCCCCGTGCTCTTCTCGCCGACAACGGCGTCCGGACTGTCGGACACGGGACTCCTTCCGGGAGCAGAGTCGTGCCGGGGTTGTCAGATGCCCAGCGCGCGACGTACGACCGGCGCGTGCCGTCGGGAGACCGGCACCATCTCGTTCGTGCGGTCGTCCATGACCAGGGACAGCTCACCCTTGGACCCGCGCTCGATCTCCCGGACACGGCCGAGGTTGACCACATACCGGCGGTGCACCCGCAGGAAGCCGGCGTCCGCCAGTTCGCTGTCGAGCCTGTCCAGGCTCGACGGGGTGGCTCGCAACGACCCCTGATCGGTGGAGAGCCACACGTCGTTTCCCCGCGACTCGGCGAAGAGGACCTCCGGCAGCCGCAGCAGCACCATCCGGTTGCCGCGCAGGCCCACCAGTCGGCGCGGACGCGCGCGGTGGTGCGCGGACCACTCCGTCTCGGGCACCCGCGCCCCGTCGGCGGCACCGAACGAGACCAGGTTCCCGATCAGGTGTCCGGACGAGAAGACCGGTCGGATGCTGATCGGCGTCGGCTCGTCGGCGAGGTGAGCGAAGATCTGCGTCGATCCGACCCAGCCGGGATCGTGTGCCGCCTGCCCGGACGCGTGCCGGGCGGCCGCGGTCAGTTCCGGCAGTCCAGGGGTCCAGCGCAGCGTGGGGTCGACCGCCGGGGTGGACGCCGGGACACCCAGGAGCCCGCTCGCCCTGTCGTCGGCGATCACCACCTTGCCCGCGGCGTCCACCGCGGCGAGCGCTGCGCCGGAGCGGGTCCTGGCCCGGGTGTAGGCCGCGACCAGCTCGGCGCCGCTGTCCCGGGCGCGCCTCTTCAGCGGGCGCTGGGTCATCGTGGCCGCGTTCGCCAGCCAGCATTCCGCGGCCGCGGGGAGCTCGCTGCGCCAGCAGCAGATGCTCAGGACCGCGATCGGTTCCTTGGTGACCACGTCACGGACCGCGATGCCCGCGCAGACCCAGTTGTGGAACGCCTGGCACCAGTGCTCCGCGCCCCGGATCGGCACCGGGCCGTGCGCCTCGAGCGCCGTGCCCATGCCGTTCGTGCCGGCCGCGCACTCGGACCAGCAGAACCAGGGCGCCAGATGGGAGGCGTCCGCCCTGGCGCGCGTGGCTTGATCACCCCACTCGGCCAGGATCCGGCCCGAGGCATCGGCGACGGTGACCACGCCACCGAGGTTGCCCACTTCATGTGCCACGGACGCGGCACGGAATCCCAGCTCGGCGATGACGACATCGTGCTCGGGCGTCCGGCCGGGCTCCGCGACGGCTGCCGGGGCCTGGGTGAGGTGAGGATCGACCCGGTACTGCTCACGGCAGCGACGCCATGAGACCGCCACCAGGGGGCGGACACCCGTGACCTGGTCCTCGCCCTGCACGAACCGTTCCCACGCCGCGAGTACGGTGCCGTCGCCCGGGTTCGCCGAGACGGGCTCGAGCCGCGTTGCGTCCCTCATGGTTCAGAACCGCCCTTGGTTCATCCCCCACGCCCGACGGCGTGCGCCCGCTCCGCACGGGTCGCTGCTGGTCGCGGCCGGGCCCACGGCGGGCCGGGCACCGCGTCGCGCGTCTTCCTGCTTCTTCTTCCTGCTTCGTCACTCGTTCCAGGCCGTGTCACAGACCTGCATCCCCCACCCTAGATACCGTTTTCGGGCAGCGCACGTCCCTGTCGGGGCCGCGTGCGCCGGGTGACCGAGGCGCATGGACGCCGCGGCGGCCGGAACAGCGCAGCCGGGGCCAGGTCGTCACCATCGGCTGCGGCGCGGTCGCACTGCGTGGCGCGCGCACCGCCACCCCGCAGCCGGGCCGGGGCGGCGGTGTGCCGCGTCACAGCCAGCCCCGGCGGGCCGCCATGACCGCGGCCTGGAACCGGGTGGACGCCCCGAGTTCCGTCATCAGGTCATGGATGCGGCGCTGCGTGGTGCGCGGGCTCCAGCCCTGCGTCCGGGCGATCGCCGCGTCGGTCAGGCCGGAGCTGAGCATGGTCAGCAGGGCCCGGCGCTCGGCCTCCGCCTGTACGGCGGCCGGCCCCGGATCCGCCGTGACCGTCTCCGCCGCGGTGTCGGCGCCCCGCGGCGGCGCCGCGTCCCGCAGCGGCACGGCGCGCTCCCACTCCGCTTCGAAGAGTGCCTCGAGGGACACGAGCATCGGTGAGGGACGGATGAGATACGCGGCCGAGTGGCCGCCGGGCGCCAGGCTGAACGGGATGATCGCGGCCTGGTCGTCGCTGACCACCAGTTTCAGCGGCAACTCGGCCCGGACCCGCGCGTGTTCGCCGCCGCGCACGCTCGGCAGGATGTCACCGTGCAGCCGACCGGGCCAGGCCACCGCCGCACGGCTGTAGATCACCCGATGGCTGACGCCGGTACGCTGCCGCTGCGTCTGGGTCTCCAGGTTGGCACCCGGGCGGTCGATGTACGGAGGGCGGTCGAAGGCGCGTACCTCCCGGCGGGCCCTCGAAGTCAGCCGGTGCACCGCGGCGCTGATGTCCCCCCGGTCGGTGAGGAGCTCAACCGCGATGTCCGGGTGGCTGATCCGGTTCGCCTCCCGGTGTGTCTCCGCCAGCCGCTGCACCAGTGAACGGGCCGCGTCGAGTTGGTGCTCCCGCTCCTGGATCAGCGCGGTGACGGCGACTTCGGGCGCGGTCGCCGTGAAGCGCGGCGGACGGCCGGCGGCGCGTGTGGCGAGACCGTCCTTCACCAATCGCGACAGCAGCCGCCCGGCAGCGGAGGCCGACAGCCCGCACACCGCGCCGAGTTCGGACGCAGTACAGCGCGGCATGCCTATGAGGGCCGTGTAGGCATGCTCGGTGTCGGCGGTGAGTCCCAGTACGTTGAGTTCCATGCCTTCTTCCGCCTCGTGTGGCGACACCTCGCCAGCTGGCTCACTTCGGCCACTGCCGCAATCTTGTGCTGTCTTGCGTGTAGTTGGCATCTTCCCTGGAAGGGACGTCCTCCTACGCCGATGACGAGCGGGCGGACGTCCCTGTCGTGTTGCCCCCTCGGAAGGTGTCCTCATGCCCCCGCGTCGCCGTTCGCCAGGCAGCCGGTTCGCCCGGTTGTCCGTCGCCCTGGCCGTCGTCTCCTCAGCCGTCGCCCTGGCCGTGCCGGCCGAGGCAGCGCCGCAACCCACCGCGATGCCGTCGGCCCGGACGCCGCTCGACGGCCCCTCCTCGGGCAGTGCGGTCCCCGAGCCGCCGGCCCAGCACCAGGGCGCCGTCCCCGGTCAGGTTCTGGTCACTCTCGACCCGACGACGTCGGTGACGGGCCACCCGGTGGCCGGTACGCGGCAGGCGGCCCGTGTCCCGAAGACCAGCAGCCCCGACCTCGACGCGAAGCTGCGGTCGGTCGGTGCCACATCCCTGCGCCCGCTGTTCCCCGGCCTGTCGTCTTCGGCCGCCGCTGACGTGACGTCATCGGCTCGCTCACGCCTGGGTGATGACGCGGCCGACCTGTCGCGCACCTACGTACTGCAGACCGGCCGACGTGACTCGGCAGCCGTGGCGCGGGCCCTGCGGGGCACCCCAGGGGTCTCCTACGCCGAACCCGACCGCTATGTGAACACCATGAACAGCGGTGCCCGGCCGCTGCCTTCGGCGGTGACCAAGGCCGCCAGGGCGGTCAGCGCCGAGCCGGCCCCGGGCACCGACCCCGCTTCGGTGCCGCGGAACTTCGGACTGGCCACCTCCGCCCAGGCGCTGCTCAACGCCGGCGGCGTCGACGCCGCCGGCGCGTTCTCGCTGCTGGGCCACTACGGGCAGCAGCCGGGCGACGGCGAGACCATCACGAATGTCTGCATCGGCGACCTGACCGACCAGTCGATGGCCGACGGCGGCGACGACTACGTGCGGTCGAACGGCCCCACCACGGTGGTCAAGGACGGCCGGCGCTACCTCGACCTGCCGTCGATGCCGCTGATCCCCACCTACGTCGCCGGCGACGACGGCAGCCTGGACGCCGCCGCGTCCACCGAGCATCAGGACCCCGCGCTGGGCGAGGCCATGCTGGACTTCAGCGTGATGGCCCCGCTGACGCACGACCGGCAGCGCCCCGAGGCGACCGGCAGCGGCTACACCGACCTGCTGGGCATCGCGCCCGGCGCCGACTACCGCCTCGTCGTCCCGCAGCAGCCCACCATCGACCGGATAGCCGGCGCGCTGCTGGCCGCCGCGCACCAGTCGCCCAAGCCCGACGTCATCACCGCGAGCCTCGGCTTCGGCACCGACGCGGAGGGATTCCCCGGGCGCTACCTGGAGGACGACCCGTTCATCCGGTCGGTCGTCGCCTCCATCGTGCACCGGGACGGCATCGTGGTGTCGATCTCCTCCAACGACGGCACCCGCCTGTACACCCCCGCCGCTGTCGGCCCCGACGGCGGCAGCACGCCCACCGACCTCGCGCCGGGCGAGCAGTCGGCCACGGACATCGACGACGACGCGGAGTCCACCACCCCGTCGAAGGTGCCCGACAGCGGCGCGATGTCCGTCGGCGGCACCACTCTGGACGACACCCTCGCCCAGGGCACGGACGGCGCCGCGACCACCGCCGAGACCCGGATCAGCGGCTCGGGCACCTTCTCCTCCGGCTTCGGCACCCGCGTCGACCTGTCGGCGCCCAGCGACAACGTCCTCGCGTTCTCCCACCCCGCCGGAGGCTCTCCGCAGGACGTGTCCGTGTCGCTCACCGGCGGTACGTCCGCGTCCGCGCCGGAGGTGGCCGCCGCGGCGGCAGTCGTCCTGCAAGCCGGCCGGCTCGCCGGGCACGACCTGACTCCGGCCCAGGTCAGGCACGTTCTGGAGCAGACCGGCCGAGACGTGCCCACGCCGCCGCAGATCGACCGGACGCTGCACGTCGGCCCGCAGATCGACGTCACCGCGGCCGCCGAGCGGGCACTGGGCCGCCCCGCGGGCACTCCGGCCCTCGTCAGGCTGTCGGTCGCGCACCGGGTCACCATCGGCGGGCTCGGCAGCGCCTTCACGGAGACGACCGACCAGGACCGCATCGACCTCGGCGACGCCGCGTCCGGCGGTACCGGAGAGGGGCTGGTGGGCCCGGTTACTTTTGCCGGTGACGTCGTGGGCCTGGACGGCGAGCGCGCCCAGTACACCCTCACCGTCGGATCGACCGTGTTCCGCTCGCACGGCCCGGCGATCCGGGTGACGCCACATCAGCTCCTCGCCGCGACAGGGCTTCCGGACGTCTCCGACACCGACCGCCGGGTGACGGTGACCTACCGGGTCGCCGTCCACGGCCGCACCCGCGCCACCGCCACCCGCACTCTGACCGTCGGCCCCAGCGACGGCCGGTACGCCGAGGCCGCCGCGCCCAAGGCGCCCGCGGTCGTCCCCGAAGGGCACCCGGTCACCGTGTCCTACGACCTGACCGGTGTCGAGAACGTCTCCGCACCGCAGTTGGTGGTGTCCGGCGTCGGCCACTGGAACCCGACCCTCGGACCGGTGTTCGGCGCCGCCTGGCACCAGGAACTCACCGGCACCAAAGGCACCGTCACCGTCCCGGCCGACGCGTTCTCCGGGGGCGGGCTCTACGGCGTCGGCATCTCGACCTCCGGGTTCGGCGGCAACCCCACGGCCGTCGGATACGGGGAGTTCGCGCCGGTCCGGGTCGCCGGCGGCACGGCGGCCGACCGTCCGGCCGCGCCGACCCTCACCGGGAAGAACCGCGTCGAGGGCCACACCGCCGAGGTCACCCGGGTCGCACCCGGGTTCGACCTGCACTACGACGTGCGGAGCGTGCACCGGGCCGCGTACGCGGAGGTCGAGTTCTCCGCGCCCGGCCCCACCGTCTACGGCTCGGTCAACACGTTCACCAACGCGGACGGCGACCGGCTCGACAACGACGGCGTGAACACGCCCTCCACCGTCCACCGGGTCCTGCCGGCCACCTCCGGCTCGGTGCACCTGGACGCCCTGGCGCTCGGCCTGGCCGGCTCCGACAGCTACGGCGTGCGGGTGTTCGCCCTGGACAAGGGCCACCACATCGTCGGCCAGGCCTCGCCGTCCTCCACCCTCGCGGTCGACGACGGGCTCGCCCCCGACGGCAGCACCGTGCTGAGCTTCGCCGCGGCCGGCACCGACTCCGTGGCCGCCCTGCGCACCACCTCGGGCGGTACCGAACTCCGGCACTACTCCACGGCCACCGGCGACTACGGCGCCGTCATCGCCTCCGACGCCGGCACCGGCTCCGACTACGAGGTGCTGGGCGTGGCAGGAGTCGCACACCGCGCCCTGGTGGTGCACCAGGCGGCACCGGGCGGTGATGTGCGGGTGGAGACGTGGAACACCGCCACCGACACGCTCATGGGCTCCACCTCGCTGGAGAACGGTCGGTACACGTTCGTCGCCGGCCGGGTCGACGCCGTGCACGACCGGGGAGGGGTGCTGCTGCGCGGCTCCGACGACAGCGACCTCGTCCTGCCCGTCGATCTCGCCACCGGGACCTCCGGCGACCCGATCCCGGCCGACCTGCCCGACGTGCCCAAGGGCACGTACAGCCTGCTGGACTTCGACACGTCCTCCGGTGCCGTCTACTTGGCCAAAGGCGCGTCGGCGTTCCTGTGCCTGGGAGGCATGGTCGTGCCCCGGGTGGATCTGACGACCCGGGCCGTCACCGAGGCCGGATCGATGCCCGGGTGCAGTTACGGCTTCGACTCCGACGGCCAGGGCCACCTCTACAACCTGTCGGCGACGTCGATCAGCACGAAGATCGTGCCGACGGCGGTGCTGACAGGCCTGGACACGGCCACCGGAAACCAGGACGCGTCGATCACCGTCCGGCAGGGCGCCCCGGCGTCGATGGCGATCGACGGCAAGAACAAGATCGCGGTCGTCTCGTATCCCACGCCCCCGGGCCAGGCGTACTTCGGGTCCCAGCAGCCGCTGGTCCTGGACAGCAACGCCACCGGCCAGCTGCTGATCATCGATCTCGCCTCGGGCACCGTCCTGCGGACCCTCTCCGGGTTCACCGTCGCCGCGCACGGCGGGTCCCTGATCCACGGCGGGCAGATGAACTCCGTCCAGCTCGACCCGTCCACCCGGACCGGCTGGACGTACGGCGCGTTCGACGCGCAGGTGCAGCAGTTCAGCTACTGATCCCGACCGGCACTCCGTGAGGGCCCGTACCCTCACGGAGTGCCGGCAGGTCGACCGGGCCGGGTGCCGTCACGACCGGCCCTCTCGCTCAGCGGCGGACACCGATCACGGGGCGGCTGCCGTGGCTCGACGGGCGGCGTCGCGACCGCGTCGGTGGAGCGGGGCGAGAACGGCCAGGCCCCCGATGAGGACGACCACGAAGAAGGCGCCGAAGGCGGTGGCCCCGCTCAGCAGCCCGGGCATCAGACCGTGCGCGGTCACGACGGCGCCGAGGGCGGGCGCCCCGATGCCCTGCGCGAGGTAGCCGATGAGGTATCCGCCGGACACCATGCTGGCCCGGTGGTGCGGAGCGGCGTACCGGTTGAAGACCGTCAGCCCGCCGGCGAAGTCGAAGGCGTAGGCGGCACCGGCCACCGCCGAGGCGAGGAAGAAGAGGGCCGGCGAATGCGTCAGGCCCGTGACGACGAACAGCCACACCGCCGCGAGCGACCCGACTGCCCCGAGGACGACCAGGAGCCAGACCTGGACACGCCGGGCCACGAGCGCGAACAGGGTGATGCACGCCGCGAAGACCGACAGCATCGCGCCTGTCACCAGGGCGTTGGTCGAACCGGCGAGCTGTTGGGCGATCTTGGCGCCGAGCGGCAGCACGATGGCTCCGAGCAGGAACGACGAGGCGAAGGCGATCGAGCCGGCCACGAAGACGGTGCGGCTGCCACGGGGAATGACGATCGTCCGGATGCGCCACGGTTCCCGGTCCTCGTCCGGGGTGTGCCGGGGCATGCGCAGGACCAGGCAGGCCACGGCCGCGATCGTGGCGGCCAGGACGAAGAAACCGAGGTGGAGCGGGAAGGGCGCGTACTCGGTCAGGGCGCCGCCCAGCACCATCGCCAGGCCGATGCCGAGGGCCGAGACGGCCGTGCTGATGGCGCCGGCGCGCTTCTCCTTGCCCGGTGCGCTGAATTCGACCATGGCCACGTTGGCGGGGCTGATCGACAGCCCGACACCGATTCCCATGAAAGCGCGCCCGACCAGGAGCCACCAGACGTCACCGGCGACGGCGAAGAGCAGCGCACCGATCAACTCGGCGGCGAGCCCGATCAGGATGGAGGCACGTCTTCCGATGTGGTCGGAAAGGTCCCCGAAGATGATCAGAACCGGGATCAGGACGATCGGATACGCGGCGAAGATCCACGTGACGGTTGTGGTCGAGACTCCCCATTCGGCCTGGTAGAGCGGGTAGGTCATGGTGGGACAGGCGCTGGTCCACAGCGCGAGTGCCACCACGGCGCCGGCCGTCCAGAAGCTGGCGCGTGTTCCGAGGAGGGGCACTGGGCCTCCAGTGAGTGACAGGGTTCGGGGTCGCCGACCACATAGCTGGATATCTCAAAGCAACCTAGCTGGCTGAGTAGCTTCCTGCAACTCAATGCCTAAGATGGAGGCATGACCAAGCTGCTCGGCAAGGACTCGACCTGCTCCATCGCCCGGAGCCTTGAGGTGCTCGGCGACTCCTGGACCCTGCTGATCATCCGGGAGGCGGTGGTGGCGCACTCGTCCCGGTTCCAGGAGTTCCGGGAGGCGCTGGGGATCGCGCCGAACATCCTCGCCAAGCGCTTGGCGCTGCTGGTCGAGGAAGGCTTGATGGAACGGCGCAGCTATCAGGAGCCGGGGGAGCGGGCCCGCGACGAATACGTCCTCACCGAGGCCGGGCGCAGTCTGACCGTGGTCATCGGGGCGCTGGCGGCCTGGGGACGGACGCATCGTCCGCGCCCGGACGGCACCTCGCCGCAGTTCACGCTGGAGGACTCGGGGAGGGCGGTGCGGCTGGCATTCGTCACCGAGGACGGCGACACGGTGCCGCCGGGAGAGCTGACGGCGCGGCGAACCGAGGACACGCGGCTCGGGTGAGCGGCGAACCCTTCCCGGTTCACCGGCCGTGCCCGGGGCGGTGCTCGCCGGCCGTGCGTCCGTCCCGGTGTGCCGGGCGTCTCGTCAGAGGGTGCCCGGCCGGCCTGCCACGAGCTCCGCGATCTGCACCGCGTTCAGGGCCGCGCCCTTGCGCAGATTGTCGCCGGACACGAAGAGCGCCAGTCCGTTCTCGACCGTCTCGTCGACGCGGATGCGTCCGACGTACGACGGGTCCTTGCCGGCGGCCTCGAGGGGCGTCGGGACGTCGGAGACCTCCACGGCGGGCGCCCGCTCCAGCAGCTCATGCGCCCGGTCCACGCCGATCGGCCGGGCGAAGCGCGCGTTGATCTGGAGGCAGTGGCCGGTGAAGACCGGCACGCGAACGCATGTCGTGGACACCCGCAGCCCTGGGATGCCGAGGATCCTGCGGGCCTCCCGGCGCAGTTTCTGTTCCTCGTCGGTCTCGTGGCTTCCGTCGTCGACGAGGTCGCCCAGAAGGGGAATCACGTTGTAGGCGATCGGCTCCTTGAAGGCGGCCGGTTCAGGGTGGCGCACCGCCGCTCCGTCGAAGGCCAGGTCGGCGGCCCGGGCGGTCACGGCGTCGGCTTGCCGTTGCAGTTCCGCGACGCCTGCCAGGCCGGCACCGGAGACCGCCTGGTAGGTGGTGGCCACGAGCGCCGTCAGACCGGCTTCCCGGTGCAGCGGGTGGAGCACCGGCATGGCAACGCCCGGGTGATCGTGGGCGACGGGGAGCGCGTCGTGGACGACGGCGCGGTCGTCGTCCGGGGCGGCCTGATCGAGGAGATCGGTCCCCGGGACGCCATCAGCCCCGATCCCGCGCGCAGGACGGTCTCCCTGCACGGGAAGACCGTCATGCCGGCCCTCGTCAATCCGCATGGGCACATCGGCTACTGGAAGGGCGCGGGAGCGGACGCCGCGAACTTCTCCGCCGACAACATCCTCGACCACCTCCGCCGTCTCGCCTACTACGGTGTGAGCGTGTTCCAGTCCCTGGGCACCGACCGGGACGACACGGAGATCCGCGTACGCGACCGGCAGCGCAAGGGGGAGTTCGACGACGAGGACCTCGCCGTCCTGTACTCCGCCGGGTCCGGCATCGTCGCCCCCACACCGGGGTCCGACAACGGCGGTCCGTTCTTCGCCGTCGACGCGGTCCACGAGGCGACGAGTCCGGAGGACGCCCGCCGCCATGTGCGCGCACTGGCCGCGAAGCACGTCGACGCCGTCAAGTTCTGGCTCGACGACCGGCACGGCAGCAAGGCGCGGCTGCACCCGGAGGTGTACCGGGCGATCGTCGACGAGGCGCACACGCACGGACTGAAGGCCGCCGCTCACATCTACACCGTCGACGACGCCAAGGAGGCGATCCGCGCGGGCGCGGACATCCTGGCCCACCTGCCGCGGACTCCGGCCCCCGACGACGAGCTCATCGAGCTTCTCACCTCTCGCGACGTCGCGGTCTTCACCTCGATGAGCGTCCAGCGGCCCGACGGCGACGGCTGGCTCGACGACCCGGCCCTGGCCGAACTGGTGCCCGCCGAACGCGTCGCGGACCTGCGCGCCCGGATCCGGAACAACGCGCCCCAGCCGCTGTTCGACACGGTGGACGCCTACCAGCGGATGCAGAGCACGCTGCGGACCTTCGTCGACGCGGGGGTGCGGGTCGTCTTCTCCGCGGACACGGGTCTGCTGACCCAGGTACCGGGCTTCGCCGAGCACCGCGAACTGGAAGCCCTCGCCGCGGCGGGGTTGCCGCCGCTCACGGTCGTCCGGACCGCCACACAGCGCTCCGCGGCCCTGCTCGGGCTCGCCGACCGCGGCACGCTGGAGGCGGGGAAGCGCGCCGACTTCATCGTCCTGGACGCGGACCCGCTGCGGGACATGACGCACACGCGCAGGATCGACTCCGTCTACCTCGGAGGGCGGCGGATCGACCGGCAGGCCATCCGCAACCGGGTGTGGAAGACCGTGGAGCAGGCCGACGCTGGTCCCGGCGCTTGACGCACGAGCCGTTCGCCCAGCCCTGACATCGGGGTCCGTAACCCGTACCGGGGCTGTTCGGCCCCGGCGGGAGGGGTACGCGAGAGGTGGAGTTGATGTGTCGGCAGTCCGACCACAGCCAAGAATGGAGAGAACGATGGCCACACTCGCGCGCAGGCAGAAGTTCCCGTTGCCGGACATACCCGAGTGGTTCGAGACCTTCCCCGCTCGGTTCGGGATGCCGTCGATGGGTGATCTGTACGCGGTCCGGATCGAGGAGTACATGGAGGAAGGCCGGTACGTCATGCGGGCGGAACTCCCGGGCGTCTCTGCCGACGACATCGACGTGACCATCAGTGAGGGCACGCTGACCGTCAGGGCCGAGCGCACCGAACGGGACGTGGAGAAGCACCGCAGTGAGATCCGCTACGGCTCGATGAGCCGCACCGTGACGCTGCCGCCCGGGGCCGACGAGGACGATGTCAGAGCCGACTACACCGACGGCATTCTCACCGTGAGCGTGGGCATGGGGCGCGAGAAGACCGAGGAGAAGCACATCGAGGTCAAGCACGGCGGGTGAGGTGTCACTGCGGCGGTCCGGCGTGCCGGGTTCCCCGGCCGCCGGGCACACGTCCTGAGCGCCGGGCACGCCAGGACGGCGCTGCTCGCCGGCGTGCCCGGCAGGTCGGTGCGAGGCCGGTTTCGAAGGGCCTGGAAGGGCGCTATGCGATGAGGCAGCACACGGTGGGCGAACTGATGACGCCCACCGCCGTGAGCGTGCGGCCGGGCACGCCGTTCAAGGAGATCGCACGCGTTCTGGACGAGTACGACATCACCGCCGTCCCGGTGGTCGACGACCAGGAGCGGCCGGTCGGGGTGGTGTCCGAGGCGGACCTGCTCCGCAAGCAGACCTCCCGCGGCGTGGGCAACAGCGCGCGGGACCTCATGACGAGCCCCGCCGTGGTCGCGGAGCCCGGCTGGCACGCCGTGCGCGCCGCCCGGACGATGCAGGAGCACAAGGTCAAGCGCCTGCCCGTGGTGGACGGCGACGGACGGCTGATCGGCGTGATCAGCCGCAGCGACCTGGTGCGGCTCTATCTCCGCAGGGACCGATCGATCCAGGAGGAGATCCTGGAGGACGTCATCGTGCAGACCCTGGGCCTGCCGCCGTCCGCGCTGACCGTGGAGGTCGTGGAAGGCAGAGTGACACTAAGCGGCACAGTGGAGAACAAGACCTTGATCCCCATTCTCGTACGGCTGTGCGACGGCGTCGACGGTGTGGTGGACGTGGTGAACCGGCTCGGCTTCGCCCAGGACGACACCGTGCACCGCCCCCCTGGGCACGGCGGTGTCACGGCGCCCCAGAAGCCCGTACAGGGCGGGGAACAACGGTGAGACGAGACTGCCGGGCGTCGTCGGACCAGCTCCTGGTGGGCTCCCTCCTCCAGGGCCGGACACGATCTGCTGCGTCCCTACCTGCGGGAGGACGCCGCCCTCGCGGACGAGATCCGTCACGACGTACTGGAACGCATTCTGGGCCTCGCCCCGGGGCGCGTCAGGGTCCGTGTCGATCACGGGGTCGTGGCCGTCACCGGCCGGATCGACTCCGCCACCGACCTTCCCGTCATCGTGCGCCTGTGTGAGTCGGTGGCGGGTGTGGTGGCGGTTCGTCCCCGTCTCACCTGCGCCTACGGTGGTGCTGACCTCGACGGGGAACCGCCGCGGGAGAGCCCGTCATCTGCCGGGACGACGGTCGGGAGGGAGCCGACATGAAGATCGAGACCCGTTGCGGGCGGACCATCGAGGTCACCCGTTTCGCCCCGCAGGGGCTGCCGGCCTCCATGCGACGCGTTGTTCTGGAGACCCCGTGCACCGCCCGGGACAAGGGCGGACTGTGGGTGTCGATGACGCCGGAGGAAGCAAGGGGCCTGGCGGCCCTGCTGCTTTCCCAGGCGGCCGCGGTGGACACCGCGCCGAGCAGCGAACCCGGGGAGGTCGATGTGGTGCCGGTCGCCGGTGACGCCTTCGAGGTCCAGGTCCGCGGGCACGTCCTCATGGCCGACCAGCCACGCTCCGACGGAGGCCGGGAGACCGGGCCCACGCCCGTGGAGTTGTTCGTGTCGTCCGTCGCCGCCTGCGCGGCGCAGCACGCGGGCCACTTCCTCGACTGGCACTGCGTCAGCCGTGACGGACTGCGCGTCCAGGCACGCTTCCGCATGGCCGACGACCGCCCGGCCCGGGTGTCCGAGCTTTCCCTGACGGTGCGGGCGCCGGCCCTGCCCGAGGATCGTCTGGCCGCTCTGCACGCCGTGGTGTCCCACTGCACGGTCAGCACCGCGGTCGCGCGGCCCCCCGAGATCCACGTGGAGGTCGTGCGTGAGGCGCAGTGCGAGTCGGCGACGCCGTCGTCCGGACCCGACTCCGCGTCATGACGGTGCTGCGCCCTTGCCGGCAGGGCGGCGACCGGGAGCCGGGCACCGTGCGAGCGCGCGCGCCACCGCTGTTGTCGTCCGGCCCCGTCGGTCGACCGGTGCCGACCCGGGCATGACCGGCCTACCCCGGTCGCTGGACGGCTCACCGCGCGGTCTGTCGTCCGTCACCGCGCGGACACGGTTCCGGGGACGCGGGCCGCTCGGCCCCGACCGGGGACCTGTGGCCCCTGCCCCCGGGGGATGCCGGCCGCGGATGCTGGAGATGGCTCAGTCGTTGCGGGAGGTGAGACCATGCCCCGCTGTGTCACCGTCGGTCTCGACGGGCCGCCGGAGTGCCGGGCGGCCGCCGAACGGGCGGCGCGCGAGGCGCAGGTCCGCGGGTCGCCGGTCAGGCTCGTACACGTGCGGGAACCGGTGTCCGAGCCCCTGGCGCCGGCACAGGTCCTCGAGGCCTCACGGGAGGCATCCCTGGTCGTCGTGGGCCGGCGCGTCCGCCAGACCGCGCTGTGCCCCCACATCGGACACGTCACCCACGCGGTGCTGCATCACGCCGACGCCCCGGTTGCCGTCGTGGCGCACGGCTGACCCCCTCGGACGCACACGCACAGGAGCGCGAGAACGATGGAACTGCCCCTGGTCGTCGGTGTGGACGGCTCCGAGCCCAGCCTGCGGGCCGTGGACTGGGCGGCCGACGAAGCGGCCCTGCACGCGGTGCCGCTGCGGGTGGTGTACGCCTCCCTCTGGGAGCGCTACGAGGGCTCCGCACTGGCACGGGACCTCGGCAAGCCGGACGCGCAGGTCCTGGCCGAGGACATCGTCCGGGCCGGAGCCCGCCGCGCCCGAAACCGACAGGCCGAGCTCAGGATCAGCATGGCCGCCCTGCCCGAGGAGCCGGAGTACGCGCTGGTACGGGAGGGCCGGAACGCCTCCGCCCTGGTCGTGGGAAGCCGCGGCCGCAGCGGCGTGGTGAACGTGCTGCTCGGCTCGGTCAGCCTGTTCGTCGCCGCGCACGCCGACTGCCCCGTGATCGTGGTGCGGGGCAGCCATGACAATCAGGCCCGCATGCCGGTGCACGGTCGCGTCGTCGTCGGGGTCGGGGACGCTTCCGCGGCAGCGCTGCGGTTCGCGGTGCAGGAGGCCGCCCGGCGTGGAGCGGTACTGGACGCCGTACGGGCCTGGCGGTGCCCCGCGCACGAGACGATCGACCACCCGCTGCTCGCCGGGTCACCCGAGCGGGTCTACGAGGAGCAGGCCGCCGAGGTCCTGGAGGCGGCGCTGCGGGACCTCCCACCGGAGGTGAAGGTGAAGCGCCGCACCGTGGAGGGGCCGGCCCGCAAAGTGCTGCTGGGGGCGGCCTACGACGCCGACCTGCTGGTCGTCGGGGCCCGGCGGCATACGGGACGCTTCGGACTCCAGCTCGGCCGGGTCGCCCACACCGTCCTGCACCACTCGGCGTGCCCGGTCGCCGTGGTACCCGAACGGACGTGAGGCCGCTCGCGGACGGCAGGCATGGGGCCCGGGTGCACGTCCGGCCAAGACCTCACGGGCCGCCGCGTCAGGCCGGCCGAACGGCGAGCGGCGAGGGGCTGCCCGTCCACATCTCCGTCACCGCCGGTCCTCGGTCCGGCCGGGTCGGTGGGTGTGCCCGTCAGTTGCGCCTCGACACCGACCACGCCTTCCACGGCGCGGGCGAGACGCGCGGCGATCGAGACGAGCGAGGTGTCGCGGAGCTCTCCGCGGAGAAGGACGACTCCTTCGTGCACGTGCACATGGATGGTGTGACTGAGGGCTGGGAACAAGCAGGACACCACGGTGCGACGGACTTCCTCCGCGATGTCCCCGTCCGACCGCAGGAACACTTTCAGCAGGTCGCCGCGGCTGACGATGCCTTGCAGAGTGCCCGCGTCATCGACCACGGGCAGCCGCTTGACGTGGTGCACGGCCATGATCCGGGCTGCCTGGGCCAAGGTGGCCCCAGGGGGCACCGTGAGGGCAGGGGCACTCATGAGCCCCGCCGCGGTCACAGCCCGCCCTTCGAGAGGTGGGGACTGGGCCTGCGCGGGCAGCAGATCGGCCTCCGAGACCACACCGACGACGCGTCCCTCGCCATCCAGGACCGGCAGTGCACTGACCTTCCACTGCTCCATGATCCGGACGCTTTCCTTGAAGGCGCATCGCGACCGACGGCCACGACCGTCAGGGTCATCACGTCGCCTACGAGGCGCGGAGTCTCGGGCATCTCAGGTCTCCTCCACTCGTCCCACCATTCCTGCGTGGGAGACGGCACGGAGTGGTTGGTCTCGCTGGTGCCATCTTCATGGGCCCCATGTGCCGCGAGGCGCGCCACCGTACCGGTGGCGCGACCAGGAGGCGACGTCGGATATGCGCCGTCACATGCGCACGGGGCCGGCCATGTCGACGATGTCGTCGGCGGCCACGTCGTGCAGCCGGATGGCGAGGTCCTCCAGGGCCCGACTGGCGGCCAGTTCGTCACCGATCTCCGGTACCGGCCGGTCGATCGGGTTGCGCCGGGCCACGCCGCGACCCGCGACTGCCGACGTGTCGCGGGTGGTGAGCACGGCGCGTGCCTGTGTCTCGTCACCGTCCTCCGTGATGTAGATCTGGACGGTCCAACGCTTGGCTTCCATCGTGATCACTTCCGTACGAAGGTGTCCTCCTTTTCCCACGGTGCCCTCGCACCGGAGTCCGCCGCCAGAGCCGAACGTCCCCGTCCGGTCCGCCGGTTTTCCCCCGGCCACGGGCCGTCGGTCCCCACTCGGGGGTTGCCGGCAACAGGCCAAGGTCAGCGCAGGCGGCGCAGGTACGGATCGCGGGCCTGGCGCGGCAGCAGCCGGACGCGTACGTCGAGCGCCGTGATGCCGTCAAGGCGGGCCAGGACCGGGTTGACATCGGCCTCGGCGAGTTGTGGCAGGTCGCAGGCCATCCGGGAGATGCGGTGCAGCAGCTGCTCCAGGCCGGTGAGGTCGACGGCCGGGGTGCCGGCGTGGCCGAACAGCAGCGGGGAGCAGCGGGGGGAGGTGAGCAGCTCGCGCACGTCGCGGTCGGTGAGCGGGGCGAGCCGGCCGGCGTGGTCGGCGAGGAGTTCGGTGGCCGTGCCGCCGAGCCCGAAGACCACGAGGGGACCGAAGACCTCGTCCTGGACGACTCCGGCGAACAGCTCCGTGCCGTGTTCGGCCATCGGCTGGATCACCACGCCGGTCAGCCGGTCGCCGAACCGCGCCACCAGATCCCGGTGGGCGGCTTTGATCTGGGCCGCGTCCCTCAGGTCGAGGTGCAGGGCGTGCTGCTCGCTCTTGTGCAGCAGCCCGGGCCAGTACGCCTTCATGGCCACGCGGCCGCCGGCGCCGGTCAGCCGCTCGGCGGCCGCGACGGCTTCGTCCTCGTTCGGTGCCCAGGCCCACGGAATCTGCGGGATGGCGTAGCAGTCCAGGAGGTCGGAGGTGGTCTGCGGGTCGAGCCAGCCACCGTCAGGGTGCGCGTCCAGGAACGCCGCGACGATCCTCCTCGCCTCGGGGCTGTTCACGTCCTTGAGTTCGCTCACCTCCCCGGGTGGCTCGGTCAGCCACCGTGCCCGGGTGGCCGCGTGGGCCAGGGCGTTGGCGGCGTCCTGGGCGTCGGAGTAGGCGGGCACCGTGCCATCGGCGTTGGTGTCGAGCAGTTCCACCCGGGCCGCCTGGGCGGGAAGGACGGCCACGGTGGGACGGAGCAGCGGTCGCGGGACATCGGTCAGGGCGCGCACCAGGTCCTCGCCGGTCGCCGAGGCCATGGCCGTGGGGACGAGGGCGACCAGGACGGCGTCAACGGCCCCGCAGTGGGCGAGAAGCTCCACGCAGGCACACATCTGGTCCTCACCGACCGCCGCGGTCGTGTCCACCGGGTTCGTGGCGGTCGCGCCCTCGGGCAGCAGCGCGGCGAGCCCGTTCACCAGGCCCGTGGGCAGCGCCGGCACGCTCAGTCCGGCGTCCGCGCACGCGTCGGCGGCCAGGACGCCCGCGCCGCCCGCGTTGCTGACCACGGCCACCCTCGTGCCGGCCGGCAGTGGCTGGGAGTGCAGCAGAGCGGCCGTGTCGAGGAGTTCCCCGATCGTGCGCGTGGCGGTGACGCCGGCCTGGGTGAACAGCGCCTGCCGGGTCATGGTGGGGGTGGCGGCCGCCGCCGTGTGGGAGGCAGCGGCCCGGCGCCCCTCCTCGGAGCGGCCGGCGTCCACGGTCAGCACCGGCATGGTGCGCGCCACGCGACGGGCGGTGCGGGAGAACGCGCGCGGGTTGCCGAAGGACTCCAGGTGCAGCAGCGCCAGGTCGGTGTGCCCGTCCCCTTCCCACCACTGGAGCATGTCGTTGCCGCTGACGTCGTACTTGTCGCCGAGGGAGACGAAGCTGGACACGCCGATGCCGAGGCGTGCCAGCCCGTCCAGCAGCGCGATGCCGACCCCGCCCGACTGCACCGCGACCCCGGCGGTGCCGGCTCCCGGGTGCCGGGCGGCGAAGGTGGCGTCCAGGTGGACGCCGGCCTCGGTGTTGGCCAGTCCCAGGCAGTTGGGGCCCGCCAGCCGCATGCCGTGCTGGCGGCACGCGTCCTTCAGGGCCGCTGCCAGGGAGGCGTCGAGACCGGCCGAGACGACGAGCAGGGCACGCACGCCGGCCGTCCCGCACTCCTCCGCCACCCGTGGAACGGCAGCCGCGGGAACGGCGACGACCGCGAGATCGGGCACCTGCGGCAGCGCGGCCACGGAACGGTAGGCGTGTACTCCGGCGATCGCGGAGGCCACCGGATGGATGACGAAGACCCGCCCGGTGAAGGAGCCGGTGAGGATGTTGCGCAGGATCGCGCGTCCGACCGAGCCGGGCTTGCGGCCGGCACCGATGACCACGACGGACCCGGGGCGCAGCAGCGGACGCAGGCTGACGACGTCGGCGAGGCGGCCGCGGGCGTCCACGGCGCTCAGGTAGGCCTCGTCCTCGGTGAGTTCCACCAGGCAGTGCACTTCGGGGCCGTCGTACTGGCGCTTCACGCGCAGGCCGAGGTCGTGGAAGACCCTCAGCACGTCCAGGTTCTCGGTGAGGGCGTCGGCGGTGAACGCGGTGATGCCCGCGGTGCGGGCGGCGTCCGCGAGGTGTTCGAGCAGCAGGGTGGCCAGGCCGCGGTGGTGCCAGTCGTCGGCGACGGCGAGGGCGACGTCGGCCGTGGTGCCGTGCGGTTCGGCCTCGTACTCGGCGAGGCCGACAAGGCGGCCGGCGTGCTCGGCCACCATGGCCCGGTAGCCGGGGCGCGGGAGTCCGGCCACGCGCTGCGCGGCCTGACGTGCGGAGGTACGGCTGAGGGAGAAGAACCTCAGCCGCAGGTTCTCGTCGGACATCTCCTCGTACAGGCGCAGGACCTCGGCATGGTCGTCAGGGGTCGACCGGCGGATCCGGACCGTGGTGCCGTCGGTCAGCAGGGCATGCACCGGTGCCGGCTCGGTAGCGGTCATCGCTTGGTCTCCTTCCGCGGTCGAGGTGTTCAGCCTCCGGCGCATCGGCTCTTGGCCACAGAGGCCGGGCGGGCAGGAAACCGGGCCGAACGGCCCCGTTCACGGCCCCGGAGGGGGCCGATCCGCCCTCGCGTCGGGCCACGTCGGATGCGAGGGTGAGATCAAAGGAACGTCGTGCCGCTCCACGCGCAGTCCGGTGAAAGGTGGCGGTGGGGATGGAGACGCCGCTGGTGGTGGGTGTGGACGGGTCGGGCCCGAGCCTGACGGCGGTCGACTGGGCGGTGGACGAGGCCGCCCGGCACGGACTGCCGTTGCGGTTGGTGTACGGCTCCCTCTGGGAGCGCTACGAGGGTGCTCTCCCGTCGGCGGGCAGGGAGCGTTCCGCCGAGGAGGTGATGGCCCAGAATGTGGTCGGCACGGCGACCGAACGGGCGCGGCGGCGCGATCCGGACGTCAAGGTATCCGCGACCATCCTCCCCGACGACCCGGTCTCCGTCCTGTTGGAGGCAGGGGACAGCGCCTTCGCGCTGGTCATCGGCTCGCGCGGGCGCGGTGAGCTGAAGGGGCTGCTCCTGGGCTCCGTGAGTCTGGCCGTGGCGGCCCGGGCCCGGTGTCCGGTGTTCGTGGTCCGCGGCGACGCCGCGGGCCTGGCGGGAAGCCACGAGCGCATTCTGCTCGGCGCCGGCGAGTCCGGGACCTGCGATGAGGCGGTGCGCTTCGCCTTCCGCGAGGCCGAGTCGCGCGGCTGCGTCCTCGACGTCGTACGGGCCTGGCGCCGCCGCACGAACGAGACGGCCGGCTCCCCGGTGGTGGACGACGACTCGGACCATGGGGACGAGGACCGGACCGCCGCCCTTCTCGATGAGCTGCTGCGCGATGCGACGGCCGGCCATCCGACGGTCCGCGTGCGGGGCGCGACGGTGGAGGGACCGGCACACAGGGTGCTCGTGCATCGTTCGGCCGCCGCCGATCTGGTGATCGTGGGCGCGCGACGCAGGGCGGGGTCCTTCGGGATCCAACTGGGCCGGACGTCCCATGCCCTGCTGCATCACGCACAGTGCCCGGTGGCGGTGGTACCGCAGCGGG
Organism: Streptomyces sp. NPDC003393; assembly: GCF_053589015.1. Taxonomy (NCBI): domain Bacteria; kingdom Bacillati; phylum Actinomycetota; class Actinomycetes; order Kitasatosporales; family Streptomycetaceae; genus Streptomyces; species Streptomyces sp. NPDC003393. Next base: position 310,957 of record NZ_JBSFRB010000001.1, on the reverse strand, counting down.
TGTGACCGTCGGATGACGTCGCGGCGCCGTGTCCCCCACCGACCTCGGGGCACTGCTCGAACAGCCGCCGCGCGTCGTTGTGCAACTGGAGGCAGTCATGACCGAGTCCGTCTACCACCCCGCCACACCGGAGATCGGCGCCCGGCGGGCCCAACTCGCCCCGGCCGTCAACGAGGCGTTCGAGAACTTCAGCCGGGCCGTGTTCGCCGAGGGAGCGCTGCCGGAGAAGACCAAGCAGTTGATCGCCGTGGCCGTCGCCCACGTCACGCAGTGCCCCTATTGCATCCAAGGACACACCCGCCTCGCGCAGCGCAAGGGAAACAGCCCGGAAGAGATCATGGAGGCCATCTGGGTCGCTGCCGAGATGCGCGCCGGCGGCGCCTACGCGCATTCCACACTGGCCCTGCACGCGATGGGCGAGACCGCACCCCGCTGATGGCGCACCAGGCTTCCCCGGCGATCTGCGTGATCAGTGTGCGACGGCACCTCAGGCGCCTTTCAGTCGCCGGCTCATCTCCTTGATGTAGTGATCTCCGTACGCGGCCTCGACATCCTCGAGGTCGACCAGCGGGGGCAGGTCGACGACCGGCTGTCGCTCGGCGAGGTAGAGGGCCGTCTCCTCGATGATCCGCTGCTCGTCGGCCTGGGCCGCATCGAGTTCGTCGACGACGGCCGGGCTCGCCTCGAACCGCGACTCGATCACACCACCGCTGTACCGGGCACGCACCAGGTAGGCGTGATCGCCCACCGGCTCGATCTGAAACTGATCGGACATGGTGGCCGACTACCCGCGAAGGCGCCGGCTGTCACGGCGTTGCCCATCACGGTGCCCACGGCACGGGTCCCCCTGCGGCTGCGGCGCGCCCCGGTGCCGGCCGCCGGTGTCTCACGGAGCCAGTGAGAAGTAGTTCTCCTCCTCCTGGGTGAAGTGCAGCCGCAGGACGGTGTGCAGACCGTACAGGCAGGCACGCAGGTCCTCGAGCTGCTCAGGAGCGAGCGTGCCCTGCGCGTCGGCGAGCGACAGGTGGGTGGCCACCCGTCGGGCGAGCCGCTCGATCTCCGCGTGGGCGCGGCTCATGGTCGCGGTCGCCTCCGGGCCGCCGAGGGTGGCTTCGAGGGCCGGATACAGCTCGTGCTCCTCGGCGTGTTCGTGCGGCAGCAACCGCTCGGTGAGCAGCCGGTGCACGGTGCGCACCGAGTCCAGGGCCTTCGCGCTCTCGCCCTGATCCGAGAGACAGGCCGCGGCCCCCCGTACGGCGTGCAGCACGTCCTGGAGGTCCTCGTGCTCGGCGGCGAAGCGGCGGATCAGGGCTTCGGCGCCCGGCTCGAGGGCGGGACGGCCCGCGTGACCGACACGCAGGGCGCGCAACGCGTTGAGGATGACCACCAGGTCGATGCCCTCCTGAAGCAGGGCGCCGACAGCGGGCGGCAGCAGCCCCAGGGCGGCCGCGCCCATGGCCGCCAAGGACATCAGCATGCCGCCGAGGGCGCTCTGCACGGCGATGTGCCGCGCGCGTACGGCGATCACCGTGGCGTCGGCGAGCCGGTCCACACGATCGGTGGTGAGGATGACGTCGGCCGCCTCGGAGGAGGCGGTGGAACCCCGTGCGCCCATCGCCACCCCGACGTCCGCGGCGGCGAGTGCGGGGGCGTCGTTGACGCCGTCGCCGACCATCACGGTGACCGCGTGGGCGCGTTCCGCGTGGACGGCGGCCACCTTGTCGGCCGGGGTCAGTTCGGCGCGTACGTCGTCGAGCCCGAGGACCGCGGCGATCTCGCGGGCCGGTTCGGGCCGGTCGCCGGTGAGCATCACGATCCGCTCGACGCCCGCCGCGCGCAGCCGGCGCAGCGTCCGGGACGCGTCGTGGCGCAGTGGGTCACGCAGCAGAACGGCCCCGACGGGGACGCCGTCGACGGTGAGCCAGGCGACGGCGGCCCCGTCCAGCAGTGCCTGGTTCTCCACGGAACGGGCCCACTCCGGTACCGGTGTGCCGGGTGCCAGGCGGCCGACGGCCGTACGGCGGCCCTCGACGACTCCGTGGGCGCCCCGGCCCGGCTCCTCCGAGACGTTCGTGGCGACCGACGGTTCCAGCCCGCGCTCGTGGGCCGCGTCCACGATGGCGCGGGCCAGCACGTGCGGCGAGTACTGGTCGACGGACGCCGCCAGCCGCAGCACCTCGGCGGGCTTGACGCCCGGACCCGCGGTCACGTCGAAGACGCGCGGGCGGCCCCCGGTGAGGGTGCCGGTCTTGTCGAGCAGCAGTGTCCGGACCCGCCCGAGGCGCTCCAGCGCGCCCCCGTCGCGCACCACCACCCCCAGCCGGGACGCCCGGGACAGCCCGGAGACGATCGCCACCGGGGCGGCGAGCAGCAGCGGGCAGGGCGTGGCGACCACCAGCACCGCCACCGCCCGCACCGCGGACCCGCTGAGCAGCCAGGCCAGGGCCGCGACCGCCACCGCCAGGGGCAGGAACCAAGCGGCGTAGCGGTCGGCCAGACGGACCACGGGAGCCGATTCCGCGCTCGCCTGACGGGCCAGCCGGACGATCTCGGCGTAGGTGCTGTCCTGCTCGGTCGCCGTCGCCCGCAGGTCGAAGGCACCGCCCGCGTTGACGACACCGCTGCGTACGAGTTGGCCCCGTACCCGTTCCACGGGCACGGACTCGCCCGTGAGCACCGACTCGTCGAGCACGGCGGCGCCCTTGGCGACCCGGCCGTCGACCGGTACCACCTCGCCGGGGCCGACGACCAACAGGTCCCCGACGCCGACGTCGCCGAGAGGCACGGAACGAATTTCCTTGCCGGTGCGCCGGCGGGCGGTGCGCGGTGCGTGTTCGAGCAACGCGCGCAGATCGCGGGAGGCCCGCCGCTGCGCGGCGGCCTCCAGCGTGCGGCCGGTGGCCAGCATCAGCGCGATCAGTGCCCCGGCCAGGTACTCCCCGACCGCAAGAGTGCCGGCGAGTGCCAGCACCGCGATCAGATCCACGCCGGCGTGCCCGTGACGCAGGGTGGCCAGCACCCAGCCGACCGCGGGGCCGACGGCGGCGATGGTGCCGAGCGCCCAGCACAGGTCCGCCGCGGCGAGGTCGCCGAGCAGCCAGAGGATCCCCCCGGCGAGGAGGGCCGAGGCGGTGACGGCCAGCAGGACGGTTTCGAGCCTGAGGGCCGCTACGGGCGCCACGGTCGGGCGGAAGGCCGGGTGTCCCGGACTGGGGGGATCCGAACGTTCGGTGCGGTGCATGGCCAAGTGGTCCTCGTGGATGGACGGCCCCGTGAGGCTTCCTTCCCCTCTTCCAAGTGTTCGGCGTCGGAAACACCGTCGCCAGGCGGCGGCAGGCCCGCGCCGGGAGGGACGGCCGGCCCCGGTGCCGGCGGGGCGGGACGTCCCGGACCCGCACCCGCCCGCTCCGCCGCACACGGCGTCGCTTGTCGGAAGTCGGCCGTCGGCCGGTGCGGAAGTCGGCAGGTCGGCCGGGTGCACGGCTGTGTTCTGCGGGTCCGGGGGTTCCCGGGCATGATGAGGATGAGACGGGTCTCGCTGACGCTCGGTGACCGGGCGAACACGGTCGATCCGGGAAGGCGCGTCGATCCGGGAAGGCATGGTGATGGCACGCACGGATCTCGGCGGAGGCGGTTGTCCCGGCAGCCCGCCCCCCGGGGCGTTCGACACCACCAGGGACCTGGACATGCTGTTCGCCCAGGCGCCGGTGGGCCTGGCTGTCTGCGACGGCGAGCTTCGCGCTCTGCGGGTCAACGCGGCACTCGAACGTCTGTGCAGGATCGAGGCCGGCCAGGTCCTGGGCAGGCCGATCGGTGAGTTCTTCCCCACGCGTGACGTCGCCCGTCTGACGAAGCTCCTGCGCACCGTTCTGGAAACGGGCAGACCTGTGGTGACCACCGTGTCCCTGGCCGTGACCGGAGGTGAATCCGACCAAGGCTGCTCCTTCTCGGCCTTCCGGCTGTGCGACGCGAGCGGCCGGGCGAGGGGGGTCGTCACCGCGATCTCCGACCTGGGTGGGCGGCCGGCGCCGGGGAGCAGCGAGCGCCTGGCCCTGCTGGAGGCCGCCGCGACACGGATCGGTTCCACCCTGGAGGTTGCCCGGACGGCGGAGGAGCTCTGCGAAGTGGCGGTGCCCCGGCTGGCCGACCTCGTCGCCGTCGATCTGCTGGAAGGGATCGACCGCGGCGAGGAACCGCTGCCCGGACCGGTGGAGAGCGCGACCCTGTTGCGTCGCGCCGCGGTCCTCTCGCGGACCGCGCGCGCCCCGGAGGCGACCTATCCGGTCGGGGAGCTGACGACCTTCCATCCCACCACCCCCTACGCCCAGTGCCTGGCGTCGGGGCAGCCGCTGCTGATCCCGGTCCTGGACCAGGACGCCGGCTGGTTGGCCCAGGACCCCGCCCGCGCCGCCAAGATCCTCGGCGCCGGAATCCACTCGTTGATGACGGTGCCCCTGCGGGCGCGCGAGACCACGCTCGGACTCGCGCACTTCTACCGCTGGCAGTTGCCGCAGCCTTTCGAGCCCGACGACCTGGCCCTGGTCCACGACCTCGTCGCCCGGGCCGCGGTGTGCATCGACAACGCCCGCCGCTACACCCGGGAACGTCACGATGCCCTCGGCCTCCAGCACAGTCTGCTGCTGCGGGGTGCCGTGCCGGCGCGCAGCTCGGTGGAGACCGCACACCGGTACCTGCCGGCCCGCACCCATACGGGGGTGGGCGGCGACTGGTTCGACATCCTTCCGCTCTCCGGGGCCCGCGTCGGCCTGATCGTCGGTGACGTGACCGGCCGGGGCATCCAGTCCGTGGCCTGCGCCGGACGGCTGCGTACCGCCCTGCGAACACTGGCCGGCATGGACTTCCCCCCGGACGAGGCGCTGGCCCACGTGGACGCCCGGGTGCGCCCGGCCGCCGACGGCGACCTCTCGGCCGACCGGGAGGCCGCATCGCTCGGCTCCACCTGCCTGTACGTCATATACGATCCCGCCACCCGGCGATGCTGTGCGGCCAGCGCCGGCCATCTTCCGCCCATCGTCGTACGTCCCGATGGAGCAGCCGGGTTCCTGCCCCTGTCCGTCGGTCCGCCGCTCGGGCTGGGGGGCCTGCCGTTCGAGGCGACGGAGACGAGTCTGCCCGACGGCAGCCTGCTGGCCCTGTACACGGACGGTCTCCTCCACGGCCTGCGGCACGACCCGGACAACCTGGTGCATCTGCTGCACACCCTGACCGAGCCGGGCCGGCCGCTGGACGACCTGTGCCGGGCCGCCGTGGAGGCCGCCCTGGACGAACGGCCGCCGGCGGACGATACCGTCCTTCTCCTGGCCCGCACCCGGAGCCTGGAGGCCGACCGGGTCGCCACGTGGGACCTGCCCGCCGAGCCCGAGGCCGTCGCCCGGACCCGAGCCCGGGTCTCGCACCAACTCACCGACTGGGGCCTCGCGGAGGACGTGCCGTTGGCCGAGCTGGTCATCAGCGAGTTGGTGACCAACGCGATCCGCTACGGCCGCAGCCCCATCCACCTGCGGCTCATTCGGGAACACACACTCATCTGCGAGGTCTCGGACGCCTCCCACACATCGCCGCACCTGCGCCAGGCGAGCAGTGACGACGAAGGCGGCAGAGGACTGTTCATGGTCGCGCAACTCGCGGAGGCGTGGGGCACGCGCTACACGGCCACGGGCAAGACCATCTGGGCGGAGCTGACCATGACCCCCGCGGCCGCTGGCCCGTGACGTCCGCCCGTCCCGGCACGTCGTGCGCGTGCCGCCGCCGATCACATGGGGCCGCCACTCGGGTGCTCGCACGACCGTCGCCCGATCAGAGGCCGCAGCGCGGGACGGATCGCCGCTGTGCCAAGATCGGCTGCCGTGAAGGATGGCGACCCGCTGGCCGGCCTGGACGATGTGCCCTGGGGCCGGCTGCAGCAATCCTATGGCATGGCCGACGACGTCCCCGGACACCTCCGAGCAGGACGAGGCCTCCTGGCCATGGGCCGCGACAGACGCTCTGCGTCGGTGGAAGGTGCCGACCATGCACTCTCACCTGCGCGCCTACGTCGGCTTGTCCGGGCCGGCGGACGGGGGTGACGCTCTGACGCCTCCCGCGCCGTGGGGATGACAGCCGGGACGGGGGCGGTCCGTGAACGGCGACCGCCCCTGCCGTGCCGGTGCCGGGTGGCTCAGGCGAGCGTCACCTCGACCGGCAGCTTCTTGATGCCGTTGACGAAGTTGGAACGCACGCGCGGCACGTCGCCGGCCAGGCGGATGTCCGCCAGGCGTGGGATCAGCTCCTCGAACATGATGCGGATCTCGGTGCGGGCCAGCAGGTTGCCCAGGCACAGGTGCGGGCTGCCCTTGCCGAAGGTGACGTGGTCGTTGTTCCGGCGGGCGACGTCGAAGTCGTAGGGGTTGCCGAAGACCTCCTCGTCGCGGTTGCCGGAGGCGAACCACATGACGACCTTGTCGCCCTCCTTGATCCGCTTGCCGCCGAGTTCGACGTCGCGGGTCGCGGTGCGGCGGAAGTGGTAGACGGGAGAGGCCCAGCGCAGGAACTCCTCGACCGCCGTCGGGATCAGGGAGGGATCGTCCTTGAGGCGGGCGAGCTGCTCGGGGTGCTGGAGGAGGGCCAGCATCGAATGGGTGATGGTGTGCCGGGTGGTCTCGTTGCCGGCGACGACCAGCAGCAGGAAGTAGTTGTCGAAGTCCTGCGGGGAGAGCGGGACCCCGTCGCGCGGGGTCTCGTTGACCAGCCGGGAGATCAGATCGGTGCCGGTGCCGCCCCGGCGCCGTCGGGCCAGTTCCCGTCCGTAGGAGAAGACCTCCAGGGAGGCGGGGGAGCGGAAGGGCAGGTCGCGGTACTGCTCGCTCTCCGCGCTGTGCAGGAGGACGTCGGCGTAGTCGGGGTCGGTGTTGCCGATGATGCGGTTGCCCCAGTCGATGAGCTGCTGGTTGTCCTCCGGGGGCACGTCCAGCAGGCGGGCCAGGACGTTGATCGGGAAGTCGGCGGAGACCTCCTTGACGAAGTCGAAAGTGCCCTTGGACAGGGCCGCGTCCAGGGTGGTGGCGGTCAGGCCGCGCAGGAAGTCGGCGTAGCTGTTGATGACGCTCGCGCCGAACTGGCGCTGCAGCAGGCTGCGCAGGGCGCGGTGGCGGATCCCGTCGAGTTCCAGGATGGAGGCGCGCTTCTTGATCTGGTCGTCGTCGACCTCTTCGAGGTTGACGAACTTCGTGGAGGTGAAGGTCTCGGCGTCACGGTCGACGCGGGCGATGTCGGCGTGCCGGGACACGGTCCAGAAGCCGGAGTTGGGCGCGTCCTCCTCCTGCCAGTGGACGGGGTCCTCGTGCCGCAGCGTGTGGAACATGCGCCACGGGGTGACGCCGTCGGTGAAGTTGTCGAGGTTCGCGAGGTCGACGTCGGCGAGCGGCAGCGGCTCGCGCACGGCCTCGGTCAGCGGCTGGGCGGTGGTGGTCATGGGGTGTGTGCTCCTCGGCGTCACGGGTGGTACCGGCGTCACAGGTGGTAGGCGTACTCGGTGAACTCCCAGTCGGTGACGTGCCGTTGGAAGCGCGCGACCTCGTCACGCTTGTACGCGAGGTAGGAAGTGGTGAAGTCCTTGCCGAGCAGCTCGGTCAGCGCCGTGTCGGCCTCCAGGGCGTCGAGCGCGGCGGGCAGGGACATCGGCAGCACGGGAGACTTCGTCGTGTCGTAGCCGTAGCCCTCCAGAGGGATGGGAGGTTCCTCGCCGGCCAGGACCCCCAGCAGGGCGGCCGCGACGGTGCCGGCGATCAGCAGGTAGGGGTTGGCGCTGGCGTCGCCCAGACGCAGTTCGAGACGGGAGCCGGACCCGCGCTCGGGCGGGATGCGGACCATGGCGCTGCGGTTGTCCAGGCCCCAGTCGATCAGCCAGGGGGCGAGGGTGTCGGGGCCGAAGCGCTTGTAGGAGTTGACCGTCGGGTTGGCGAGCGCCGCCAGCGCGGGGGCGTGGGCCAGGACGCCGGCCACGGCGTGGCGCCCGGTGGCGGACAGGCCGTAGGGGGCGGACGGGTCGGCGAAGGCGTTGGTGTCCTGTTCGACCACGCAGGAGAGGTGGAGGTGGAAGCCGGAGCCGCCGGCGCCGTTGAAGGGCTTGGCCATGAAGGTGGCGAGGCGGCCCTCCTTGCGGGCGAGTTCCTTGATCGCCGCCTTGAAGCGGAAGGCGCGGTCCGCGGCCGTCATGGCGTCGGAGTGGGTCAGGTTGATCTCGAACTGCGACCCGTCGAACTCGTGGTTCCCGCTGGTGACGCCGATGTTCATGGCGTGCAGCAGGCGCAGGGTGCGCAGCAGGTGGTTGTCGTCGTCCGCACGCAGGCCCGCGGTGTAGACGACGCCCTCGGCGTCGCTGTACTTGCGCCATCCGGTCGGGGTGTCCGCGGCCGCGTCGCACAGGAAGTACTCCAGCTCCGGGCCGACGACGGGGCGCAGGCCGTGCTCGGCGCACTGGTCGAGGACGGCGCGCAGCAGGTCGCGCGGGGACTCCGGGGCCGGCCGCCCGGTGGCCGGGTCGGTGATGTCGCCCAGACAGGTGGCCACGCCGGGTTCCCACGGCAGTGAGGTCAGGGTGTCGAGGTCGGGACGCACGCAGATGTCGGGCAGGCCCGCGTCGAGCCCCCCGGAGACGGGGACGACGTCGCCCTGAGGACTGGTGTGGTAGACGGCGCGGCAGAAGGCCAGACCGTGCTCGCAGGCCGATGGCAGGTGGTCCAGCAGGACGTCCCGGGCCCGTTCGGTGCCGATGAGGTCGGGGTAGGTGACCCGGACCACGTCGATGCCCTCGGCGGCCAGCCGTTCCATGTGGTGGCGGACGGGCGGGGTGTCGGATGCGCTCACCGGTGTCTCCTCTGGGGAAGGGGGCGCCTCCCAGGGCTCAGGGCGCTGGGGGAGAAGGGGGAAGAGGGCGGCTGCGCACTGCGGGAGCGCTGAAGACCGCTCTGTTTGGTGCCAAACGGTAGGGACGCCCGTCACTCTCCCGCAAGGGGGCCGGTGCAAAAATTTATCCACCTGGATAGCTATTGACCAGAGGTCGCGCCGCTTCCTATGTTGTTTGACGCCAAACGAGTTGGGGTGCGGTGACAGCCGCACCCTTTGGCCGGGGCCCGGCCCCCCAGCGGTCCGGGCCCCTTCATCCCCCTCTCCGACGCCCCCTCAGTACCAGGAGGACCGGCCATGAAGGTCGTCGTCGACATGAACAAGTGCCAGGACCACGGCCAGTGCGTCTTCGCCGCCCCCGACGTCTTCCGCTTCGACGACGCCGGCCGCCTGGCCTACGTCCCCGACCCCGACGACGCGCTGCGCGACGAGGTCGAGGAGGCCGCCGACGTCTGTCCGCTCCAGGCCATCCGGATCGAGGGCTGAGCCGTGCGCGCACCCATCGTCGTGGCCGGCGCCTCCATGGCCGGCCTGCGCGCCGCCGAGCAGCTGCGCGCCGCGGGCTGGGACGGGCCGGTCACCCTGGTCGGGGACGAACCGCACATGCCCTACAACCGGCCTCCGCTGTCCAAGGAGGTGCTGGCGGGCAAGGCGTCCTTCGAGTCGCTCGCCTTCCGGCCCCGGGCCGCCGTCGCCGACGTCGAGTGGCGGCTGGGGACCCAGGTCGTCCGCGCCGACCTCGACCGGCGGACCGTCGAACTCGACGACGGCGCGACCCTGGCGTACGTCGGGCTCGTCGTCGCCACCGGAATGCGTCCCCGGCGGCTGACCTGCCCCGGCCCCGTCGCCGGCCGGCACACCGTCCGCACCCTGGCCGACGCCCGGGCACTGCGCGAGGCGCTGACCGAGCCGGGCGTACGCGTGGTCGTCATCGGGGCGGGCTTCATCGGCTGCGAGGTGGCCGCCACCGCCGTGGCCCTCGGCGCCGCCGAGGTCACCGTCGTCGACCCGCTGCCGCTGCCGATGGTCGGACCGCTCGGCGAGCTCCTCGCGAAGGCGCTGCGCGACCGCCACGAGCACAGGGGCGTCCGCTTCGCCCTCGGTACCGGCGTGAGCGGCTTCGAAGGCGACGAGCGGGTCACCGGAGTGGTCCTGGCCGACGGCACGGTGCTCGCCGCGGACGTCGTCGTCGAGTCCGTAGGCTCCGTCGCCAACACCGAGTGGCTCGGCGGCAACGGCCTCGACCTGACCGACGGCGTCCTCACGGACGAGCACCTGCGGGTCGGCGGCCGCCCCGATGTGATCGCCGTCGGCGACGTCGCCCGCTTCCCCAACGCCCGCTACGACGGCGTGCCCCGCCGCGTCGAGCACTGGTCCATCCCCACGGACACCGCCAAGCACGCCGCCCGGGTCCTCACCGCCCATCTGAACGGCACCGAGTCCTCACTCGCGCCGTTCGCCCCGCTGCCCACCTTCTGGAGCGACCAGCACGACTTCCGGCTCCAGTCCTTCGGCGCCCCCGCCCTGGGCAAGGAGGACGTACGCGTCCTGGAGGGCGACCTCGACGGGGACGTCCTGGTCGGCTACCACGACGCCGGCCGGCTGGTCGGCGTCGTCGCCCTCGGCGGCTCCGCCGCCGCTGCCGCCGCCGCCCGCCACCGCGCCGCACTGCTGAAGCAGCCCGCCCTCACCGCGTAACCGCTCCGCGCAACCAGCCAAGGAATCCCAGTGACCCGTGTCCGTGGATACTTCCATCCCAAGACCGCGACGGGTGCCTCGTCGCTGATCCCCTCCCCGCCCTGGCGCTACTCCGGCGATCTGCTCACCGTCGAGTACCGCACCGACCCCGCACGCGTACGGGAGCTGCTGCCCGAGCCGCTTCAGCTCGCCGACGAGGACCCCGGCGCGGTCGCACTGATCTGGGCCGACTGGCAGTCCTGCTCCGCCTCCGGCGACGAGCTGCTGGACCCGGTGCTCGCCCAGTACAAGGAAGCGTTCGCCGTCGTCCGCTGCATGTACAAGGGACAGACCTACACCCGCTGCGTCCACATCTGGGTCGACAAGGACTTCGCGATCGCCCGTGGACTGCACCAGGGCTACCCGAAGAAGCTCGGTTCGATCCACCAGACCCGCCCGCACCCGTACGGGCCCGCCCCGCGCATCGAGGCCGGCGCGCGCTTCGGCGCGACCCTCGCCGCCGCCGACCGGCGCCTGGCCCAGGCCGTCGTGACCCTGCGCGAGCCGTCCGCGACCAACGGCTTCGTGAACAGCCACCCCATGGCCCACCACCGCTGGCTGCCTTCCATCGAGAAGGGCAAGGGCCTGGCCCTGGACGAGCTGATCGAGTCCGGCGCCGCGTCCTTCGAGGGCGGACAGCCCTGGGTGGGCGACGCCGAGCTGGAGCTGTTCGAGGCGCCCACCGAGGAGCTGGCCCGCCTGGAGATCCGCGAGCCGATCGCGGCGTACTACCGGCAGGTCGGCGTGGTCTGGGACGGAGGCCGGCTGCTGGAGTCCGGCACGTCCGGCGCCGAGTGACCCCGCCCCCCACCACCCAGGAGCCCCGCGATCATGAGCCCACACCGCACCACCGTCGCCGGCGTCCCCGTCGACACCCGCCACTGGATCGGCGGCGAGCGCGTCGCCTCCGACGAAACGTTCACCGACGTCTCACCCATCGACGGCAGCACCCTCGGCGAGATCTCCCGCGGCACCGCGCCGGAGGCGGCCGCAGCCGTCGCCGCCGCCAAGGCCGCGTTCCCCGGCTGGGCCGCCACCCCCCGCGCCGAGCGAGCCCGCCTCCTGCACGCCATCGCCGACGGTGTCGACAAGCGCCTCGAAGAACTGGCCCTCGTCGAGACCACCGACAACGGCGCCCTGCTGCGCTCGCACCGCCGCGGCGTCATGCCCCGCGTCGCCCACAACTTCCGCTTCTTCGCCGACTGGCTGCTGACGCTGGACCACGAGGACTTCACGACGCACACGAGCGGCTCCGCCGCGGGCCGCGGACACACCAACCACGTCAGCTGGGACCCGGCCGGCCCCTGCGTGCTCATCACCCCGTGGAACGCCCCGCTGATGCTGGCCACCTGGAAGGTCGCCCCGGCGCTGGCCGCCGGCAACACCGTGATCCTCAAGCCCGCCGAGTGGACACCGCTGACCGCATCGCTGCTCGCCGACATCGCCGCCGAGGCCGGTCTGCCCGCCGGAGTCCTCAACGTGGTGCAGGGCTACGGCTCCGAGATCGGCGACGCCCTCACCTCGCACCCCGACGTGCGGCGCATCAGCTTCACCGGCTCCGTGCCGACCGCCAAGCACATCTCCGCGTCGGCCGCCGCCAACCTGACACCCCTGAGCCTGGAGCTCGGCGGCAAGTCACCGCTGCTGGTCTTCGCCGACGCCGACCTGGACCTGGCCGTCGACCTCGCCGTCGAGCAGTACGACAACGCGGGCCAGGTCTGCCTCGCCGCCACCCGCATCCTGGTGGAGGAGCAGGCCGCCGAGGAGTTCACCCGCCGGTTCGTCCAGAAGGCGGCACGGCTGCGGCAGGGCGATCCGCGCGACGAGTCCACCGACATCGGCCCCAACATCCACCCCCGCCAGCTGGAGAAGATCGACGGCTTCGTGCGGCGGGCGGTCGCGGCCGGCGCCCGCGCGGTCATCGGCGGCCACCGCGGGGACGGCCTCTACTACGCGCCGACCCTGCTCACGGACGTCGCGCAGGACAGCGAGATCGTCCAGGAAGAGGTCTTCGGCCCCGTCCTGACCCTCCAGACGTTCACCACCGAGGAGGAGGCGGTCCGGCTCGCCAACGGCACCCGCTTCGGCCTGGCCGCGACCGTCGCCACCGGCGACCTGGAGCGCGCCGAACGGGTCACCGCACAGCTCGTCGCGGGCACCGTCTGGGTCAACTGCTTCTTCGTCCGCGACCTCCAGGCCCCCTTCGGCGGCTCCCGCCAGTCCGGCGTCGGCCGCGAGGGCGGCACCTGGAGCTTCGACTTCTACTGCGACATCAAGAACACCGTCACCGCGCCGAAGGGATGGAAGGACCATGGGTGAGATCGTCGGGGCGGGCCTGCTCGCCCACGTCCCCACCATCGTGCTGCCCGAGGAGACCAGGCTGGAGCTGAACGGCGGCAAGGAGATCACCCTCGTCACCGGCCTTCGGCAGCTCCGCCAGGACGTCTTCGAACGCGACGACTACGACACCGTCGTCGTCCTCGACTCCCACTGGGCCACCACCGTCGAGTTCGTCGTCACCGCCCAGGACCGCCGGGCCGGGCTGTTCACCTCCGAGGAGCTGCCGCGCGGCATGTGCCGTATGCCGTACGACTTCCCCGGCGACCCCGAACTCGCCCACAACATCGCCTCGTTCGCCGACAAGCACGGCACCTGGATCACCGCGATCGACGACGCGTACCTGCCGATCTACTACGCCACGATCAACCTGTGGAAGTTCCTCGGCGAGGGCCTGCCCGACAAGCGATGGGTGACCATCGGCGTCTGCCAGACCGGCGACATGGAGGACCACCTGCGACTGGGCCGCGCGCTCGCCGACGGCATCGCCGCCACTCCCGGCCGCCGCGTGCTGCTGATCGCGTCGGGCGCCCTCTCGCACACCTTCTGGCCGCTGCGCGAACTGCGCGACCACGAGGCGAGCGACCCCGCGCACATCTTCACGGCCGACGCCCGCGAGGCCGACCACGAGCGCATCGCTCGGTTCAAGGAGGGCCGGCACGACAAGGTCCTCGACACCATGGACGAGTTCTGGAAGTACAAGCCCGAGGCCAGGTTCTTCCACTACCTGATGATGGCCGGCGCCCTCGGCGAGCAGGCGTGCGTCGCCAAGGCCCGCCAGTACGGCGAGTACGAGAACTCCATCGGCACCGGCCAGGTCCACCTCTGGTTCGACCGCCCGGCCGACGGCTGGACCGGCACCTCTCTGCCCACGCCGGCCGCACCCCGCACTCCGCACAGCCGCGCCTGACAGGCTCCGCCCAGCCGCCCAGCCGCCCAGCCGCCCAGCCGCCCAGCCGCCCAGCCGCCCAGCCGCCCAGGAAGGCCCCCGCCATGCCCGAGTACCGCCGTATCCTCCTCGACGGCGCCGCCGTCGAGACCGTCCGTGACGGTGACGAACTGGTCGCCGGAGACGGCCGCCGAGTCAAGATCGACGACGCGCGGCACCTGCCGCCGGTCGTCCCCTCCAAGGTGATCGCCGTCCACCTCAACCACCGCAGCCGGGTGGACGAATTCCGGATCGGCCTGCCCGACACCCCCACCTACTTCCACAAGCCGACCTCCTCCCTCAACTCCCACCAGGGCGCGATCGTGCGTCCCGAGGGCTGCAAGTGGCTCAACTACGAGGGCGAGGTCGCCATCGTCATCGGGAGGACGGCGCGCAACATCGCCCCGGCCGACGCGGGGGAGTACATCGCCGGCTACACGATCGCCAACGACTACGGCCTGCACGACTTCCGCGACACCGACGCCGGCTCGATGCTCCGCGTCAAGGGCTCCGACACGCTGTGCCCCCTCGGCCCCGCCCTGGTGACCGACTGGGACTTCCACGGCAAGCGACTGCGCACCTACGTCAACGGCGAGGTGGTCCAGGACGGCTCCACCGACGAGATGACCTGGGACATGCACTACCTCGTCGCCGACATCGCCCGCACGATCACCCTCTTCCCCGGTGACGTCCTGCTGTCCGGCACCCCGGCCAACTCCCGGCCCGTCCGGCCCGGCGACGTCGTCGAGGTCGAGGTCGAGGGCCTCGGCCGGCTCACCAACCACATCGTCACCGGCCCCACCGCCATCCGCACGGACGTCGGCGCCCAGCCCACCGAGTCCGAGGAAGTGCTCTCCACCGCGCTCGGCGGCGACTGGGAGTTCCGCGGCATCCGGCCGCCCCAGCGCTGACCGGAACGCCGCAGGTAGGGTCGTCGACATGACCGACTCCGTCGAGGCCGCCGGTGAGCGCCGCAGCCGCAAACGCGTGACGAACTACGGGAACGGTCGGGCTGCCCTGCTGGACGCCGCCGTACGGGTGGTGGCCCGGGGCGGTCTGCGCAAGCTCACCTACCGTGCCGTCGCCGAGGAGGCCGGCGTCACCCACGGGCTGGTCGTGCACCACTTCGGCTCGCGGGACGCGCTGATCGAGGAGGCCGTCACCCACGCCATCCGCTCCTCGCTCAGCAGCAGCGCCCTCGACATCGGGACCGGCAGGCCGGCCGACTTCGCCACCGGCCTGCCGCAGATGGTGGAGTCCGGACCCGAACTGCAGGCCTTCCAGTACGAGCTGCTGCTGGAGGCGCGGCGCAGGCCGGAACTGCTGCCCCACCTGCGGAGCCTGTACGAGGAGTACTTCGAGGCCACCAGGCGCGAGCTGTCCCGCATGCTGCCTCAGCCGGTGGAGCGAGGTACGTCGCGGCTCGTCTTCGCCGCGCTGGAGGGCCTGGTCCTGCACCAGCTCGTGTTCGGCGAGCGCGAGGTCACCGAAGAGGCGCTGCGGGAGCTGCAGGCCCTGCTGGAGCGGCTGTCGGAGGGCCCGGCCGAGGGCTGACCCGCGCGTTGCCGACGCCGCTGCCGCCTGTCGGCGGCCTCGCTGCCGACAGGCGGTTCACGGCCGGTGCACGGATTCGCCGCGCGGCGGGATTCCCCGCTTCCACCCCCTTGTCAAACGGATAGTTCCGGCCCAGGATGAGGCAACTCGTTTGGCCTGAAACGATCCTCCCCTTCTCTGGCAGGTGATCCGAGTGGACAGTCAGACGGCCTCCGCGCAGCGGACCGTACGGGACGCCCCCACTGCAGCCACACTCAAGCCCAACGCCCTGGGCGTCCTGGGCATCCTCTTCTTCGTCCTGTCCGGTCAGGCTCCGCTGACGGGTATCGCCGGTGCCGCCCCGATCTCGATCGCCATAGGCGACGGATCCGGCACTCCGGCCGCCTACGTACTGGCGGGGGCCGTGATCCTCCTCTTCTCCGTGGGGTTCGTCGCCATGGGGCGGCACGTCGTGGACGCCGGCGCCTTCTACACGTACATCGGCACGGGTCTGGGCCGGACGGCCGGCGCGGGCAGCGCGAGCGTCGCCCTGTTCGCGTACTGCGTGATCCAGGCGGCGATGTACGGCCTGTACGGCTCGATCGTCAGCGGACTCGTCGCCGACCACACCGGATTCCACCTGCCGTGGTGGGCGTGCACGCTGGTCACCATGGCCGTGGTGCAGGCCCTGGGCGCCGCGGGCATCGAGATGGGTGCCCGGGTCCTGGCCGTGTTCGTCCTCGCCGAGTTCAGCATCCTGCTGATCTTCGGCCTGGTCACCCTGTTCAAGGGCGGCGGCCCCGAGGGGCTGGGCGTGGCCGACAGCTTCTCCGCCTCGGCGGCCCTTCAGGGCGCACCCGGCGTCGCCGTGATGTTCGCCGTGGCGTCGATGTTCGGCTTCGAGGCCACCGCCATCTACGGCGAGGAGGCCAAGGAGCCGAAGAAGACCGTGCCGCGGGCCACCTATCTGTCGGTGGTCGTCGTCACCGGCTTCTTCGCGCTCACGTCCTGGATGCTCATCTCCGCCTACGGCGCCTCGCAGGCACCCGCGGCGGCGGGCAAGGCGCTGGCCGGCGGCGACTCCGCCGGCTTCGTCTTCGCCCCCATCGCCGCCCAGTTCGGTGGCTGGGTCAACGACGTCCTGCCGGTCCTGCTGGCCACCTCCCTGTTCGCGGGCATCCTGACGTTCCACAACTCCGCCAACCGCTACCTGTTCTCCCTCGGCCGCGACGGCCAGTTCCCCGCCGGCCTGTGTCGCCTCAACACCCGGCACGCGCCCTGGATCGCCGGCTGTGTCCAGACCCTGATCGCCGCCGCCCTGGTCGTGCCGTTCGCGCTGGCCGGTCAGGACCCGGTGCTCACCCTCTTCTCCTGGTTCAGCGGTCTGGCCGTCCTGGCGATGATGCTGCTGTACCTGCTGACCTCGGTGTCGGTCGTGGTGTTCTTCCGCCGCCGGCGCGTGGACCTCCGGATGTGGAACACCCTGATCGCACCGGTACTGGGCGCGCTCGGCCTCGCGGGGGCGATCTGGGTCATCCTCGCCAACTTCACCACGCTGATCGGCGGCGAGACGAGCACGGCCGTGTGGCTGGTGCTCTCCGTGCCCGTCGTCATGGCGCTCGGCGTCGTCAACGAGCGGATCCGCCGCCGACGTACCGCCCCCTGACGGACGGCTTCCCCTTCCGTGGGCGCGCCCATGTCCCCGGCGCGCGCCCGCGGGTGCCCCGTCTCCCTCCTCTGCTGTTCCGTAAGCGCTTCACCGACGCCTGGTCTGGAGGACCGCTTGACGCTCTCCCCCCTGAAGGGGGGAGATTCTTACGGCTCGCGCCGTGAGACTTCCTGTTTCATCGCCGACTGCCCGCCCGGAGAACTCCGTTGAGGTTCCAGCGGCTCACGCATCTTGGCCAGCGTCAGCCTGCCTCACGGAAAAAAACCTGCGGGTCAGAGCACGGCCTTTCGCCCAGGGGCGAAACCCCGCTCCCCGCCCTGCTCCGCAGGGGTTTCGTCTCCTCCCCATCTGAAGGTGGGGCTGTCCATGAAAGGACTTCGATGACCACCGCCACCCACGACGACTGGCTGCACCGCGCCAAGACGTTCGCACCGCACGGCACCCATCTGATCGACGGTGCCGACGAGCCCGGGGGCGGCAGCACGTTCTCCGTCGTCTCGCCCCGCGACGGTCAGCCGCTGGCCGAGGTGGCCGACGCCGGCGCGGCCGAGGTGGACGCTGCCGTCGCCGCCGCCCGCCGCGCCTTCGACCACGGCCCCTGGCCGCGCCTGGCCCCCGCCGAACGCGGACGGCTCCTGCTCCGCCTCGCCGATCTCCTTCAGGAGCACCGGGCGGAACTGGCGCTCACCGTCAGCCTGGAGATGGGCAAACCGATCACGGACGCCCACGACATCGAACTGCGCGCCGTGATCGGCACATTCCGCTGGTACGGCCAGCTGGCCGACAAGCTCACCGACGAGTCCCCGCACACCGCACCGGACGCGCTGGCCCTGGTCACCCGGGAGCCCGCCGGGGTCGTCGGCGCGGTCGTGCCGTGGAACTTCCCCCTGACGCTCGCCGGGTGGAAGGTCGCCCCGGCCTTGGCCGCCGGGTGCACGGTCGTCCTCAAGCCCTCGGAGAACTCGCCGCTCTCCGCGCTGCTGCTCGGCCGGCTCGCCCTGGAGGCGGGTCTGCCGCCGGGTGTGCTCAACGTCGTGGCGGGCGACGGCCCGGTGGCCGGGCGTGCCCTCGGACTCCACCCCGACGTGGACGTCCTGGCGTTCACGGGTTCCACCGCCGTCGGCCGCCACTTCCTGCGCTACGCCGCCGACTCCAACCTCAAGCGCGTCTGGCTGGAACTGGGCGGCAAGTCCCCGAACATCGTCCTCCCCGACGCTCCCGACCTGGACAAGGCCGCGGCCACCGCCGCCTGGGGCATCTTCTTCAACCAGGGCGAGATGTGCACCGCGCCCTCCCGGCTGCTGGTGCACTCGGCCATCGCCGAACAGGTCACCGAGGCCGTCGTGGCGCGCGCCCGCGCTCTGCGCGTCGGAGACCCCCTCGACCCCGCCACCGAGATGGGCGCCCTGGTCGGCCGGGACCATCTCGACCGCGTCCTCGGCCATGTCCACGCCGCGGTCGAGGACGGCGCCCGACTGCGCACCGGCGGCACGCGCACCCTGACCGAGACCGGCGGCGTCTACCTCGAACCGACCGTCTTCGACCGGGTCGACCCGGCCGGCCGGCTGGCCCGCGAGGAGATCTTCGGACCCGTGCTCTCCGTCCTCGCCTTCGACGACCTCGACGAGGCCGTCGCCCTGGCCAACGCCACCGAGTACGGCCTCGCCGCCGGCCTGTGGACGTCCGACCTGTCCACCGCCCACCGGGTCTCCCGCGCCCTCAAGGCCGGCACGGTCTGGGTCAACTGCTACGAGGAGGGCGACCTGACGGTTCCCTTCGGCGGCATGAAGCAGTCCGGCAACGGCCGCGACAAGTCCGCCCACGCCCTGGAGAAGTACACCGAACTGAAGACCACCTGGATCCAGCTGTGACCCACCGCCCCCTGATCGCCGTCCCGGCCCGTTACTCCGCCACCGCCTCCGCTCTGCGCCATGCGGCCGAGGTCAACGCCCGTGCCCTGATCGAGGCCGTCTGGCGGGCCGGCGGCGAGCCCGCCACCCTCCATCCGCACGCCCCTGGAGGGATCGCCGACCCCGCCGAGGTCGCCGCCCGCCTCGCCCGCTTCGACGGCCTGCTGCTTCCCGGCGGCGGCGACCTCGCCCCCCACCGCTACGGAGCGGCCGACGCGCACGAGGCCGTCTACGACGTCGACGACGAACAGGACGCCTTCGACCTGGAACTCGCCCGGCAGGCCCTCGCGAGCGGGCTGCCGACTCTGGCCGTCTGCCGCGGTCTCCAAGTGGTCAACACGGCCCTGGGTGGCACGCTGCACCAGGACATGGGTGGCCCCGAGCGGGAACACCGCCATGTCCGGCACCCCGTCTCCTTCACCCCCGGCTCGGCGCTGACTCGGATCACCGGCGCCGACAAGGTCGAGGCGTCCTGCTACCACCACCAGCACGTGGACCGGCTCGGCGAGGGACTGACCGTCACCGCCCGCGCGGCCGACGACACCGTCGAGGCCGTCGAACTGTCCCACGGCCGCGACTGGTTCGTCGCCGTGCAGTGGCACCCCGAGGACACCGCGCACGAAGACCCCGCCCAGCAGCGCCTCTTCGACGCGCTGGTACGGGCCGCGCACGGAGCACACTGAGAAACCCGGTGGAACGCCACGCCCACCGGAGCCGCGGGGCGGGCCGGGTGCGGGCGGCGTCAGTTCCGGGAGCGCCGTCCGCTGCGGCGGGGCGCGGGTTCCTCGCCGTGCAGCAGGGACCTGCGCCGGTCCTCGCCCTGCTCCTCGACCTGGAGCACCACGCGCCGCAGCCCCTCGGCCAGGCTGCGGCACTCCGCGTCGGTCAGCCGGGAGGTGACGAACGCCTCTTCCTCGTTGAAGGCCGGGAAGACCCGGCGCATGAAGTCCTCGCCCTCGTCGGTGAGGCGCAGCAGAACCAGCCGGCCGTCGGTCGGATGGGCGGAACGGCGCAGCAGCCCGCGTGACTCCAGGGTGCGCGAGACGCCGGTGAGCGTGCCCTTCGAGATGCCCGCCTCCTCGGCGACGTGCCGCGTCTCCGATTCCCCCCAGACCCACACCACCCACAGCACGACGAACGCGGTCCAGGTCAGGTCCGAGTCGCGCAGCACGGAGTTCTCCAGGTGGTGCCGCACGGTGGAGGCGGCCCGGTAGATGTTGGCCACGGCCGCCATCTGCTCGCGCCGGACGGCAATGCCTCCCAGCTTGGCCTCCGCGAGCTTCTCCGCTTCGGTGATGGATCGCTGGCCGGGCAAGCGTGCTCCCTGAGTCTCCTCGGCGGGCCCGGACGGCCTGCCGTCCCATCCGGTCGTTCGGATCAGATTGTACGGGCGGGGCCCGGGCCGGTACCCGACCCGTCGGCTCGTTCCGGCGTTCACGGTCCCGGGCGCGTGCGCGAGCTCGAACGACCGACGAACGCGGCCCGGTGATGCGTCGGGGACAGTGCCGTCGGTCGAGGCCGTCCGTGACGGCCGCACGGGCGCCAGTCGGCGGACCGGCGCTCCTGCGTCTGCGGTGGCCAGGGGAGCAGGTGCGCGGGGCCCTTCGGCCTCATGGCTCGGGGTCGGCGAGGAGGCGGCCCAGGGGGCCCAGGTCCAGATTGAGGTCGCTGCGGCGCAGCCCGTGCTGCGCGCACAGTTCGTCCATCCGCTGGTCGAGCAGCATCAGCGCGGTGCCGAGGCGGTCCTCCTGCTCCTCGCTCAGCGTGCCCTCGTCGAACCGGCGCACCGCCTGGCGCTCCATCAACTGGCGCAGCAGCTCCACGACCGCCAGGACCAGCGCGGCCAGGTCGCCCGCGACCCGTTCCGGATCCAGGTCGAGCGCGTGGGAGCGCGGCCCGGTCACAGCGGCCCGCTGTCCGGCCACGGCGCGGGCACCCGCTCGCTGACCGACGCCAGCAGGGCGTGCAGCGAGACGCGCACCAGCGGGACGTCGGCGACGGCCAGGACCAGGTCCCCGCTGACCACCACCCCGGTCGCCAGAACCCGGTCCAGCAGGTCGACCAGGGGCACCCCGATGGGCGCGCACGGCTCCGGTTCGTCCCAGGGCACGGGCGTGCGGTCGGGCTCCGGGGCGATCGGCAGGCTCATGCGCCCACCTCCTCCGGTGCCGAGCCGTTCCACTCCTGGTCGGGCCGTGCGAAGGAGTACGGGACCCAGGGCCCCGACGCGGTGATCTCCACGTGCGGCCGGCCGGTGGCGGCGCGCGCCAGGACACGGGCGAAGTCTTCTTGTCCCGCGTCGTCGACGAGATAGGCCGCGTTCAGCAGTTGCGGCGTCCTCCTGCCGGACAGCCGCTCGCTCTGCGGCCGGTGCCTGGTGGTGGCGACCGCGTATCGCCTCAGCTCCCGGTCCACCTCCATCGCCTGGGCCAGAGCCTGCTCGTGCACTTCGTGCCGGACGCGGCGCCGTGCGCTGGCCCTGCTCAGATAGGCCCGACCGCCGGCCGGACCGCCCTCGCCGGCCTGCGGCGGGCCCTGCGCCGCGGCGGGCGGGGCGGCGGCGTGCACCTTCACGGCCCACTCCGTGCGATCGCGCAGCCGGTCGAGCAGGACGCCGAACTGAGGCGCGCGGGCGGTGACGGCCTCGACCGCGTTGATGTCGCTCGCGTACAGGGTGGCCATGGGCAGCGGCACGACGGGACCCCGCCGGGCGGCCGCCTCGACGCCGCGGTGGTGTGCGCGGGCGCAGCGCTCCAGTTCCTCGGGCCGATTCAGCCGCTCGGCGAGCGCTGTCTCGCTGAAGGTGGACGCGGGCACGTCCTGGGCGATCACCCACACGGGCCCGGCCCGCAGCGCGCGCAGGGGGCCGCCCTCCTCGTGGCCCGCCGCCCCGGCCGGAAGTCCGGCGGCCACAGGGGCGCCGGTCACGGCGAACACGTAGGTGAGGGTCGGTTCGAGCGGGTCCCGATCGCCGGCGCCGCAGGGCGGCGGCGTGAGCCGCTCCGGGCCGCGGGGGGCGGCGTCCTGCGGTGGGAGGCCGTTCACCGGACCCTCTCCGGTTCCTCCGCCTCGCCGTCGGTGTGCCGTACGGCGGCCAGTTCCTCGCGCAGGCGCGCGTTCTCCTCGGCCAGTTCGTCGCGGGCGGCGCGCGAGGACAGCGCCGGGTCGGTCTCCCACCAGTCGATGCCCGCCTTCCTGGCGGTGTCGACCGAGGCGATGAACAGACGCAGCCGGATGGTGAGCAGTTCGATGTCGAGCAGGTCGATCTTGATGTCGCCCGCGATCACGATGCCTTTGTCCAGGACGCGTTCGAGCAGGTCCGCGAGGCTGCCGGCGGGCGCCGGCCAGGCCTCGGGGCCGAGGTCGGCGTTCCAGGGGGCGACGTCACTCACGATGCACCCCCGAGGAGCTCACCGGCGCCGGAGGGCGGGCTCGCGGCCGACCGCGCCGGCGGGCTCGTCCTCGTCGTGCTCGTCGGGGCCCACGCATCCGGGCCCTTGCCTGTCCTCGTCCTCGTGAGCTTCGTCCTCGTAAGCCTCGTCGTGGGCATCGTCGTCGTAGGCATCGTCGTACGTGTCGTCCCGCTCCTCATAGGCGTCTTCGTCACCGTCCCCGTACCTGCCGTCCTCGTCGAACTCGTAGTCGTCCTCCGGGTAGCCGTCTTCGGGCGCGTGGTCGTCCTCGTACCGTTCGTCCCGGTGCCGATGGCCCAGGTGGCCGTACCCGCGGCGGCCCGTCACGTCTGTGCCGGCCAGCGCCTCGGTACGGTCCTGCAGTGCGTCGGCGATGTCCGCCAGCCGGCGGTCCGCGGCCGAGACGACCGCGTGCGAGGCGGTCAGCAGTTCGCCGCGCAACTGGTCGGCGAGATCCTGCACCCGGGGCGACCGCCACGCGTCGAGCGCCTGGGGCAGCAGCCGGTCGGGGTTGACGCCGAGGTGCCGTCCCGCGAGACAGGTGCCCAGCGCGAGGGCCAGACCGGCCTTCTTCCTGCGCCCCAGGAGGTAGCCGCCGATCACGGCCACCGCCATGCCCGTCCTGTACGACTTCATGGTCGCCTCCCCCGCGGCCGCGACGGGCTCTTGGCCGCCGGGGCCCGATCCAGGCGCCGCACAGGGCTGTCGAGGAGGGCGAGAAGCCGTTCCTCCTCCTTCTCGAAGGTCTCCTCGTCGATGGTGCCCGCGTCCAGGGCCTGGTTGAGGGCGGCCAGCCGCGCCTGCACCAGTCGCGGGTCGCGCGCCTGACGCCGCGCCTCCTGGAGGAGGTGGTCGGCCACCCACAGGGTGCCGCGCACCGGGGCGAAGGGCAGCAGCAGGAGTCCGGTCATCAGGCCCACCGCGTCACCGCCCGGCCGCGACGGGAGGCGCCTGGACGAAGCTGTAGCACGGCAGGGGGCCGGTCACGCTGAGCGCCAGCCGGTCCCCGAGGTCGCGGGCCTGCGCGGCCAGTGCCTGCCGGAACCGGGCCTCGTCGCGGGTGCGCAGCAGGAACGACGCGCTCAGTGCCCGCTCGTCGTCGACCGGTCCCTCGACCACGCGTACCGCCAGTGGAGCCAGACCGGCGAGGACCGCGCGCGCCGCGCTCCGCGCCTCACGCCGGACGGCCTTGGCCAAGGCCTCGCCCAGACGCACGTTGGCCTCGTAGTCCGGTCTGCGCCGGGTGCGCTGGGCCAGGCGGCGCAGCTTCTCGTCCCGGCGCACGAGATCGGTGAAGCAGTCGGGTACCGGCACGCCCTTGACGTTCATCTCCACGCAGTCCCGGACCGTGTCCAGCTGTGCCGTCAGCCGGCCGGTGTCGGTGCGCAACTGCGAGCGCAGCGTGTCCTGATCGGGGCTGACGACGGCGAACCTCATGGGCAGCACGGAGCCCTGGGCGAGGAGCTCACCCAGCACCGTCTGATGGGCCAGCAGGTCCCGGCGGCGCGCGCGGATCCGCTCGGGCGCCCGGGAGACCGCCGCGCACAGGCCCGACTCGGCCAGCAGCCGCACGGGCGCGCCGCCCACACCCGGGGCGCGGGGGACCCGGACACCGGCGGGGGCGATGCCGTAGACGTACAACGGTCCGGAGGCGATGGCGGCGGCGTCCGTCATGGTCATTCCTCCTCGGCCGGGCGGCGTGCTCGCGGACGCGGGCGGTCCTCCTCACCGGCACGGCGACCGGCCGGTCTGCTGCGCTCCGCGGCGGGGCGGCGGCGCGCCGGCTCGGGCTCGCGCCGGCTCCGGGCACGCGGGGGACCGGCCTCCTCTTCCTCCGGCTCCTCCTCCGCCGCGGAGCCTTCGGGGCTGAGGATGTCCCGGACCCTCGAGCTCAGGGAGCGGGCGGTACGCCTGGCGCCCGCCTTGGCCACGGTCTTCGCCGGCGACCCCCCGAACAGTTCCGGCACGGTCTTGGACCGCGCGTCGTACTCCAGGTCGAGACGGTTGCACGCCTCGGCGAAGCGCAGGTACGTGTCGACGCTGGCGACCACGATCCGGGCGTCCACCTTGAGGATCTCGATGCCGACCAGCGAGACGCGCACGAAGACGTCGATCACCATGCCCCGGTCGAGGATGAGCTCGAGCACGTCGTAGAGGGTGCCGGCGCGGGGTACGCACACCACCTCGTCGTCGTAGGTGATCACACCACGCTCCTTCCGGGGCCGGCCCCGACGGGCCGCTCACTGGTCCTGGGCACCCCGCCGATAGCGGGCGATCCGGCGGTACTGCAACAGCTCTCCCTCCGCGTCGAGTTCGACCCGGTAGGTGGCGAGCAGGCTGGTGGTGTCGGGGATACGGGCCAGTTCCAGGACATCGACGTCGACGATCCAGCCGTCGTCCTCGCTCCGGGCCACCGCGGATACTCCCTCCAGACGGTGGTGCACGAGCTGGGCCAGCCCCTCGGCGGCGCACTCGGCCGCTTCCTTGGCGCCGCGGACCGCGCGCGAACGCGGGGACGCGCCGGCCGTGGCGCGGTTTCGCTCGCGGGTTTCTGTCATGCAGCCACTGTGACCGTACGGCCTGGTGGGCGCGCGCGGAGCTGGGCCATCCGTGGACCCGGTCACCGCGTCCGACGTACCGTCAGGCGCGCCCTCCAGGGGCCGCGACACCGTTCAGGCGGCGGCTTCATGGAGCTCCTCCCGCGGCGCCTCGGGCGGCTGCGCCGGCGTGAGGTCGAAGTTGCGGTCGAAGACGTCGTCCGGGTCCCACTGGGCCTTCAGGCGCCGCAGCCGGCTGAGGACCGGCTCGGGGAAGGCGTCGTGGAGGCGGGCCGGATCGGTGTCCGTCTCGAAGTTCAGGTACATGCCGTTCAGATGCGGATACAGCCGGGCCCAGTGGTTGTTCAGGCGGGGGACCAGATGGGGAGCGGTGGCGGCGAGGACGGAGAAGTGCTGGGTGCGGTGCGACCAGGCCATCGCCTCGGCGGGGACGTCGTGCACGGCGCCGCCCAGGGACCGGAACTGCATGATCAGCACTTCGCCCGACTTCATCATGCGCTCGATCACCTCGGCGGCTTCCCGGGTGATGTGCTCCAGGAGCCCGCTGCGGGTGTCCTCGAGGCCTTGGCCGCGGTGCCGGTTCTCCGGCGGTGCCACGATCTCGTGGTACGGGACGAGGCGGGCCTGCGAGCCGAGGACGGGGCCGGCGTCCAGGAACGGCGTCAGGGCGTTCTGCGCGGCTTCGACGTCCTCGCCCGCGTGAACGAGGGTGATCCGGGCGGTCACCGGTCTGCCGCGCCGGGCAGGCAAGAGCGACAGGAAGCTCGTCACCTCCCGCGGTGCGTCCTCGACCAGCCGGCCCCACCTGACCAGGACGTTCGCGGTGTCGGTCGCGTCCACCGTGAGCGTGGCGTGGGCGACGTCGCCGATCTCGTACGCCTCGAACTCGAATGCCGTGACGATGCCGAAGTTGCCGCCCGCGCCCCGGATCGCCCAGAACAGGTCGGGGTGGTGGTCCGAGTCGACGCGGAGGAGGCGGCCGTCGGCGACGACGATCTCAGCGGCCACGAGGTGGTCGATGGTCAGCCCGTGTTTGCGGGCGAGGTAACCGAGGCCACCGGCCGTGGCGAGACCGCCCACACCGACGTCGCCGTAATCGCCGGAGCTCAGGGCCAGACCGTGCGGCGCCAGAGCGCGGGCGACATGGCCCCAGCGTGCTCCTGGCCCGACTGCGATCCGGCGGGCGGCCCGGTCGATCACCGTGACGGAGTTCATCTTCGACAGGTCGATGACGATGCCTCCGTCGTTGGTCGACCGGCCGCTGATGCCATGGCCGCCGCTGCGGACGGCTATGCCGACGTCCTGGCCGCGTGCGTAGGCGAGGGCGGCCGCGATGTCGTCGGCGTTCTCCGCCTGGACGACCAGTGCGGGGGAGCCGGTGCGGGTGTAGGTGTGCCGCACGTCCTCGTAGGCCCGGTCGCCGGGCTTGACGGCTTTCCTCGCGAGCCGCTCGGGGACGGCGTCGTAGTCGACGGCGCGGTGCCGTGGGCCGAGAGCGACGGCCGGACGGGTGGGTGCGGGGCTCACGCCCGCCGCCCGCTCGCGTGCCACCGCCTCCCGCAGCGCCGGGGCGACCCGCTCGCCGAAGGTGCGGATCACGTCCGGGTCGTCGCCGCCGACGAGGAACCCGGAGAAACCGTGCTCGAGCACCAGGGGAAGCAGATCGTCGACCCATTTCTGCGGGGGCCCCTGGAGAGGCCCACTGCGGCCGGGGGAGAAGCCGACGTTCAAAACGTTGAGCAGGCGCCTGACCTCCCCGGGTGCTCGCCCCGCCGCCTGAGCGGCCTCGTCGATCACCTTGTTCGACGCGGCGATGTCGGGGTGGTGGAGGTACTCCAGGGTGGGCAGCCACCCATCGGCCGCGCGTCCGGCCAGGCCCAGCATTCGCGGCTTGTAGGCGCCGAGCCAGATGCCGATGTCGTGCGCGGGGCGCGGGCCGCGCTTCGTCGCGGGCACGGAGTAGTGCGTGCCCTGGTGCCGAAGCGGCCCGGGCGCGCTCTCGTCCCAGATGCCTCTGATGACGTCGATCGCCTCGTCGAGTGCTTCGACGCCTTCGCCGGGTGTACGACGTGGCCCGCCCATGCCGTACACCGCGTCGGGAAAGGCCCCTGCGCCGAGGCCGAGTTCGAACCGGCCTTTCGACAGCAGGTCGAGGCTCGCCGTGGCCCGCGCGAGCGCCGCGGGCGGGCGCAGAGGGAGGTTCAGGACGTTCGCCGAGACATGGATGCGCCGGGTCCTGGCCGCCACCCAGGTCAGCAGTGTGTAGGTGTCCAGGAAGCGCGGGTTGTAGGGGTGGTCCTGGAAGGTCGCCAGGTCGAGCCCGGCCGCTTCGGTGGTCTCCGCGAGCGCCACGGCCCGTTCGGGATCGCGCGCGGTGGGGGTGATGAAGGTCCCGAGCAGCAGGTCGTGGCCGTAGTCAGGCATGGAAGGGCCCTTCGGACAGTCGGTAAACGGACCATGGTCCGCTTCTCTCGATCCGGTGTAACAGGCGTGGCGGGTCGGGCACTACCTAGCTTGGGCGTGGCGTTGGACACAGTGTCCGACGCGATGGCGTGACGCACCGCCTGACCATCCTGACTTACTTTTCATTAGTAGCTAATCGGTGCTTTGTGTGGGGGCGACGGCGGACAGCACTGTGGACGCGTGCTGCTCCTGCGGGCAGCCGCGAAGATCACGACCGAGCACCTGGAGAACCCCTCATGGCAACCCTGCTGCACCTCGACTCCTCATTGCACTTCGGCACCGACTCGAAGTCCCGCACCGTGGCGCTCAAGTTCCGTGAGGCGTGGCGGGAACAGCACCCCGACGGGCAGATCGTCCACCGGGACCTCGCCGCGGACCCGCTGCCCCACCTGGACGGGCACGGCTTCACCGCGGCCTTCGTGGACGAGGGGGCCCGGACGCCGGAGCAGGCCGCCGCGTTCGCCAAACGTCTGGAACTGATCGAGGAGCTGGAGCGGGCCGACGCCGTGCTGCTCGGCGCCCCGATGTACAACTTCACGATTCCCTCGACCCTCAAGAGCTGGATCGACCATGTGCTCCTGGTCGACCGCACCACGGGTGACGGCTCCAGCGTGAAAGGTCTCCCGCTCACCGTCGTCGCCAGCCGGGGCGGCTCCTACGCGCCGGGTACGCCCCGGGAGTCGTCGGAGTACGTGCAGAACTACCTGCGGTCCATCCTGGGCGAGTACATGGGCTTCGACGTCGACTTCATCGTTCCCGAGCTGACCGCCGCCGCGTCGAACCCGGCGATGGCCGAGCTCATCCCCCTGGCCGAGGCGTCCTGGGCCAAGGCCCTGCAGGACGCCGTCGTCAAGGGCAAGGAAGTCGCGCAGCGCCTCACCGCGGCCTGACCGCGGCACGGACGCCGGGCGGCGCCCCATGGCCCCACCGCGTGGCGTCCCCAGCCCCAGCGGGCCGTGACCGTCGCGGTCACGGCCCGCTGGGCCTGGGAGGCGGGGTGGTCGGTTCGTCAGTGCCCGCTGTTCGTGTCCCGCGCGGTGTGGGTGGCGATGAAAGCCGAGCGGTTGATGTCGACGGTGTCGTTCCACTCGGGGTGGGCCTGGACGTAGTCGGCGACAAAACCGCAATAGACGCCGACCGGGCCCTGCCCCCCGCTCAGGTCTTCCAGGGCGTAGCGCGCGAGGGCCGACGCGATGCCCTGATGCCGGCGGTTCTGGTCCACGTACGAGTGCGTGAGCGAGACGCGTCCGCCAGTAGTCTCGTAAGCGAGGGTGCCGACGACCTCGCCCTCGATCAGCGCCTCGTAGAGGCGGGCGGTCTCGTCCTTGCGCACCTCGACGGCGGCCGGTGATGACTCCATGCTCTGTTCTCGATTCGTTCGTCTCCCGCCCCGGAGCGGGCCTCAGGGGCGCTCAAGTGGACTACTCAGTCCAACTTACCGTACGCATTCACGCGAATGGGGGTCCATACTGGACTCAGAGGTCCGAAGTGGGGCTGGGTCACGGACGGCGCGGCGGCTGATCGACAGCGCCGGTCAAGACGGCTCGGGACGACCCGCGCGGTGCGGGTGACCGAGGACGGCAGTCGTATCGGGCGCGTGTGCGATGACGGTCCCGGCGGCGGAAGCCGGCGGAACCGCGTGAACCCGGTCGCGCCGCGCTTCGTTCCCGTCTTCGGGCCCGCGACGCAGGAATAGGGCGAGTGCCGCTCGCCGTTCGGAACGGCCGAGACCACCAGTACAGAGGAGCACGCATCATGACCAGCGGAATCCACGACACCGGACAGATCACCCGGGAACCGGGCACCGAGACGGCTGTCCTGGCCGGCGGGTGTTTCTGGGGCATGGAGGACCTCATTCGCCGGCAGCCCGGCGTGCTGCGCACACGCGTCGGGTACACCGGTGGACAGAACGATCACGCGACGTACCGCAACCACCCCGGTCACGCCGAGGCGGTCGAGGTCGTCTTCGATCCCACGCAGACGACCTACCGTGACATCCTGGCATTCTTCTTCCAGATCCACGACCCGTCGACCCTGAACCGTCAGGGGAACGACATCGGCACGAGCTACCGGTCGGCGATCTTCCCGCTCTCCCCCGAGCAGGAGCAGGTCGCACGCGACACGATCGCGGATGTCGACGCTTCGGGCCTGTGGCCGGGCAAGGCCGTGACGACGATCGAGCCGGCAGGCCCCTTCTGGGAGGCCGAACCGGAGCACCAGGATTACCTCGTCACGTACCCGAACGGCTACACATGCCACTTCCCGCGCGAAGGCTGGGTGCTGCCCAAGCGCACGGCGCCCTCCGCCTGAGGACGGGGAGCCGCCGGCCGGAGCGGGCGCCGACTCCGGCGTCCGCTCCGATCCACGCCCCGCAAGCCGAGGCCGTCCGGCCACGGACGCGCCCCGGCGGGGGGAGGAGTGGGCCCGCACCGCGGGCCCGGCCGGCCGCGTCGGCACCCGTGGCCGCCGTGGTCCGGCACCTCGCCGTCGCCGATCGCGGCCACCGCACCACGGAGGACGGAAAGAGGACTTTGAAGTCCAGTCTGGATCCTGCTACCGTGCACACCGGTAATCTGGCCGATGTGGCGGAACAGGCGCGCGACAAGAACGGCTCCCGGCTCACCGAGCGCGGGAGGGTGACGCGCGAGCGGATTCTGCGGGCCGCCGCCGACATGATGTACATCAAGGGCGTGTCCCTCACGACCCTCGACGACGTCAGAGCGGCCAGCGGAACGAGCAAATCCCAGCTCTATCGCCACTACTCCGACAAGGATGCGCTGGTGCGGGACGTCGTCGCGTTGCAGGCCGCAGAATTGCTCGAACGCCAGAACCAGCTGCTACGGCGGCTCAACTCGCTCCGCGGGCTGGAGCGCTGGCGGGACGCGGTGATCGAACGCAACGCGCTCCACAGCGGAGCGTACGGCTGCCCCCTCGGCTCCCTGGCGAGCGAACTGGCCGACCAGGACGAAGAGGCGCGCAGGGCGATCGCCCGGCACTTCGAGTCCTGGGAGGGGCTGCTCGAGGCCGGGCTCGTGCGCATGAAGGACTCCGGGGTCCTCAGTGCCGATGCGGACGCCGAAGAACTGGCCACCGGCCTCATGGCCGCCCTTCAAGGCGGCTACCTCCTCGCGCAGACGGCCCAGGACGTCAAACCCATGCGGATCGCTCTCGACATGGCGATCGGCCACATCAAGGCCTTTGCCCTGTCCGCCGAGGGCGACGATCCGGCCGCGGAGGGCGCGGGAGAGCGCTGACCTCTCCGAGGCGAGACGGCGCCCAGAAGTCCAGGTCCGACGCCGCCGACGGCCGCGTCGCGGTCTTGGTGCCGGAGGGACCTCGTCGTCCGCGCCGGCAGGGCGCGGTGTGACGGCGGGAGGGCGCGCTCTTCCCTCCACCCCAGTACGCCGCCCCACTCCCGGGTGGCCCCGGTCGACAGAGGGGGGCGAGAGCCCCGCGCGATGGTCGGGTAGCCTCGTAGAAGGGACTATTTAGTCCAGAAGCTTTAGTCGTTCTGCGGTATGTTCGGGGGAGTCGTCCTTCGCGGACGGCCACATTCAGCGTCACGAGAATTTTCAGGGCGGTACGCACCATGCACCCAGGCGTCCAGTTCTCCGTGCTCGGCCCGGTCCGGCTCCACCGACAGGGAGTCGAGGCCGGAGCAGGTCAGCCGAGGCAGTGCGCCGTACTCGCTTCGCTGCTGCTCAGGGCGGGCAAGCCGGTGAGTCTCGCGAAGCTGGTGGAGGACGTGTGGGGCGACGAGGCCCCACCGTCGGCCCCGGGCTCGGTGCGCACGTACGTATACCGGCTCAGGCAGGCGCTGGGGGACCAGAGCGACAGCTCCGTGCGCCTGGTCGACGGCGGCTATCTGTTGCGCATCCGGCCGGAGGCCCTGGACCTCAACAGGTTCAAGGAGACCGTGGCAAAGGCGAGGGAGGCCCGCGGCAACGGCGACCTGGCGTCCGCGGCGAGCCTGCTGACCGAGGGCCTCGACATGTGGAAGGGGGTGGCCCTGGCCGGGGTGCCGGGGCCGTTCGCGAGCCGGCAGCGCAGTGTCCTCGGTGAGCTGCGCCTGGCCTGTGCGGAGGAGCTGCTCGCCTGCGAAGTCGACCGAGGGCGCTACACCGAGGCCGCGGCGGAACTGTCCGCCCTGCTGGTCGAGCACCCGCTCCGAGAGCGCGTATGCAGCCTCCTGATGACCGCGCTGTACGGTGCCGGCCGGCAGTCCGAGGCCCTGACCATCTACCACACGACCAGCCATCTGCTGCGTCAACGCCTCGGCGTCAGCCCGTCCCCGGAACTGCGGCAGGTCCACGAGCGCATCCTCTCCGGACGGTTCCAGCTCCCGCAGCGCGCCGACCGTCCGAGGCACGCGCCGCGGACGCCCGCGCCCGACGCCCCGGCCCAGCTCCCGGCCGCCCTGCCCAGCCTCGTCGGCCGCGAGTGGGAGCAGGAGCAGGTCGAGCGCCTGGTCGCCGATGCGGAGGCGTCGTCCTCCGTGGCCATCTGCGCCGTCGGCGGACTGGCCGGCGTCGGCAAGACGGCTTTCGCCCTCACCGTCGCCCACCGGCTGGCCGACCGCTTCCCGGACGGCCAGCTCTTCGCCGAGCTCCAGGCGGCGAGACCGGAGACCGAACCACGGGACCCCGCGCACGTGCTCGAGGACTTCCTGCGCTCCCTGGGGGTCCGACCCGAGGACATGCCGGAGACCATCGAGGCGCGCGGGCTCATGTTCCGCGGCCTGCTCGCCAACCGCCGGGTGCTGGTCCTGCTGGACAACGCGAGGGACACGGATCAGCTGAAGCACCTCCTCCCCGGCGGCCCCGGTTCCATGGCTCTGGTCACCAGCCGCATGCAACTGCACGCGCTCGTCGCTGCCTACCAGGCGCTTCCCCTGACACTCGCGCCCCTGAGCCAGACGGACGCACGCAGCCTCCTCGCACGCCGGCTCGGCGCGGCGAGGACGGCGGCCGAACCGGAAGCCGTCGACCGCATCATCGGGCTGGCCGGGCAGCTCCCCCTGGCCCTGGCCAACGTCGCCGCCCGCGCCGCCTACCGACCACAGTTGCGCCTGGCGAGCCTGGCCGACGAGTACGAGGCACCGGAGCTCAGCGCCCTGGACGCCTTCGCGAGCGACGAGGACCAGGCACTCGACGTCCGCGCCTCCCTCACCCGCTCCTACCGCCTGCTCGACACGGAAACGGCCGCGCTCTTCCGCGACCTGAGCGCCTGCCCGGACCCCATGTTCGCGGCATCCCAGGTCGCGGACCTGGCCGGACGGCCCGAGTGCCGGGTCCGTCAGGTCCTGTCCCGCCTCACGCGAGCGCACCTCGTCTCGGAGATCGGCCCGGGCCGGTACAGCTGGAACCGGCTCGTGGCCGCGTACGCGGCGGAGCAGGCGGGGCGGGGGTTCTTCGGCCGGGGCGAACCGGCCCGTCGGCAGAGCGGGCCGGAGCCGGCATCCATGCCGGTCGCGCCGTAGCCGAGGACGGTGACCACCCCGGCCGACTCGCGGCCGGGGACCGACGGCGTGCGGCCGGGGCTGCCGGCGCCGCCGTGGAGGGGCGCCGTACCACGCGGATCGAGCCATGCACGCGCGTACCCGACTGCAAGGAGCCGCGTACGCGCGTGACCGGCTGCTCGAATTCCCGGGGCCGCGGTAGCCGCGGCCCCGGGAAGTCAGGCCTCTTGCAAGGGAATCGCCAGCGAGGACGCGCCGCTCATGTCGAGCCAGACCGCGCTTGTCGTCCGTGTCGTACGCAGCACGACCTTCCCGCACTGCTGGCAGCGCGCGACGAGGCCCGGTGCATGCATGTACACGTGCAGGCAGGCGAGGGGGCCCGTGCAGCCGCAGTGACCGCAACGGCAGGTCGCGGCGGTCACATCGACGGCGAAGACCTCGGACAGGGGTCCTGCCAGCGCGTTCCCGTCGACATACCCGTCATGGACATCGTCCGTATACGGGCTGCCGGACTCCACGGACGCCATCTCAACCTCCACTGTCGCCGAAGCGCTCGGTACGTACTCGCTCAGGGGCATGTCCCAGGAGCACCAGGTAGGCGGCCGTCTTCTCGACGAACGCCGTGGGTCCGCAGACGTAGCAGGTCGGCTCGAAGTCGGGGGGCCAGCCACCGCGGACCAGATCCTCGGGGGTGATACGACCCGGCGGGCGCTGCGCGTCCTCGGGGGCTTCCCTGCTGTAGAGGTACGTCGTGTCCAGCCCCGGAGCCCCTGCGCGCAACTCCGAGCGGTACAGCAGGTCGGACGGGGTCCGCAGCGCGTAGAGCAACCGGAAGGGGACCCGGCTGCCGACCGCCTCGCGCACGCGGACCATGCACATCAGAGGCACGAGTCCCGATCCGCCGGCCACCAGCAGAATCGGCTCTGTCTGCTGCTGCCTCCAGACGAACCAGCCACCGACCGGCCCGCGCAACTCCACCTGGTCCCCGGGCACGAGTTCGTCCACGAGGTAGGGCGAGACCTCTCCGCCGGGCGTGCGCTGGACGGTCAGTTCGAGGCTCCGGCCGTCGGGGGCGGAGGCGATGGAGTAGCTGCGCTGGGTGCTGTAGCCGTCTTCCGCGGTCAGTCTGACGTCCACGTGCTGTCCGGCCAGGTGCCCGGACCAGTCCGGCACGTCCAGCGTCAGCGTGACGGCCGTCGGCGTCTCCACGCGCCGGTCCGTCACCTCGGCGATCCGCCATCGGAGCCGGTCGCCTAGTCTCCCTGATACCGCTGTTCCCGCCATGGGTCTCCGTAGTTGTGATAGCCGGCGCTTTCCCAGAAGCCAGGCGTGTCGTTCCGCCGCAGCTCGATCCCGCGTACCCACTTCGCGGACTTCCACAGGTACAGGTGCGGGACCAGCAGTCGCGCGGGGCCTCCGTGTTCGGGCGCCAGGTCGCTGCCGTCGTATTCGTAGGCGATCCAGGCCTTGCCGTCGAGCAGGTCGGCGAGGGGCATGTTGGTGGTGTAGCCCCCGTACGAGGTGACGAGGGCGTGCTCCGCGGCGGTCTCCACGTCCGCGAGCAAAACGTCCAGGGACACGCCTCGCCATTCGGTGCCGAACTTCGACCACTTCGTCACGCAGTGCAGGTCCACGGTGGGGGACTCCGCCGGGAGTGCCCTCAGGCCCGCCCAGTCCCACACGTGCTGCTTCCCGGACTCCGTGGTCACGGAGAGCTTCCAGTCGTCTTTCGGGATGCGGGGCGTGGGCCCGGCCGACAGGACCGGGAAGCCGGTCGTCTCGTACTGTCCGGGCGGTAGTTTCGTGCCTGCCGGTGGCCTTCGGCCGTGGAAACCGCGAGAGATGAGCGCCATGTGCTCGCCGTCCTTGTCGGTCCGGGGCGGCCCTGTGGGCCTCTTCGGAAATGAGCGTCCGCGGCTTGCTCAATCTTACCTCCGGCCTTTTGAGAAGGTCGGTTCGTGACCGCCCGGTCCTCCTTGCGGGACAGCCCTCAGGGACGGCGACGGCGCCCGGGTCCCCCGTGCGGTGCGGCGGTGCGAGCCCGGTGGGGCGGCGCGGCCCGGGCCGACGGGGCCGCCGCCGCGTCAGCCCGCGGTGCTGAGATGCCCGCCGGCGATCAGCTGGGCCCGCAGTTTCCTGCGGGCGTCGAACATGGTCTTGTAGAGCGCGTTGCGGTTCGTCCCCAGTTCGCCGGCGAGCGTTTCCAGGGGGACCCCGTTGACGACGGCGGTGAAGACCTTCCGCTGGTGGGCGCTGAGTGCGGTCTCGACCGCGTTGCGTATGGCCTCGACCAGTTCTCGGGCCTGCCAGTGGCTGACTGGGTCGGCTCCGGAGCAGTCGGGCACCTGCGCCCAGTCTTCCGACTCGAACCACGCGTTCGGCGCACGCCAGAAATGCCGGCCCAGCTTGCTGGACACTTCGAGTGCGACAAATCGAAACGCCCATGTGGTGAATCTGGCGTCGCCTCGGAATTCCCGGATCTTGTGCGTGATTCTCATCAGGGCATCGGCGGCCGACTGGTGGGCGAGGTCGTTCAGTTCGGGTCCCGTGATCCGGTGACGGGGACCGCGGCGGAACGCCTCGTCCATGGCGATCCGCACCAGCAGTTCGTGCAGCCGTCTGCAAGCCTGTTCGTACTGCGGCCCGTGACCGTCCTGGAGCGCGTCCACCCAGGCGGCGGACTCCGGGTCGAGTTGCCCTCGGCGTTCGGCGGGCTCTGCCGTCGGGGTGCTGCCGTCGGTTCCGGAATCTCCATTCGAAGCCGGGCGGCATGTTCTGCTGAAATCCGTGGAGTGCATTGCCTTCAATCCCCAGGTCATCTCGTGCACTCAAGCCAACCACGGGGGTCATCTACCGGACGTCTACGCTCAGTCGCTGCTTCTTCTTTCCTCGTGCGTACATCCCGGGATTGCACGGGTGAGATTTCCGGTGCATTCCGACCAGCGACTCGCGCCCGGCGTGAGGCGTGTTCTCCCGCCGGTCGCGACGGCGGGAGAACAGTCCGGTGGCGAAGGCCCGCGCCCTCCCACGCCCTCAAAGGTTCTCTCGGGTCTCGGGCACCACGTGGACAGCCGCTTCCTCGGCGGAGGCGGCCCCGTTGTCGACGCCCACGTCCCGCGCCCAGTAGTCGTCGCCGTCGTATCCCGTGGCGACGACGTCCGTGTCCCAGCCGAGGAGGCGCCCCGCGCGCTCGTCGCCGACCTGGTCGTCGATGAGCTCTCCGTCCGTGCCGATCGTGTCGCCCAGCCCGTCGCCCTCGTCCCGCGCGGTGACCTCCGGCAGCTCGCGCCTGAGCCGGTGCGTGAGGTCCTCGTGGGAGGCGCCCTCCCTCGCGGTGACGCCCCAGTCGTTGACGGCCAGAGGCGCGTTGGCGGGCGAGTAACCCCGGTCGAGGACGTCCTCTCCCAGCTCGTCCTCGTCGTACTCCTCCTGCGACCGCAGCGGATTGGAGGCGCTCAGGTCCTCGGCGGGCAGGAAATCGTCTGGTGAAGTCATTACGGCCTCCATGCCGTCGGAGCCCCGCGACATCGGGGTGCCGGCGCCTCGGTGACGGCGCGGGCGGGACGAGGCCATTCAAGCGGCCCGGTGTCGACTGGGCGTCTATCCGGCATCGTCGCCCGGGGCGGGCCCTCGGCTCACGCCGAGCGGTCGCGCGTTCTGAGCACCACCGGCCCGGGTGTCCCTCGGGCTCAGCCGTCGGTCGCTCAGGGCTGTGTCATGCCC
Organism: Streptomyces sp. NPDC003393; assembly: GCF_053589015.1. Lineage (NCBI taxonomy): Bacteria > Bacillati > Actinomycetota > Actinomycetes > Kitasatosporales > Streptomycetaceae > Streptomyces > Streptomyces sp. NPDC003393. The sequence goes on along the minus strand of NZ_JBSFRB010000001.1, from coordinate 274,324 downwards.
GGGTTACCCGGCTCGCCACCACCGCTGTACCGGTGCAGGCACGCGTGTGCCCCGGCGGCCGGCGGGCCCGGCACCCGCGGACGCCGGGTAAGGAGTCCGCCACGGAAGCAGCTAACGGTTGACCGGCCGCTGGGTCCGGAGCCCCAGGGTCGAGGCCCTGGGGTGGATCCGCGATCCGGCGACGCGGCGGGCCCCGCCCGTCGATGCCGGTCTCGTGTCGGGCGGCCTCGGCCGGATCCGACTTCACAGCTTCACAGAAGGGGGAACGCGACGTGGTTCCGGCGAGGGAGTATGCGGTGCTGGCGGGCGGATGCTTCTGGGGCATGCAGGAGCTGTTCCGCCGGTTCCCGGGTGTCGTGGGCACCCGTGTCGGCTACACCGGCGGTGAGGTGGTGAAACCGACATTCCGGAACCACGGGAACCATGCGGAGGCGGTCGAGGTCACCTACGACCCTTCCGGGACGGACTACCGCAGCATTCTGGAGTTCTTCTTCCAGATCCACGACCCCACCACAGTGCACCGGCAGGGCGACGACATCGGCTTGACCTTCAGGTCCGCCATCTTCTACCTCGACGAGGAACAGCGGCGCGTCGCGCAGGCGGTGATCAAGGACTGCGAAGCGTCTGGATCATGGCCCGGGAAGCTGGTCACCGAGGTCGTCCCGTCCGGCACGTTCTGGGAAGCGGAACCCGAGCACCAGAACTACCTGCGGCGCCATCCGGAGGCGCACATCAGCCAGTACGTCCGGAAGGACTGGAAGCTGCCCCGGCCGCCGGCCTGACCCGCCCGCGCTCATCCCAGCGAGAGCGTGTCACGAAAGGTGAGGTGAGCACGTCACCCGGTCCGGCTCGGGCCTCGTCAGCTTTCGAGGGCCATCCGAACCGCGAGCAGGAGCAGCACGCCGCCGGAGACCCCGGCCGCCGGTCGGGGTCAAGACGTCAGCCGGATACCGGTGCCGCTTCGCCGGGGCCCGGCCACGCCAGGAGATTCGCCAGCAGTTCCGCCTGCTCGATGGCGTCGTCCAGGGCGTGGTGGGTGTGCCGGCGCCGGGACAGCAGGTGTCGTGGCATCGTGCCCTTGGCCACGGCCCGCAGCGGCAGCCCGGCTTTGGTGGCGTACAGCGTCTTCATGTCCAGGCAGCCGGAGTGCCCGAAGGGGCTCTCGCCGGTGAAGCGGATCAGGTACCAGTACAGGAACGTCCAGTCGTACGACGCCGGGTAGCCGCACATCACCGGCTGCGCGCCGGCACTCACCTCGCGCACCCACGCGCTGAACTCGGCGAGCGCGACCGCCGGTTCGGCGCCCTCGGTCGTCAGGCGGTCGCGGTCCAGGCCGCTCACCGCCAACGCCGCCGGGACGAAGTCGTCGGAAATCGGCTGTAGTTCGCGGTAGAAGGTGTGCTCCTCCGGGTCCGCCGGCGTGAAGCCGTCGGCGTCCTGGGTGCCGGCCACGGCCGCGCCGAGGCTCAGCATCGAGTAGGGCCCCGGGATCGGCCCGTCGGCCTCGATGTCGACGGAGATGCAACGGCCGGGTCTGACGCGTCGTGCGGGCATGGGACCGGAGCATGGCAGGCACCGGCGGTGCCGCGCATCCGAATTCGGGTGCGTTGTCCGGTCGGCCCGGCGGGCGGGCCACCGGGGGACGCCATGATCTTATGACGGGTGCCATGTGCCGCCCCGGTCCCGCGTCTACCTTCCGCGCCGGGACGAAGGGCAATCGGCGTGCTTTCAAGGGCGATTGAGGGGTATTGCTTTGTGGGGCGCCCGGGCACCGCCACAGGGTCCACGCATATCCCTCTGTGTTCGCATGCGCCAAGCCCTGCCGGAAGCGATGCGCGCCCGCGGCAAGGCCGCCGTGAGCGCCCTGCGTGCGACGCTCGCCGCGCTCGACAACGCGGAGGCGGTGCCGGTGGACGCGGCCGGATCGCGCGGACCGGCCCACGAACAGTCACCGGCCGGGCCCGGCGCCACCGATGTGGCCCGGTGTGAGCCGAGCGAGCACGGCGTGGTGGGAGATCGTGCGGGCCGAGGCCGTCGAACGACCGGAAGCCTCCGCACAGTTGACGGAACCCGGGCACGCCGGCCGGGTCGTGCGGCTCCGTGCGGAGGCGGCTGTGCTGCTGCGCTTCCTCGACGGGCACGGCGCGGCGCAGGCAAGGCGCGCGTCCCACATGCGGATGTGGAATATAAGTGGGCATTTCATCAACTGACCGTTTTGCCCACCATTGTGGCATAAGATCCAGAAAAATGGTAATTATTTCCCGCGTTGATCGGGAATACCCGTCGATCGGCGTGATGCAATTCACTTACGATCCGGCCTAGTGAAGGAATAGTTCCTTAACTGGCGCAACTTGCAGTGCAAACCGTAGGTGGGTACCCCTCCGCAACTATCCCGCTTAGTAAAGAGGGTTATTGTCCACTTATTGATCTGCGGCTAACAATGTCCCAGCCGCAGCGCACCGCGAACGAAATGCGATGTGAATTGCCGAGGGGGATCGGCAGCTGCGGGCCATGCAATCCGTGGACCCAAGGACGCACCATGCCCAGACACGCCGCCCACCGCCCGCGCCGAGCACGTCGTCTCTCCGCCGGCAGCGCCATCATCGCCGGCTCGTTCGCCCTGGCGTGCACGGCCACGCTCGGCTCGGCCCAGGCCGCGGATGCCGCTCCGGCCGCCTCGTCCACCGACGCGAACACCGACGCGACCACCTATGTCGTCCAGCGGGGCGACCACCTGGCCGCGATCGCCCGTTCCCTCGACGTGCCGGGCGGCTGGCAGGCCATCGCTGCGGCCAACCACCTCGCCGGCCCCTACGTCATCTACCCGGGCCAGGTTCTGACCCTGCCCGACGGATCCTCCACGGTCGCGAAGGCCGCGTCCGCCGCGGTCGCGAAGACCGAATCCTCCACGGTCGCGAAGGCCGCGCCCGCCTCGACCAGCCAGGTGGCCTACCCCGACAACCTGGACGGCTGGATCAGGCACTCGCTGGCCGTCATGGCGTCCAACGGGATCCCGGGCTCGTACAACGGCATCTACCGCAACATCATGCGTGAGTCCTCCGGCAACCCGAAGGCGATCAACCTCTGGGACTCCAACGCCGCGAAGGGCATCCCGTCCAAGGGCCTCCTCCAGGTCATCGACCCGACCTTCAAGGCGTACCACGTGCCGGGCACCTCGTGGGACATCTACGACCCGGTCGCCAACATCACGGCCGCGTGCAACTACGCCTACCACCGCTACGGTTCGATCGACAACGTCAACGGCCCGTACTGACCTGACGGGCACCCGGGGGCACGGGAACGCGAAGGCCGCGCTCCGTACGGTCGCGCAGGCCGGCCAGCAGCCGCCGCATCAGCTTCCCGTGCACCCCCGACCCGATCACCAGTTGCCGGTAGACGAAGCCGAGCGGTCCCGGGAACGCCGCGTACGTGGTGGCGCGCAGCACCGTTCCCGGCTGCTCCGACGCGGACTCCAACTCCAGCTCCAGCGCGTACCGGGCGTAGAAGTGGCGACCGGCCAGGACGGCCCGGCGCCCGGGCACCGACTCCACCACCCGCATGCCCGGCAGCGTCGACCCCGTCTGGAGCGCCGGTCCTGACACGGCCGCGGGCCTCGCCCGCACGAGGCGGGCGTACGCCTCACGCAGCCCGCCACGCGGCCGCCCGGCCGACCCGGCCAGCGTCCGCCACACTGCGGCGGCGTCCGCCGCGACCACGATCCGGTGCTCGTCCACGAACGGCAGTCCGTACGGAAGTTCCTTCGGCCGACTGCCGTTTCCGGCGTTCTCTGCGCTCACGGTGACACCTCGCGGGGGTTCTCGCTGGAGCAGGGCACGAACCCCGCGACAGTAACTCCCCCCGCTGTCACGGAAACGGCGGGGCCCGCCCCGCAGGGGAGCGGGCCCGCGACGGCCGGGCGGTCAGCGGGGCAGACGTGCGAGCAGTGCCGCGAAGTCCGTCCCGGGGGGCAGCGTGCCGAAGGCGAGGCCCCGGTCGCCGGCGAGACGGGAGGCGCAGAACGCGTCGGCGACGGCGGCGGGGGCATGGCGCACGAGGAGCGAGCCCTGGAGGACGAGCGCCGCGCGTTCGATGACCCGGCGGGCGCGCAGCGCCGCGTCCTCGGTGGGCGCGAGTTCGTCACGCAGTGCGCGCCAGGCCGCGTCGAGACGGCGGTCGGCCCCGGCGGCGGCCTCGACCTCGGCGCGGAAGGCGTCCAGGGACTCCGGCTCACGGGTGAGCGCGCGCAGCATGTCCAGCGCGTTGACGTTGCCCGACCCCTCCCAGATGCCGTTGAGCGGGGCCTCCCGGTAGAGGCGCGGCATGCCGGAGGCCTCGTCGTACCCGTTGCCGCCCAGGCACTCCAGTGCTTCGGCGACGGCGGCCGGCTGCCGTTTGCACACCCAGTACTTGGCGACGGCCGTGGCCAGGCGCAGGAAGGCCCGTTCCTGCGCGTCGCCGCGCTGCGCCCGGTCGGCGGCGCCGGCCAGCCGCAGCGCGAGGCCGGTGGCGGCCTCGGACTCCAGCGCGAGGTCGGCGACGACGTTGCGCATCAGGGGCTGGTCGATCAGCTTGGCGCCGAAGACGGCGCGGTGACGTACGTGGTGGGCGGCCTGGGCGAGGGCCGCGCGGGTGCCGGCGGCGGAGCCGAGCACACAGTCCAGGCGGGTCATGGTGACCATCTCGATGATGGTGCGCACACCCTTGCCCTCGGGGCCGACGAGCCAGGCCACCGTGTCGTCGAACTCGGGCTCGCTGCTGGCGTTGGAGCGGTTGCCGAGCTTGTCCTTCAGCCGCTGGATGCGGAAGGTGTTGCGGCTGCCGTCGGGCAGCACCCGCGGGACGAGGAAGCAGGAGAGTCCGCCCGGCGCCTGGGCCAGCACGAGGAACAGGTCGTTCATGGGCGCGCTGGTGAACCACTTGTGTCCGCGCAGTCGCCAGGTCCCGTCGGGCTGTTCGACGGCGGTGGTCGTGTTGGCGCGCACGTCGGTGCCGCCCTGCTTCTCCGTCATGCCCATTCCGGCGAGCAGGCCGCGCTTGTCGGCGGGCGTGCGCAGGCCGGGATCGTAGACGCGGCTGGTGAGCAGCGGCTCGTACGTCGCGGCGAGGTCGGGGGAGTGGCGCAGGGCCGGGACGACGGCGTACGTCATGGAGATGGGGCACAGGTGTCCCGGCTCCAGCATGGTCGTCAGCATGAAGCCCGCGGCGCGGGCCACATGGGCGCCGGGACGCTCGTCGGCCCAGGCAGCACCCGCGAGGCCGGCGCCGACCGAGGAGTTCATCAGGTGGTGGTAGGCGGGGTGGAACTCGACCTCGTCGACGCGGTGGCCGTAGCGGTCGTGGGTGCGCAACTCGGGTTCGTGGCGGTTGGCCTGGTCGGCCCAGAGCTGGGCCTCCTCACTGCCGGCGAGACGACCCAGGCGGTGCAGCTCGTCCAGGTGCCACTCGGCGCCCTCCCTGCGGACCGCCTCGAGGAGCACCGCGTCGTCGGCGAGGTCGTGACCGGACAGCGGCGGGGGCTGGTTGGTCACCTCGTGCGTCACGGCGGTGGGGTTGCTGCGGGGCACGGCTGTCGCGGCGGGCTCGGTGCTCGTGGTCATCGTGGGTCCTCCGGGATGCGCGGTCAGGGGGTGGTGCCGGGGTCACGTCGGGTCGGGGTCACGCCGGGGTGGTCTCCGGTCGGGACGAGGTGGTGGGCTCCGCGGGCAGGGCGCCGGCACAGCGCAGCGCGGTGGCGATGAGATCGGCGAGGAGTTCCTCGGTGCTGTTGTCGTCGGTGGTGGCGAGGGGATCGACGAGGACCTCGCCGATCGCCCCGGTGAGCGCGGCCGCGGTGACGGCGGCGTTCTGCGCGGGCAGCAGGCCCTGCGCCATGCCCTCCTCGACCACCTCGGCGAACAGCGCCCGGTAGCGGCGGCGGAAGTCCAGGCGCTCGGCGCCGACGGCCGGCTCGGCGGGGGCGGCGAGCAGGGCGTAGGCCAGCCCCCGGTTCTCCAGCGCCCGGCGGGCGAAGACCCGCACACCGCGGCTGAGGCGTTCCACGGGGGTGCCGGGGCCGCGCAGCACCTCACCGAGCACGTCGACCTCGTGTCCTGCGGCCCGCCGGAACACCTCCACGGCGAGCGCGGCCTTGGAGGGGAAGTGCTGGTAGACCGAGCCGGCCGCGATGCCGGCCGCGTCGGCCACGGCGGTCACGGACGCCTGTGACCAGCCCACTTCCGCGACCACCTGGGTGGCACACACGACGAGGTGCTCGCGGGCGGCTTGGAGTCGGCGGATTTCCGCCGGGGTCTTGCGGTACGCCATGGAAGAAGTGAACCATTATTCAGACTTTCTGGCCACGGCCGGTTCCGCCGGCCCGGCTCGTCAGGAGAACGTGATGCACCTCAGTGCCCTGCTGGACAGTGCCGTTCGCTCGGCCGGTGACAAGGAGGCCGTCGTCTACGGCGACCGTCGGTGGACCTACCGCGAGCTGTCCGAGCAGGCCCGGCGTGCCGCCACCGTGCTGCGGGACGCCGGCCTGCGACCGGCTGGCCGTGATGACCTACAACACCCCTGCCTTCCTGTTCGCGGCGTTCGGCGCCTGGTACGCGGGCGCCGCGCTGGTGCCGGTCAACCCCAAGCTCCAGACGGCCGAGGCGGCACACCAGTTGCGCCACTGCGGGGCCCGGCTCGCGGTCGTGGACGCGGAGATCGGCGAGCGCGCGACCTCGGCGGACGCGGACGTGAGCCGGCTGGTGAGCCATTCGGACGCCGACGCCGGCAGTCTCCCGGCCGACGCGTTCGAGGCCCTGGTGGCGCGGGCCGAGCCGTGGACCGGTGAGCCGGGACCGGACGGTGACATCGCGCAGATCCTGTACACGTCGGGCACCTCGGGAAGACCGAAGGGCTGCGGCCACACCCATCGGGGCATCGCACTGACCGCCGTGTACACCGCGGCCGCGATCCCCCTCCGCCGGGACGAGCGGTTCCTGATCCGCATGCCGATCTGGCACGCCTCACCGCTCAACAGTCGAGGTCACCGGCGACATCGGCAGGCTGACCGAACTCCTGGGACACCTCGTCGCCCCCGATCCCGACTTCGCGATCGTCACCCCGTGACCCCCGGGCCCGGGTGCCGCTGAGCGGCCCGTGTTGCGTTGCGGTCGCCCGGACCAGGGCGTCGAAGCGCCGGCCGGCCCCGGCCGCCATGGCGGTCTTCCTCGCCGGACAGGATCGTGCAGGCGGTACGCCCGAAAGCGTCCCATCCGGCCCGGCGGTGACCGAGCGGGCGGGGTGTCCGGCCGGGCGGTGCACGGCCTGCTCGTGTGAGCCCTGTACGCGCCCCCACCGGGGCGGCGAAGATGCGCCCTGTCGGCGGGCGCCGGTACCGGTAGAGCCCGTCCGTCCACCGTCCAACTCCCCGTGGAAGGCAGGTCGGTCGAGGTGCTGTTGCGGTTTCCCACGTCTGTGACCGAAGCGCAGGAATGCCTGGCCGAGGCCGCCGTCCCGATCGGCGGGGCGACACTCGTGTGGGCCGCCTGGCAGCGCGACGGCTTCCCCGAGCGGGCCATGTCCTTGCGCGACCTGCCGGAGGCCAACGTCATCGGATCGGAGGCACTGGGCGCCGCGGTGGTGCTGAACAGGATCGACGACCGCATACCGGAGGTGCTGCGCCGGGCCGCCGGCTCGGTGGGGACCGGGGCCGTGCGCCGCACGGCGACGGTCGGCGGCAACATCGTCGGCAGCACGCTGCGCTGTCTGCTGCCCGCGGTCCTGGTCCTCGACGCCCGCGCGACGGTGCTGGAGTCCGACGGGCCGCACGAGACGGATCTGGCCGAGGTGACCGCCAAACGTCCGCTCCTGCTCGCCCTGCGCTGGCGCCGGCCGATCGCCAGCGCCTACCGCAAACTGCCCGGTGAGGCGGGCGGACCGCCCCCGCTCGTCGTCGCAGGCGCCCTGCACGACGACGGCGGTGGACGGCACCGCCTGCATGTCGCCGTCCGCGACGGCTACGACGTGCTCAGCGGCAGCACCGTGTGCCGCGCCACCGGCACGGGCGCCGACGCCGGGCCGGTGCTCCGCACTCTGCGTGGCACGGCGCTCCGCCAGCTGCCGGACGCCGCGTGGGACATCGTCGGTCGCCAGGTCGGCGATCTCCTGAGCCGCCCCGGCAGCCACTGAGGACTCAGCAGCGGGCGGCGGGCAGCGCGCCGTCCTCGCCCTGGACGGTCACTTCCGCGGTGCCGTCGCCGTCCTGCGCGAACGCGGCGGTGCACACCAGCTGACGCACCGCCGGCTTCCCGAGCGGCCGCACCGCGAGCGGCCCTGCGCTGAGGGCGGGCGCCGGGGCGCGCGTGTGTCGTCGAGACGGCCGAGGCGGATGGTGGGACGGCCGAATCCGGACGGTTCAGGCCGCGCTGTCGCGCAGTTCGGCCAGGGCGTCCGGGGTGAGCTGCCGCGGCAGGTGATCGGCGTCGACGAGGACGACGGTGCAGCGGGCGGAGTGGGCCAGGGCGGTGGTGAGGCTGCCGTCGGCGAACTGGGCGAGGGGGCCGCGTGGTGAGCGGCCGACCGCTATGACGCGGGCACCCACCTGCTCGGCGTGCCGGGCCAGGGCCCGGCCGGCGGCGGCGTGGTCGCCGACGCTGTTGAGGATCTGTCCGGTCGCGGCGACGCCGTGGGCGGCCAGCCGGTCCAGGTGGGCGGTGACGGCGGCCCGGGCCTGATCGGCGGTCTCGGTGTCGGCGGCCTGCTCCTCGACCACGGCCGTCTGCTGGACATGGACGACCTCCAGCGGGCTGCCGGTGTCGCGCGCCAGGCGGGCCGCGGCGTCGACGATCTCGGCGGCCCTGTGGTGGGCGCCGACGGCGACGACGACCGGGGGCACGTCGTCGGCGATCGGCGCGCCGATCGCGGTGAACGACGGCGTCACCGGCCGGCTCTCCTCGGGCTGCGTCTCGGCCCGGCGGAGCAACTGGTGGCCGCTGGCCAGGACCGGGATGGCGAGGAGGAAGGTGGCCGCACCCAGGTAGAAGGGGACGCTGAGGTCGGTGGCGTCGGCGAGCTTGCCGGCGACGTAGGGGGCCAGGCCGCCGCCGATGAAGCGCAGGAAACCGTAGGCGGAGGAGGCCACGGGCCGCTCGACCGGGGAGACGAGCATGACGGCCTGGGTGGTGAGCGTGTTGTTGATGCCGATGAAGGCGCCGCTGACGATGACCGCGACGATGACCACCGCGGGTGTGGCGACGCCGGCGGCGATGACCGCCATCACGACCCCGAGGCCGAGCAGGTTCGCGTACAGGACCGGGGCGGTGCCGTAGCGGGCCTGCAGGCGCGGGGCGACGAACACGCTGAACGCGGCCACCAGCAGACCCCAGCCGGTGAAGACGAGCCCGAGTTCATGGGCGTTGAGCTTCATGGGGTAGGGGGCGTAGCCGAGCATGGTGAAGAAGCCCCAGTTGTACAGCAGGGCCATGATGCCCATGGTCAGCAGGCCACGGTGGCGCAGCGCCCTGAGCGGGGCGACGGGGGAGGTCGGGCGCTTCGGCTTGGGCAGGGAGGGCACGAAGGCGAGGGTCGCGACCAGCGCGATGGCCATGAGCACGGCGACACCGAAGAACGGGCCGCGCCAGCTGATGGCGCCCAGTTCGCCGCCCAGCAGCGGGCCCACGGCGATCCCCAGGCCGAGCGCGGTCTCGTAGAGGATGATCGCGCCGCCGAAGCCGCCGCTGGCGGAGGCGACGATGACGGCGAGGGAGGTGGCGATGAACAGGGCGTTGCCCAGGCCCCAGCCGGCGCGGAAGCCGACGATGCCGTTGATGGAGTCCGTCGAGCCCGCCAGGGCGGCGAAGACGACGATGACGGCCAGGCCTATGACAAGGGTGCGCTTGGCGCCGAACCGGCTGGAGAACCAGCCGACGAACAGCATCGCGACCGCGGTGACGATCAGGTAGCTGCTGAACAGCAGGGAGACCTGGCTCGGCGTGGCGTGCAGGCTCTCCGCGAGGGCGGGCAGGATCGGGTCGACGAGACCGATGCCCATGAACGAGATCACGCAGGCGAACGCCACGGCCCAGACGGCCTTCGGCTGCCTGAACGGGCTGGCGGTCTTCTCGTGCGGTGTGCTCATTACCGCTTCTGCTCCAGTCATGTGACGACGGGGACGGTGCCGTGGGGGGCAGGGTGAGGGACGGTGCTGTGAGGGGACGGGGTGAGGGACGTGGGTGCGCGGAGTGCGGTCAGGGACGCTCCCGGTGGCCCTCGATCGCGCGGGCGAGCGCGGGGAGGGCGGTCCGCACCGCCTGCCGCTCGGGTTCGGACAGCTCCTCGACCAGCTGCCGCAGGGCATGCGCGCGTTCGGCCCGCCGCTGCCTGAACACCTCCAGACCGGTGTCGGTGGCCTCCACCAGCACTCCCCGGCCGTCGGTGCGATCGGCGGTGCGCCGGACCAGCCCGGCCCGCTCCAGGCGGGTGACGAGCTGGGTCATGTTGGGCTGGGAGACGTTCTCCGCCCGGGCCAGTTCGGTCAGCCGCTGCGGCCCTTCGCGTCCCAGCCGGCCCAGCGTGGACGAGGCCGCGGTGCTCAGGCTGCCGGCGGTCGCGCTCTGGCGCACGTACCGGACCAACTGCTCCACAGCGATCACCAGGTCCTCCGCGGACGCGCCCGGAGGGACGGGTCCGGGGTCCATAACCCGCTTATGCATAGCCGCATTATGCATCTACATGTACGACACATCAAATGCCTCCGCGCACCACTCCACGCTCCTCCCCGAGGGGCCGTCGGAGCGGTCCGACCGCCGTATGCGGCAGAGCGTCGGTGACCGGGGCGGGCCCGCCGTGGACAGCGCGCGGTGCCGTGAGCGACGTACCGTAAGCAGGTGTTCTCCTTCGCCGGCATCGCGGCGGCCGTGCTCGACGGGCACGGCACCGTGCTGTGCTGGTCCTGGGCGGCGTGCGACCTGCTGGGCTGGACCACGGACGACGTCCGCGGGCGGCCCTTTCGGGCGCTGTTCGCCGAGGCGCTCCCCGGCGCGGACGACGGGGGCCTTCCCACGCAGGGCCGTGCCCGGCTGCGGCATCGCACCGACGGGCCGGTCGACGTCACGTTCCGGGTACTGGACCTCCAGACCGCAGACCGGTCCGTGGTGCTCATGGCGCCCGCCCGAGCGGCGGACGACTGGGAGCAGGGCGCGAGCACGCTGCGCGCCCTGCTCGCCCAGGAGCACCTGGGGATCGCCCTGCACGGCCCGGACCTGACCCTCGTACGGAGCAACCTCGCCCCTGGCCTGCCGGGTGCCGCCCCGCCTCCGGGGGGTCGGCTGGGCGACGTGCTCTCGCCGCAGGACGCGGAGGCCGGCGAGGCCGCGCTGCGCGGCGTCCTGCGCACGGGCGCGCCCCTGACCGGGCAGGCCGTGAACCTGCGGCCGGCGGGCGACGGCCCGCCGCAGCGGGTGTCGCTCTGGGCCTTCCGCGTGGAGGACGCCGCGGGCGCCCCGGAAGGCGTCCTCGCGCTCTACGTCGACGCCCTCGCGTTGCAACGGACCCGCCGCGAACTCGATCTGCTGCAACGGGCGGCCGTCCGGATCGGCGGCTCCCTCGACCCCCGACGAGCCGCGCAGGATCTGGTGGACGTCCTGGTTCCGGCCCTGGGGGACCTGGCGACGGTCTCGCTCGCCGAGGCGGTGCTGCACGGCGACGAGCCCCCGAGGCTGCGCGGCGGTGGTGCCCTGCACCTGCGGCGGGTCGCCGTGGCCTCGGCCGTCGGCCCTTATCCCGACGTCCTCCTCCAGCCGGGCGCGACGGTGCCCCCGGTGCTGGCGACGGCCGAACTGCGGGAGCTCCAGGACGGGAGGGCCGCCGTCTTCGGCCCGGAGACCGTGGCCCGGCAGTTCGACGACCCCGCGCAGGTCAGACACTTCGTCCCGGACGGCGGGCACTCGGCCCTGTGGGCTCCGCTGTTCGCGCGCGGCCTGGTCCTCGGCACGGTCACGGTGTGGCGCACCGAGCAGCCGGACCCGTTCGACGAGCAGGACGTGGACATGCTCACCGAGATCGCCTCCCGCTCCGCGCTGAACGTCGACAACGCCCGCCGCTACCTGCGCGAGCGCCGCTCCGTGCTCGCCCTCCAGCAGCGGCTGCTGCCCCGGGCCACGACCGAGAGCCCGGCGGCGGAGACGGCGGGTCTGTACCGGCCGGCCGAGGGCGGATCCGGCATCAGCGGCGACTGGTACGACGTGATCCCGCTGCCCTCCTTCCGGGTGGCCCTCACCGTCGGTGACGTCTCCGGCCACGGCCTGTACGCCACCGCCACCATGGGCCGGCTGCGCACCGCGGTCCGCACGCTCGCCGACCTCGAACTCGATCCGACCGAACTCCTCACCCACCTCGACGACGGTGTGCGGCAACTGGCCGGTGAGTCGGACGCGCAGAGCCGCGTGGACTCCACCTGTCTGTACGCCGTCTACGACCCGGTCACCTGTCTGTGCCACCTGGCGAGCGCCGGTCACCCGCCCCCGGTCGTGGTCCGGCCCGACGGCACCGTCAAGGTGGTCGACGTCTCCGCGGGGCCGCCGCTGGGAGTGGGCGGCATGCCGTTCGACACCACCACGGTCGATCTGGAGCCCGGCAGTGTGCTGGCCCTGTACAGCAAGGGCCTGATCCAGCAGGACGACGCCGACGTCGAGAGCGGACTGCGGTGGCTGACGGAGAGCCTCGCGGCGTCCTGCGGGCAGGGCCGGTCACTGGTCGAGGCGGGCCGCGCTCTGCTGGCCGCCCTCCCGGACGGCCGGCGGAGCGACGACATCGCGCTGCTGCTGGCCCGTACCCGAGCGGTACCGGCCGAGTCCACGGCGAGCTGGGAGTTCCCCGCGACGCCGGCCGACGTGTCCGCGGCCCGGGAGGCCGCCGCCCGTCAGCTCACCGACTGGGGGCTGGACGAGTTGGTCTTCACCACCGAGCTGATCGTCAGCGAACTGGTCACCAACGCGGTGCGTCACGCGGGCGGCCCGATCCGCCTGCGGCTCATCCGCGGCGACGTACTGGTCTGCGAGGTCACCGACCCCAGCAGCACCCAGCCGCGGCTGCGCCGCGCCCGCTGGACCGACGAGGGCGGACGCGGGCTGTTCCTCGTCGCCCAGCTCAGCCTCCGCTGGGGCAGCCGCTACGGCCGCTGCGGCAAGACCATCTGGTCCGAGCAGGCCCTCGCGCCGCCCGAGGCCGACGTCGCGGCGCTGATGTGAGGCACACTCGCTCGGTACCGAATGTCCGGGCAGCGGTATTCAGTACCCTACGCGGGGCGAGTGATCGCCGAGGGCCGAGACAGAGAAGGACGACCGCCCATGAGCAAGCAACCCGCGCGGATCCGACTCGCCGACGCCGCCTTCGCCCTCTTCGACGAGCGAGGATACGAGCAGACGACCGTCGACGACATCGCCGAACGGGCCGGAGTGGGACGTACGACGTTCTTCCGGCACTACCGGTCCAAGGAAGCGGTCATCTTCCCCGACCACGACCGGCTGCTCGAACTGATCCGGGACCGGCTCGCCACCTCCAGTCATCACACCGCCCTGGTCGCCGTCTCCGACGCGGTCCGCCTGGTGCTGCTCCACTACGTCGAGGAGGGCGACCTCGCACGCCGGCGGTACGCCCTGACCAGCAGGGTCTCCGCACTGCGCGACCGCGAGATCGCCAGCGTGGCCCGCTACCAGCGGCTGTTCCGCGAGTTCATCGCGGACTGGATGGGCGACCCCACGCAGTCGGCGTCCCTGCGGGCAGAGATCATGGCGGCGGCCGTGGTCGCCGCCCACAACCATGTGCTGCGCCGGTGGCTGCGGGGCGAGTCCTCGGACCCGGTCCGAGAGGTGGACGAGGCGATGGCCGAGGTGCTCGCCCTCTTCCCGGCGCCGTTGGGCCACGACGACGGCGGTACGGGCGGCACCACCGTCGTCGCGTTCCGGACCGGACAGGACCTCGACGCGCTGCTGCCCTCGCTGCGGCGGCTCGTCGAGGGCGGGACGGCACCGGGCGTCGAGACCTCGGTCAGGCCCGGCAGCCGGTAGCGCCGGCTCGCTGATCGGCAGGACACCCTCCCCGGCGGCCACTGTCGGAGCCGCGCCGCCACGCGGATCCGCCCGGACCGATCCGCCGGGGCCGACGGGGCGGCGCTCACCCGATCGGGTCAGCCCCTGCGGAGGAACGGGAGAACCCGGCCGGGCGGAACGGGGCGAACGGTCCGGCCGCCGGACGCAGCCGCGTTCAGCCCTCCCGGGCCGTCGCCCCCACCCCTCGCCCCGGCCCGCCGGACCCCTTGCCCCGCCGCCCGCCATCGGCGCGGCTCACACGATCGCCCTACGACGCGCGCGGCAAAAACCGCCCTTGCACACTGCAAGGGCGGGTACCCGGCAGGAGTCCCGCACGCGCCAGGAAGGCGGTCGCCCCTGATGAGTCGCACATCTCGCCTCGACGTCCCGTCGGTGGACCCGGTGGATCCGGCCGGGTTGGAGGCGGCACTGCACGCGTCGGTGGACGCCGAGGTCCGGTTCGACGCCGGAAGCAGAGGCGCGTACGTCACGGACGGCTCCAACTACCGTCAGGTGCCCCTCGGCGTGGTCGTGCCGCACAGCGTGGAGGCGGGCGCCGAGGCGGTCGGGGTGTGCGCCCGGTTCGGGGCGCCGGTGCTGTCCCGGGGCGGCGGCACCAGCCTGGCCGGCCAGTCCACCAACACCGCCGTGGTGATCGACTGGACCAAGTACTGCCACGGTCTGATCTCCGTCGACCCCGACGCCCGCACCTGCGTCGTGGAGCCGGGCATCGTCCTCGACCAGCTCGACAAACTGCTCTCCGACCACCGTCTGCAGTTCGGGCCGAAACCCTCCACCCACCGCCAGTGCACGCTGGGCGGAATGATCGGCAACAACTCCTGCGGCGCCTCCGCGCAGGCCTACGGCAAGACCGTCGACAACGTCCGCCGGCTCGAGGTCCTCACCTACGACGGGCTGCGCATGTGGGTCGGGCCCACCTCCGAGGCCGAGCGGGCCGGGATCGCCGCCGAGGGCGGGCGCAAGGCCGAGATCTACGCCGGCCTCGACCGCATCGCCACCGAGTACCTGGCCGACATCCGGCGCGGCTTTCCGAAGATCCCGCGCCGGGTCTCCGGCTACAACCTCGACTCGCTGCTGCCGGAGAACGGCTTCGACGTCGCCCGCGCGCTGGTCGGCAGCGAGGGCACCCTGGTCACCGTACTGCGGGCCGAACTCGATCTGGTGCCGGTGCCGCCGTACCAGTCGCTGCTGGTGCTGGGCTACGACGACATCTGCCGGGCCGGCGACGACGTCGCCCGGCTGCTGGAGCACTGCTCGCCCAGCCAGCTGGAGGCGCTGGACGGGCGGATGGCGCAGCTGATGCGGGAGGAGGGCGTCCACCTGGACTCGCTCGCCGTCCTGCCCGAGGGCGACAGCTGGCTGCTCGTGCAGTACAGCGGGGACAGCCAGGAGGACGTCGACGAGCAGGCGCACGCGCTGCTGCGCGCGATCGGCCGCGGCCCGAAGGACCCCACCGTCGCCTTCTCCGACGACCCCGCCCGCGAGGACAAGATGCTCAAGGCGCGCGAGGCCGGTCTCGGGGTGACCGCGCGGCCCCCGGACGACCGGGAGACCTGGGAGGGCTGGGAGGACTCCGCCGTCCCGCCCGAACGGCTCGGCGACTATCTGCGCGACCTGAAAAGGCTGTTCGGGGAGTTCAACTACGACGACCCCTCCCTGTACGGGCACTTCGGGCAGGGCTGCGTCCACACCCGTATCCCCTTCGAGCTGAAGACCGCCGCGGGCGTCGCCGACTTCCGGCGCTTCGTCGAGCGCGCGGCCGACCTGGTGTCCTCCTACGGCGGTTCGCTGTCCGGCGAGCACGGCGACGGGCAGTCCCGGGGCGAGCTGCTGACCCGGATGTTCGGGGAGCGGCTGGTGACCGCGTTCGGCGAGCTGAAGACACTGTTCGACCCGGGCAACCGGATGAACCCCGGCAAGGTCGTCGACCCCAACCCGGTCGACGGGCAGTTGCGGCTGGGCGCCTCCTGGCGGCCCGCCGACCCGGAGACGCACTTCGGCTACCCGGAGGACGAGCACTCCTTCACCCGCGCGGTGATGCGCTGCGTCGGCATCGGCAACTGCCGCGGCCACGAAGGCGGCGTGATGTGCCCCTCCTACCGGGCCACGCTGGAGGAGGAGCACTCCACCCGGGGCCGCGCCCGGCTGCTGTTCGAGATGCTCGGCGGCCACGCGGACTCCGCCATCACCGACGGCTGGCGCTCCACGGCCGTGAAGGACGCCCTCGACCTGTGCCTGGCCTGCAAGGGCTGCAAGTCGGACTGTCCGATGAACGTCGACATGGCCACGTACAAGGCCGAGTTCCTCTCCCACCACTACGCGGGCCGGCTGCGCCCTGCCGCCCACTACTCCCTGGGCTGGCTGCCGGTGTGGGCCCGGCTCTCCCGCCTCGGCCCGTCCCTGGTCAACACGGTGCTGCACGCGCCGGTGCTGGCCCGGGCAGGCAAGGCCCTGGCGGGCGTGGCCGGCCAGCGGCCCGCGCCGGTGTTCGCCCGGCAGTCGTTCCTCCAGTGGTGGCGGGAGCGCGGCACGCCGGAGCCCGACCCGGCCGGTCCGCGAACCGTGGTGCTGTGGCCGGACACCTTCAGCACCTACTTCCACCCGTCGATCGCGATCTCGGCCGTCCGGGTGCTCGAGGACGCGGGCTTCGACGTCGCCGTACCCACCGAGCCGGTGTGCTGCGGGTTGACGTGGATCTCCACCGGGCAGCTGAGCACGGCCGAGAAGGTGCTGCGGCGCACGCTCGACGTGCTGCGCCCCTACCTGGACGCGGGCACCCCGGTCATCGGCCTGGAACCGTCCTGCACCGCGGTGTTCCGCTCCGACGCGCCCGAACTCATGCCCGCCGACCAGGACGTCAAGCGTCTGGCCGGGCAAGTGCGCACCTTCGCGGAGCAGTTGGTGCACCACGCGCCCGACGGCTGGCGGCCGCCGCGGCTCGCCCGGCAGGCGACCGTGCAGACGCACTGCCACCAGCACGCGATCATGAAGTTCGAGGCCGACCGGGAGCTGATGCGCCGCGCCCACCTCGACGCCGACGTCCTGGACGAGGGCTGCTGCGGGCTGGCCGGCAACTTCGGCTTCGAACGCGGCCACCACGAGGTCTCCATGGCGGTCGCGGAGCAGGGTGTGCTGCCCGCCGTGCGCCGTGCGGCCCCCGACAGCCTGGTCCTCGCCGACGGCTTCAGCTGCCGCACCCAGATCGAACAGGGCGGAACCGGCCGCCGGGCCCTGCACCTGGCCGAGGTGCTTGCTCTCGGCCTCGACGGGAACCTGCCCAGTGAGCAGCCCGAGCGCCTGGCCGTCCGGCCCGCCACGCCTTCGCGCGCGGCCCGGTGGGCGGTCACCGCGGGCGCGGCGGGCACCGCCGTGCTCACCGCGGCGGCCGTGGCCGCCCCGGGACGGCGCACCCTGCGCCGCCTGCTCCGGCCGTGACGGTGCCCTGCCGAAACCGACCCCCGAACCCCCCGAAAGGTTTGCGAACATGTCGATGAAGGTCTCCGACCACCTCCTCGAGCGCCTGCGCGACTGGGGTGTGGAGTACGTTTTCGCCTACCCCGGCGACGGCATCAACGGGCTGCTCGCGGCCTGGGGCCGGGCCGACGACAACCCGCGCTTCATCCAGTCCCGGCACGAGGAGATGTCCGCCTTCGAGGCCGTCGGCTACGCCAAGTTCTCCGGCAGGGTCGGCGTGTGCGCCGCCACTTCCGGCCCCGGCGCCATCCACCTCCTCAACGGCCTGTACGACGCCAAGCTCGACCACGTCCCGGTCGTCGCGATCGTCGGGCAGACCAACCGCAGCGCCATGGGCGGCTCCTACCAGCAGGAGGTCGACCTGCTCAGTCTGTACAAGGACGTCGCGTCCGACTTCTGCGAGATGGTCACCGTCCCCGAGCAGCTGCCCAACGTGCTGGACCGGGCGATGCGCACCGCCATGGCCCGCCGCTCGGTCACCGCCGTCATCCTCCCCGCCGACGTGCAGGAACTGGACTACTCGCCGCCCGAGCACGCCTTCAAGATGGTCCCCTCCAGCCTGGGCATGCCGCAGTACGCGCCGGTGCCCTCGGACGACGACCTGGAGCGCGCCGCCGAGGTGCTCAACGCCGGCGAGAGGGTCGCCGTCCTCGTCGGGCAGGGCGCCCGCGGGGCCCGGCAGGAGGTCATGGCGCTCGCCGACCGGCTCGGCGCCGGCGTCGCCAAGGCACTGCTCGGCAAGGACGTCCTCGACGACGACCTGCCCTACGTCACCGGCGCCATCGGCCTGCTCGGCACCCGGCCGTCGTACGAGCTGATGGAGAACTGCGACACCCTCCTCGTCATCGGTTCGTCCTTCCCCTACACCCAGTTCCTGCCCGAGTTCGGAAAGGCGCGGGCCGTGCAGATCGACATCGACCCGCACATGGTCGGCCTGCGCTACCCGTTCGAGGTGAACCTCGTCGGCGACGCCCGCGAGACGCTGACCCGGCTGCTGCCGCTGCTGAGGGCGCACAAGAACAAGAGCTGGCGCAAGAAGATCGAGAAGGACACCGCCCGCTGGTGGAAGGTCATGGAGCGGCGCGCCGCCGTCGACGCCGAACCGATCAACCCCGAGTACGTCGCCCACTGCCTCGACCCCCTGCTGCCCGCCGACGTCATCCTCGCCTCCGACTCCGGTTCCGCCGCCAACTGGTACGCCCGTCATCTGAGGATGCGCGGTGCCATGCGCGGATCGCTGTCCGGCACGCTCGCCACCATGGGTCCCGGAGTGCCGTATGTCATCGGCGCCAAGTTCGCGCACGGCGACCGCCCGGCCATCGCCCTGGTCGGCGACGGGGCCATGCAGATGAACGGCATGGCCGAGCTGATCACCATCGCCAAGTACTGGCAGGAGTGGGAGGACCCCCGCCTGATCGTGGCCGTCCTGAACAACCAGGACCTCAACCAGGTCACCTGGGAGATGCGCGCCATGTCGGGCGCCCCGCAGTTCCTTCCGTCGCAGTCGATCCCCGACGTCGCCTACGCCGACTTCGCCCGTTCCATCGGCCTGAACGGCATGCGGATCGAGGAGCCGGGCGAGGTGAAGGGCGCCTGGAAGGCGGCGCTGCGCAGCGACAAGCCGTGTGTGCTCGACTTCGTCACCGACCCCGCCGTACCGCCCATCCCGCCGCACGCCACCCTCGACCAGATCGAGGCCGCCGCGGAGTCCGTCCTCAAGGGCGACAGCGACCGCGCCGCCATGGTCCGCCAGGGCTTCAAGGCCAAGATGCAGGAGTTGCTGCCCGTGGGCCGCCACCGCGCGGAGCGGCCGCAGGCCAAGCACGCGCCGTGAGCAGGAGCCCGGTCGCGGAGGGGGTGGGCATCGCGGTGTCCGCCCCTTCCACCCCTTCCAGGGCCGCCGGGGAGGCGTACGGCGGCGGGCATCTTCCGGCCGCCCGGCGCCCCGTCCACGTCACCGGCGCGGAACCGGGCGGCATCCCGGCCGGCACCCCCGCCCCAGGGACGCGCACGACGCACCGGCCGCACGAGGCACCGCGGACAGAGACACCGCGGACAGAGGCATCGGAGACACAGGCATCTCACACACAGGCATCACGGACAGAGGCACCCCAGACATGAGCACCACCACCTTCCCGCCGCACGCCCTGCACGACTACGCGCTGCTGGCCGACGGGGAGCGCGGCGCGCTGATCGGACCGGACGGCGCCGTCACCTGGCTGTGCGCCCCCACCTGGCACGACGACGCCGTCTTCGCCTCTCTCATCGGCGGCCGCGGCGTCTACGCCGTCACCCCGCGCGGCCGCTACGTCCCCGGCGGCTACTACGAGGAGGGAACCCTGATCTGGCGCAGTCGCTGGATCACCACCGACGGCGTCATCGAGTGCCGGGAGGCCCTCGCCTTCCCCGGCGAGGGGGACCGTCTGGTGCTGCTCCGGCACTTGATGGCCGTCGAAGGGACCGCCCACGTGCGGCTCGTCCTCGACCCGCACGCCGACTACGGGCGGGCACCGACGACCTCTCCGCACCGCGACGACGACGGGGTCTGGTACCTCAACTCCGGCCGCCACCGCATGCGCTGGCAGGGCGCACCGGCGGCCTGCGTGCGCGCCGAGGGACTGACCGCCGAGCTCGTGCTGCGGCCCGGCGAATGCCACGACCTGGTGCTGGACTGCTCCGACGCCCCGCTGTCGCGGACGCCGCCCCGGGCCGAGCAGTGCTGGGCCGCCACGGAGCAGGCCTGGCGGCGTGGCATGCCCGCGCTGGGACAGACCATCGCCCCCGGCGACGCCCGCCGCGCCTACGTGCTGCTGCGCGGCCTGACCTCGCACGGCGGCGGCATGGTCGCCGCGGCCACCACCAGCCTGCCCGAACGCGCCGAGGCGGGCCGCAACTACGACTACCGGTACGTGTGGATCCGCGACCAGAGCTACGCCGGACAGGCCGCGGCGGCCGCGGACGCCCCGGAACTCCTCGACGCCGCCGTCCGTTTCGTGGGTGAGCGGCTGCTGGGGGACGGCCCGCGGCTCGCCCCCGCCTACACCGTCCACGGCACACCCGTCCCCGGCCAGCGGGAGCTGGACCTGCCCGGTTATCCCGGCGGATTCAGCCGGATCGGCAACAAGGTCTCCGGGCAGTTCCAGCTGGACTGCTTCGGCGAGGCGCTGCTGCTGTTCGCCGCGGCGGCGCGCGCCGACCGGCTGGACGGCGAGGGCTGGAAGGCCGCCGAGCTCGCGGTCCGGGCCATCGCCGAGCGCCGGCGGGAGCCGGACGCGGGCATCTGGGAGCTGCGCCCGGAACTCTGGACCCACAGCAGGCTCATCTGCGCGGCCGGACTGCGCGCCCTGGCGCGCGTGGCACCGCGCCACCCGCTCGCCGGCACCTGCACCGGACTCGCCGACTCCCTGCTTGCCGAGGCCACCGCCACCAGCCTGCACCCCGACGGGTACTGGCAGCGCGCCCCGGACGACCCCAAGGTCGACGCCGCTCTGCTGCTGCCCGCCGTGCGCGGCGCGGTGCCCGCAGCCGACGGGCGCACCCGTGCCACTCTCGCCGTCTGTCGCGAACAACTGGCCGAGGACCACTTCATCTACCGCTTCCGCCACGACGACCGGCCGCTGGAACAGGCCGAAGGCGCGTTCCTGCTGTGCGGGTTCGTCATGGCGATGGCCCAGCACCAGCAGGGCGACGACATCGACGCGCACCGCTGGTTCGAACGCAACCGAGCCGCCTGCGGCTCGTCCGGGCTGTATGCCGAGGAGTTCGACATCGCCCAGCGTCAACTGCGCGGCAACCTCCCGCAGGCCTTCGTCCACGCCCTGCTCCTGGAGACCGCCGCCCGCCTCGCCCAGGACCCCCAGCCGCCGGCGCGTACCGCCGAGTGAGGAGCCGACCATGTCCGAGACCGTCGTCATCACCGGAGCGAGCGCCGGCATCGGCCGCGCCACCGCGCGCGAGTTCGGCAGGCGCGGCGCCGACGTCGTCCTGATCGCCCGTGGCCGGGCAGGCCTGGAAGCCGCCGCCAAGGAGGTCGAGTCGCTCGGCGGCCGGTCCCTCGTGCAGGTCGCCGACACCTCCGACGCAGGGCAGGTCGAAGCGGCCGCCGACGCCGCCGAGCAGGCGTTCGGCCCGATCGACGTCTGGGTCAACTGCGCGTTCACCAGCGTCTTCGCGCCCTTCGACGAGATCACCGCCGAGGAGTACCAGCGGGTCACCGAGGTGACCTACCTCGGCTTCGTCAACGGCACCCGCAGCGCGCTCCTGCGCATGCTGACGCGCGACCGCGGCACCATCGTGCAGGTCGGCTCGGCGCTGGGGGAGCGCGCCATCCCGCTCCAGTCGGCGTACTGCGGGGCCAAACACGCCATCAACGGCTTCACCTCCTCCCTGCGCACCGAACTGCTGCACCGGGGCAGCAACGTACGGGTGACGATCGTGCAGATGCCGGCCGTGAACACCCCGCAGTTCTCCTGGGTACGCTCCCGGCTGCCCCGGCATCCGCAGCCCGTCCCGCCGATCTACCAGCCCGAGGTCGCCGCCCGGAGCGTCGTGCACGCCGCCGACCATCCGAGGCGCAAGCAGTACTACATCGGCGCCAGCACCCTGGCGACCGTCTGGGCCAACCGCCTGGCTCCGGCCCTGCTCGACCGCTACCTGGCCCGCACCGGCTTCGACTCCCAGCAGACCGACCTGCGGCCGCCGAGCGACGAGAGCAACCTGTTCGAACCCGTGGACCGGCCCGAAGGCGCCGACCACGGTGCCCACGGCATCTTCGACGACTCGGCGCACCGCCACTCCTTCGAGGCCGCCCTGGCCCGCCACCCCGCCGCCGTCGCCTCCGCGATCGCCCTCGGTGCGGGCGCCGCCGCCACCGCGAAGGCCGCACTGCGCAGGCGGGTCCACGCCAACGCCGCATGAGGAGACTTGCATGACCGCATTCGACCGTCCGCGCCGCCTCCTCGACGAGGCGACCGACATCGTGGCCATCGTGGGCGGGGTGACCCACGACCGGGCCCGCGCCGTACTGCGTGCGATGTCCGCGCACACGCACATCAAGGAAGCGCACGTCGCCGAACTCGTTGTGGAGTGGGCGGTGTCGGGGCGGCTCCCGGCCGACCTGCGCCGGGAGCTCAGACTCCAGCTGGACACCGGCCGGGGCGCGCCGGCCGCCGAACCGGCCGCCCTGTGAGGACGGGCCGGCCGGGCACCCCCTGCCGAGCGCCGTCGTCCTCTGCGATGATTCTCCGCGCCTGATCGTCCGCCCCGCCGGGCGGAGCGGCGGAAGGGGGACACCATGGCACACCACGACACCGGCCGAGGCCACGGCCATCCCGGGCAGCACCCCCTCGACCGTGAGGCCGAGGAGCTCGGCGTGGCCGTGATGGCCGCCTCCCGGCTGTTCGTGGCGATCTCCGCCCGCGCGCTGGCCTCCACCGACGACTCGCTCACCCTGCCCCAACTACGGGCGCTGGTCGTGCTGGACACCTGCGGACCGGTCAAGCTCGTCGTCCTGGCCGCCACGCTGGGCGTCAACCCCTCCACCGCGCTGCGCATGGTGGGACGGCTCGAGGCGCTCGACCTGGTCGACCGCAGGACCAACCCGGCCAACCGGCGCGAGGTCGTGCTCAGCCTGACCGCCGCCGGCCGCGATCTGGTCACGCGGGTGCTCGCGCACCGGCGCGCGGAGATCCGCAAGCTGGTGCAGCGGCTGCCCGCCGAGGAACGCGCGGTGCTCGTTCCCGCCCTGCACGCCCTGACCACGGCGGCGGCCGACGAGATGGCCGTGGACGTCTACGCCGACGGGCGCCTGGACCACGGCATCGTGGACGATCCCGTCGACCCCGCCTTCCCGCCCCACGCCCAGGACGCTTAGGACGTCGGGGACGCCCTGGGGGATGCTGCGGGCTTACCGGCGCGCGGCTTCCTCGGGTGGGAGATCCGCGGGGTAGGGCTCACCGAAGTCGGCCGAGCGGCTGACCTTCTCCCAGTCGGTCGCCTGGGCGAGTCGCCGGTGTGCGTGGTCCAGGGCCATGGTGGCCGCGTTCACACCCAGGAGGAGATGACTCGGGACCCGGCCGCGTCGGACGGTCCGCACGATGATCTCGGCGGCGCGCCGAGGGTCGCCGGCCGCTCCGTCCGAGCTCTGGCGCACCCGCCGGTTCATCGCCCCGACCGTCTCGTCGTAGGCGGCGGGGATCGGGTGGACCGTCATGGAGGAACCGGCCCAGTCGGTGGCGAAGCCACTTGGTTCGACCACCATCACCTGCACGCCGAACGGCGCGGTCTCCGCGGCGAGCACACGGCTGAAGCCGTCGACGGCGAACTTGGCCGCCTGGTAGGAGGCGATGCCCGGTGAGCCGCCGACGCGCCCGCCGACCGACGATATCTGCACGACGGTGCCGGCGCCTTGACGGCGCAGGACGGGGAGCGCGGCCTTGGTGACGTGGTAGACGCCCCAGAAGTTCGTCTCGAACTGGGCGCGGAAGTCGTCGTCGTCCGAGGTCTCGATGGGCGAGACGTTCGCGTAGCCCGCGTTGTTCACGAGCACGTCGATGCGTCCGAAGCGGGCCAGCGCCGCCTCCACGGCCTCGCACGCCGCTTCCGGGCGAGTGACGTCCAGGGCGAGGGGATGAATGCGGTCGCCGTACTGGTCCACCGTCTCGGCGAGGGCCTCGGGGCGGCGGGCGGTGGCGACGACGTGATGGCCGGCCTCGAGGGCGGCGGTGACCAGGGCGCGGCCGAGACCGCGCGACGAACCGGTGATGAACCAGACTTTTTGCCTCATGCCTCTAGTGAAACACCGTTCTCTTATTTACGCAACGCCGTTCTCTTATCCTCTTCCTATGATGTGCCGCATGACTACGCCTGCCTTCCAGCGCGCGCGCAGTGCCCAGGCCAAGCAGGCTCGGGAAGAGGCGATCCTGGACGCGGCCCGCGCGCTGGGCCGCGGTCGCGGTATCCGGGACGTCACTCTCACCGACATCGCCGCGGCCGTGGGGATGCACAAGTCGGCCCTGCTCCGCTACTTCGAGACGAGGGAGCAGATCTTCCTCAAGCTCACCGCCGAAGGCTGGCGGGAGTGGTCGGCCGACGTGCGCGCCCAGCTCGGGGAGCGGGCGCACTCCACCGCCGGGGAGGTCGCCGAGATCCTGGCCTCCACGCTGGCGGCGCGGCCGATGTTCTGCGATCTGCTGGCACAGGCGCCCTTGAACCTCGAGCGCAATGTGTCGGTCGACTCCGTGCGCGCGTTCAAACTCGTGACGCTCGAGGAGATCGAGCTGATCGGCGCCGAGCTGCGGCGGCTGCTGGGACTGACCGAATCGCAGACGGTCGATCTGGTCGCCACGGCGACGAGCCTGGCGGGGGCGCTGTGGCAGATGGCCACTCCCGGCCCGCGCCTGCGGGAGCTCTACCGGACCGACCCCCGGCTCGGCCACGCCGTCGTCGAGGTCGAGCCCCGGCTGCGCCGCGTCCTCGCCGCCTTCCTCGCCGGACTCGACACGGGCGCCGCGGGGACGGATCGGCCCTCTCGGGCGTAGGCGGGCCTCAGGGCCTGGCCGTCCTGGTCCTGCCGGCGCTCCGGGGCCCGCTTGCCTTCAGGTCTTGTCGCGTCGTGACCCTTCCGGGGTGTTCAGCCGCTGGGAGAGCGGCGGTGGGGACCGGCGACATGGTCGTGGAGCAGTTCGTGGAGGACGCGGCGAGCGACGGTCGCCATGTACGGGTTGCGGTCGCGATAGGAGCGCAGTTCGATCAGTGCGATCGACAGGGCCCATCCGCGCCCCCTCGTCCACGTCGCGTCGTCGGCTCGCAGGGCCGCCCGGAAGACCTCGCGCGCCCCCGCCGGCAGCACGTACCAGGCCGCGATGAGGTCGACGGCGGGATCGCCCAGGCCCAGGCATCCGAAGTCGATCACCGCGCTCAGCCGGTCCCCCGTCGCCAGCACGTTCCCCGGCTGGAGATCGGCGTGGATCCACACCGGCGGCCCGGGTGGCCTGGGGGCTCGCAGGGCCTCCTCCCAGACGGCGGTGACAGCGGCGGCGTCGACGGTGCCGCGCAGCGCGGCGACGGCCTCCCTCGTCACCCCGTCCCGCGCCGCCAGGGGCTCGGCCCGGTAGGAGGCCGGTCCGCCCGCCGGATCGATCCGGTGCAGGGCCGCGACGAAGCGCGCCAGGTCCTCGGCCAGTAGGCCGGGATCGTCCAGACCGGCGACGACCGGGTTCTCGCCCTCGAGCCAGCGGTAGACCGACCATGGCCAGGGCCACCCGTCGGCCGGCGTCCCCCTGCCCAGCGGCTCGGGCACGGCCACCGGGAGCAGCGGGGCGAGCCGCGGGAGCCAGGTGTGCTCCTTCGCCACGTCCGCGGCGGATCCGGCGGTGCGGGGCAGCCGTACCACCATGTCCTCGCCGAGCCGGTACATGACATTGGAGGTGCCTGCGGAGGCGACCGCGGTGAGGGGGAGCCCCGCCCACCGCGGGAACCGCTCGGCGATCAGCCGGTGCACGAGGCGGACGTCGAGGGCCCGTTCGCCGGGCGGTGGAATGGGGACACGCATGGGCGACGAGTGAACGGGAGCCGCCCTGGTCGGTCAACTCGTTTTCCGGCTTGCGGACGCGGGACCGAGCCGGTGTGTGTGGCCCTTTTCGTGCTGGTGCCCTGACCCCGATCGCCCGGCCCCCGTAAGCATTGCCCGGCCCCCGTAAGCGGGGAGACGATGAGGGCGAGGGGCTCGGCCCCCGCCGGTACCGTGCCCTCGAGCCCGGCGACGGAGACCGGCCCCGGCCGCGGACATCACGGCCGGAAGGGAGAACACCGTCATGTTGGAAGTGAAGACGGTCGACAAGCCGGACGAGCGGCGCGACTTCCCCCGGGGCCACCTCGAAGCCGTCCACCTCACCGGTCTGGACTTCGCCGTGGCCACCTTCGAACCGGGCTGGCGCTGGTCCGAGTCGGTCGGACCGATCGCCGGGACGAAGTCCTGCATGATCCACCACAACGGCTACGTCGTGCGGGGCCGGATGCACCTGGTCATGGACGGCGGCGGCGAGGCCGAGGTGGGGCCCGGTGACGTGTTCGTCTGCCCACCCGGACACGACGCCTGGGTGGTGGGCGACGAACAGGTCGTCGTGTACGACTTCGCGGGAGCCATGGCGGAGCGGTACGCGAAGCCCGGCCAGACGCCGGTCGAGGCGTGACCGAGGAGCGATGCCGCTGCCCGGCGGGCGGAAATTCCCCTCGCCGGGCGCCCGGCGCTCCGATCTTCCGGTGCCCCGGGCGTGCCCTCAAACGGGCAGCACCCGGGAGACGATCTCCGCGAGTTGGCGGGCGTTGCGGCACTCGTGCATCTCGACCACGCCGGCGTAGGCGGGTGCGGCGGAGTCGCCCGTGCCCCACTGGGCGCGCGGCTCGGGATTCAGCCAGTACAGGCGGCGGGCCCGGCCCGCGATCTCCCGCAGGGCCGGCAGGTTCGGGTCGCTCATGTTGGTCCGGGCGTCACCGAGCACGAACACGGTCGTGCGCGGGCCGACCGCGGCGCCGTGGCGTTCGGCGAACTCGCCCAGCGCCACGCCGTAGTCGCTGCTGCCGTGCCAGCCGGTCAGCCGTGCCTCCGCCTGGATACGGGAGCCCAGTCCTTCCGGATCGGCCGTGCCGTGCCGCAGCAGCCCGGTCACCTCGTCGATCCGGTTGACGAAGGCGAACACGCGCACCTTGCCGAACTGGTCGTGCAGCGCCTGCACCAGCAACATGGTGAAGTCGGAGAAACCCGAGACCGACCCCGACATGTCGCACAGCAACACCAGTTCGGGCCGGACGGGCCGGCGGCGGCGCAGCACCGGCTTCATCGGCACGCCGCCCGTCGACAGCGAGCCGCGCAGGGTGCGGCGCAGGTCGATGGTGCCGCGGGCGGCCCGGCGACGGCGCGCTGCCAGCCGGGTGGCCAGCTTCCGCGCCAGCGGGTGCACGGTCCGGCGCAACTCGGCCAGCCGGTCCCGGCCCGCGTACAGGAAGTCGACGCGGTCCGCGCTCGGTGCCACCGCCCGCCGCGCGATCTCCTCCCGCCCGCGCCGCTCCGCGACCCGGCGCCGCGCCTCGGTGGCGACCTGCCGGCGGAACCCCTCGATACGGCGCCGGATCTCGTCGTCCAGCAGACGGTCGGTGAAGGAGGCCGCCCCGCTCCCGGTGTGGATATTCGCCCGCACCCGGGCCAGCAGCGTCTGCGGACGCAGCCGCTCCAGCGTCTGGTACGCCGACCAGCCGTCCGAGCCGGGGGAAGCGCCGTAGCCGCCGAAACCGTCGACCGCCTCGACCGCCAGCCGCCCCAGCAGCGCCGTGTCGCTCGCGGCGAGCGCGTCCACGAGCCGGTCGCGCAGTTCCTCGCGCCCGGCCGGCTCCCCGCCCGGGGCGCCGACACCGCGCGGGAAGTACAGGTCGAAGACCGGGTCGAACACCGTTCGTTGGCCGCTGCCGTGCAGCAGCGTGGCGGCCAGCCCCTCCCGCAGCATGTCACGGTCGGCCAGCCCCAGCGCCTCGACCGCCCGGGCGGCGTCGACGGTCTCGCCGGTACCGATCCGCAGGCCGTGCGCGCGCAGCGCGGATACGAAACCGGTCAGCCGCTCCGCCACCGAGGCGCCGGCCGGCACGGCGGGGTTCACACGGCGTCCAGGTCGAGCTTGGCGGCCGCCTTGAGTACGTCCTCCTGGTGCTTGAGCAGGACGCCCAGAGTGTCGCGGACCAGGCTCTCCTCGAGACTGTCCGCGCCCAGGGCGAGCAGTGTGCGCGCCCAGTCGACGGTCTCGGCGACCGAGGGCACCTTGCGCAGATCCATCGCCCGCAGCGCCCCGACGACCCGCACCACGGACGCGGCCAGGGTCTCCTGAAGTCCCGGCACCTTCAGCCCCACGATGCGACGCTCCAGCTCCTCCTCCGGGAAGCCGATGTGGAGGAAGAGGCACCGTCGGCGCAGCGCCTCCGACAGCTCGCGGCTGGCGTTGGAGGTCAGGACGACGAAGGGGCGGCGGGTCGCGGTGATCGTGCCCAGCTCGGGGACCGTCACCTGGAAGTCGCTCAGCACCTCGAGCAGCAGGCCCTCCACCTCCACGTCGGCCTTGTCGGTCTCGTCGATCAGCAGCACCGTCGGCTCGTCGCCGCGGATCGCCGTCAGCAGCGGGCGGGAGAGCAGGAACTCCTCGCCGAAGATGTCCGTACGGGTCTCGTCCCACGTCTCGTCCCGGCCGGCGCTGATGCGCAGCAGCTGCTTGGCGTGGTTCCACTCGTACAGCGCGCGGGACTCGTCCACGCCCTCGTAGCACTGCAACCGGACCAGCCGGGCGCCCGCCACCTGGGCCACGGCCTTGGCCAGCTCCGTCTTGCCGACTCCGGCGGGCCCCTCGACCAGCAGCGGCTTGCCGAGTCGGTCGGCGAGGAAGACGGATGTGGCAACCGCCGGCGAGGCCAGGTATCCGGTCTCGGCGAGGCGGGCGGAGACATCGTCGACGGACGTGAACAACAGGGCCTCCAGCGGGCGCGTGAATCGGTTGCGTAGCTGCCTTCCGCGAGCTGAGCACTTCTATCTAAGCGCTTGTTCAGTCGCTCTGTCACGGGTGTTCCTCCGGTACAGGGCGTCCTGCGCCATCGGACCCCGCCGGCCGCGGGGCGGTGCGCCACCGCCCCGGACGGGCGCGGTGCGCCACCGCCCCGGACGGGCCACCACAGCGCGCCGCTCCCGTGCGCCGCCGGTGGAATGGACGCGTGACAGCGCCACCGGACGACTGCCTCGCCCGCAACGAGTGGATCTGCGGTGCGTATCTGAGCACGCGCCGCCACATCCTGTGGGACGCGGTGCTCCAGCACCTGTGGCTGACCGGCCTGTCGGTGCTCATCGGACTTGCCGTCGCCGTTCCGCTGGCCCTGGCGGCCCGCCGCTGGGGCTGGGTGGCCGGACCCGTGCTCGCCGTCACGACCGTCCTCTACACCATCCCGTCCCTGGCGATGTTCTCGCTGCTCCTGCCGCTGTACGGGCTCTCGGCGACCCTGGTCGTCGCCGGACTCGTGCTGTACTCGCTGACCCTGCTGGTGCGCAACCTCCTCGCGGGCCTGCGTGCCGTCCCCGAGGAGACCCGGCAGGCGGCACGCGGCATGGGCTACGGTCCCGTGCGGCTGCTGCTCACCGTCGAACTCCCGCTCGCCCTGCCCGCCGCGATGGCCGGGCTGCGCGTCGCCACGGTGTCGGCGGTCTCCCTGGTGACGATCGGCGCCGTCGTCGGATTCGGCGGGCTGGGCAACCTCATCTACGCGGGGATGAGCACCTACTTCAAGGCCCAGGTGCTCACCGCCTCCGTGCTGTGCGTGGTGATCGCGGTCGCCGCCGATCTGCTGCTGCTGGGCGTGCAGCGCCTGCTGACGCCATGGACCCGGGCCGGCCGCACATGACGACGCTCGCCGACTCCTGGCGCTGGCTCACCGATCCCGCCCACTGGAGCGGCGACGACGGCATCGCCCACCGCCTTCTCCAGCACCTGGTGCTCACGGCCGTCTGCCTGGCCGTCAGCTGCCTGATCGCCCTGCCCGTCGCCCTGGTCCTCGGCCACCTCGGCAAGGGCGGCACGCTCGCGGTCAACCTCGCCAACGTGGGCCGGGCCGTCCCCACCTTCGCCGTGCTGGTCCTGCTGCTGCTCACCCCGGTCGGACAGTGGGGCGAAGGCCCGACGGTCGTGGCCCTCGTCCTGTTCGCGGTACCGCCGCTGCTGACCAACGCCTACGTGGGGATGCGCGAGGTCGACCGCAGCGTCGTCCAGGCGGCCCGGGGCATGGGGATGAACGGCCGGCAGACGCTGTTTCACGTGGAACTGCCCCTTTCGCTCCCCTTGGTGCTGAACGGGGTGCGGATCGCCGCCGTCCAACTCGTCGCCACCGCCACCCTCGCCGCTCTCACGGGCGGCGGCGGCCTCGGCCGGGTCATCACGGCCGGCTTCAACCTCGCCAGCACGCCCCAGGTGGTCGCCGGTGCGCTGCTCGTCGCGGTGTTCGCGCTCGTCGTCGAGGGAGTCTTCGAGATCATCGAGCGGCTGGCACCGGTGTGGGCCCGGCGCGGCCGATGAGCGGACGCCGCGTCCTGTCGGCCGTCGTGCTGCTGGCACTGACCGCCTGCACCACCGGCCCGTCCCTGGAGAACCGCGGCCAGGTCACCGCGTCACCCGGTGACAGCCGGCACCTGACCATCGGATCCGCCGGCTTCACCGAGAGCGACCTGCTCGCCCAGATGTACGCACTGCTGCTGAACCAGGCCGGATACAGGACGACGCTCCTGACCGTCGCCAATCGCGAACTGTACGAACCCGCCCTGGAGTCGGGCCGGATCGACGTCGTCCCCGAGTACGCGGCCACCTTCGCCGACTGGCTGAACGCCAGGACGCAGGGCGCCGACGCGCCCCCGGCCGGCTCACCCGACCTCGGCACCACCATGCGCGCGCTGCGCGAACTCGCCGCACCGCGCGGCCTGACCGTCCTGGACCCCGGCAGGGCCGTCGACCAGAACGCCTTCGCGGTGAGCCGGTCGTACGCCCGGCGGCACGGTCTGAAGACCCTCAGCGACCTCGGCGCCTCCGGCCTGAAGGTACGGCTGGCGGCGGGCGACGAATGCGTGCGCCGCCCGTACTGCGCGCCGGGCCTGAGGAAGACCTACGGGATCGACGTCACCGGCATCGACCCCAAGGGCGTCGGCACCACCCAGGCCAAGGAGGCCGTGCGCGGCGGACACGACCAGATGGTGCTGACCACCACGACCGACGCCACCCTCGACGCCTTCGGCCTCGTCCTCCTCGCCGACGACAGGCACCTCCAGAACGCCGACTACGTGATCCCGGTCGTCAACCGCGCCCGCGCGGGCGGACCCGGCGTGACCAAGGTGCTCGGCCGGCTCAACGACGTCCTCACCACCGCCGACCTGGCATCCCTGAACCGGCAGGTCGACAGCTGGCGCCGGCTGCCCTCGGACGTGGCCCGGACCTACCTTCGGGACAAGGGGCTGCTGAAGTGACCCGACGTGACCGCCGCGACCGGCACGGCCGTCGTCGTTCCCCGGCCACTGCCGGATCGGCCACCGTCAGGCGTCGGCCACCGAGTCGAACCTGACCTGGTCCCGCGGCACGCCGCGCGCGTCGGCGCCCACCGAGCGGCGCAGCGCCGCGTGCAGCCTGGCCGGGGTGAGCACGCCGAGGAAGCGGGCGCCGTCCAGCACGGCGACCCAGCCGGCGTCGTGCTGGAGCATCACCCCGAACGCCTGTCGGAGCGGTGCGCCCACCGGCACCCACGCCCGCATCCGGTGCGCCAGACCGGCTACGGAACCGCCCGCGGCCAGCCCGTCCAGGCCCACCCAGCCGTGCAGGTCACCGGAGGCGTCGAGGACCACCGCCCAACGGGCGCCCGCGGCGCGCAGCCGCCCGGCCACCCGCTCGGCCGGCTCGTCCAGCCGGGCGACCGGCGGCTGCTCCAGGTCGTCCGGCTCGATCGTGGTCACCGACAGCCGTTTCAGACCCCGGTCGGCGCCCACGAACCCCGCGACATACGGGTTCGCCGGGCTGCCCAGTACCGTCCCGGGCGTGTCGAACTGCTCGATCCGCCCCTGCCCGTACACGGCGATGCGGTCGCCGAGCCGCACCGCCTCCTCGATGTCGTGCGTGACCAGCAGCACCGTCTTGCGCACCGCGGCCTGCATGCGCAGGAACTCGTCCTGCAGCTGCTCGCGCACCACCGGGTCGACGGCCCCGAACGGTTCGTCCATCAGCAGCACCGGAGGATCCGCGGCCAGCGCCCGCGCCACCCCGACCCGTTGTCGCTGGCCGCCCGACAACTGCTCCGGATAGCGCGGCCCGTACGTCCCCGGGTCCAGGCCCACCAGTTCCAGCAGCTCGGCGGCGCGCGCCCGCGCCTTCGCCTTCCTCCAGCCGAGCAGCGCGGGCACGGTCGCGGTGTTGTCGAGCACCGTGCGGTGCGGGAAGAGGCCGACCTGCTGGATGACGTAGCCGATCCGGCGGCGCAGCCGCACCGGATCGACCCCGGCGACGTCCTCGCCACCCACGAGGATCCGGCCCGAGGTCGGTTCGATCAGCCGGTTGACCATCAGCATCGTGGTCGTCTTGCCGCACCCGGACGGGCCCACGAGCGTGACGAGTTCACCCTCGGACACCTCGAAACTGAGCCCGTCCACGGCCGTGGTCCCGTCCGGGTACCGCTTGGTGACCTGCTCGAAGCGGATCATTCCCTCACGCTAACCGGGCCGCTCACCCCCCGCTCACCAGCACCACCTCCAGGGTGCGCGGACCGTGCACCCCCTCCACCCGGTCCAGTTCGATGTCGCTGGTCGCCGAGGGGCCGGAGATCCAGGTCAGCGGACGCGTCGGATCGAGGCGTTCCAGGGCCTGCGGTACGGAGGAGACCACCTGGTCCGGGACGCGGACGACGCAGATGTGGTGGTCGGGGATGAGGGTGATGCGGCGACGGCCCTGGTCGGGGGAGCCGTCCAGGACGATCGTGCCGGTCTCGGCGACGGCGACCGCGCAGCCGGTGACCACGCTGTCCACTCGGTCGAGCTCGTGGGGTGTGCTCACCGCGCGGTCGTGGACCCGGGTGGGATCGGCGGCCGACATCCACTCCGGCGGAAGCCCGGGCGGCACAAGCACGTACTGGGGCCCGCGCTGGGCGAGCAACCGCATGATCACGTAGGGCAGTTCGTCGGTGGTGGTCCGGTGCACGAGCGCCCGGTAGTCCGCCAGGTTCTCGGCCAGCAGATCCACCGTCTCCTCGACCCGCCGGTCGCCGTGGTACCGAAGGTAGTCCCGTGAAACGGCCTGCTCGTACCGGGGGTCCCTCCCAGGCCCTTCAGGCACTGGGGGAGTGTCGTCCGCCGGCACATCCGCCAGCGCGCGGCGCACGCGGCCCAGGATCCGGTCCCTGCTGCTCACTTCGTCCCCTCCTTGCCGCCGTCCGTGCGCTGCCACCAGTCACGGAACGGTTCCGCGGGCACCGGGGGCAGGTCCCGGGTGCCGCTCCAGGCCCTGCCGGGGCCCGGCAGCGTACGGGGATGCAGACGACGGGTGCGCGAGGCGAGGCGCTGGCCGGTGCGCAGGACACCGGGGTGCGTGAACGCCCAGCGGGCCGCGCGCATCGCCGCCCGCTCGGCGGCGTGCCCCTTAGCCGGTCGCAGGACCACCTTGTTGCCACCGCGTGTCGACCGATCGCCCTGGGCGACCCGTTCGCGCAGGTGCACCAGCACCTCGGGGATGTCGATGGCGACCGGGCAGACCTCGTAGCAGGCGCCGCACAGCGAGGACGCGTACGGCAGGGAGGCGTCGATCGCGCTGCCGGTGCCGCGCAGCTGGGGACTGAGGATCGCGCCGATCGGTCCGGGGTACACCGAGCCGTACGCGTGCCCGCCCGCCCGCTCGTAGACCGGGCACACGTTCAGACACGCCGAGCAGCGGATGCAGCGCAGAGCCTGGCGGCCGACCTCGTCGGCGAGCGTGTCGGTGCGGCCGTTGTCCAGCAGTACCAGATGGAAGGTGCTCGGTCCGTCCCCGTCGGTGGTGCCGGTCCACATCGACGTGTACGGGTTCATCCGCTCCGCCGTCGAGGAGCGGGGCAGGGTCTGGAGGAAGACCTCCAGGTCCCGCCAGGTCGGCACGATCTTCTCGATGCCGACGACCGAGATCAGCGTCTCGGGCAGGGTCAGGCACATCCGCCCGTTGCCCTCGGACTCCACGACCACCAGCGTGCCGGTCTCGGCCACGACGAAGTTGGCGCCGGAGATGCCGACCTTGGCGCGCAGGAACTTCTCCCGCAGGTGCAGCCGGGCCGCCTCGGCGAGTTCCGCGGGCGTGTCGCTCAGACCCTCCGGGGCCGGACGGCCCCACTCGCCCATCTCGGAGCGGAAGATGTCCCGGATCTCGGCGCGGTTGCGGTGGATCGCCGGCACGAGGATGTGGGAGGGCCGGTCCTTGCCCAACTGCACGATCAGCTCGGCGAGATCGGTCTCGTAGGCGCGGATTCCCTCCGCCTCCAGGGCCTCGTTGAGGCCGATCTCCTGCGTGGCCATCGACTTGACCTTGACGACCTCGCTCTCCCCGGTCGCCTTGACCAGATCGGCGACGATCCGGTTGGCCTCGTCGGCGTCGACCGCCCAGTGCACGGTGCCGCCGGCCGCCGTGACGGCCTCCTCGACCTGCACCAGATAGCGGTCCAGGTGCCGCAGCGTGTGGTCCTTGATCCGCCGGCCGGCCTCGCGCAGCGCCGCCCAGTCGGACACCTCCGCCACCGCTCTGGCGCGCTTGGCGCGGATGGTGTGCGTGGCGTGGCGCAGATTGCCGCGCAGGGTCTCGTCGCGCACGGCCTGGTGCGCGGCCTCCGGAAAAGCCGGGTACGCCCGGAAACCGGGCATGCCCACGAACGTGGCACTCATAGGGCGGGGTCCTCCTCCGTGCTCGCCAGGATCTCCGCGATGTGCACCGGCCGCATGCCGGTGCGCAGCCGGGCCATGGTTCCGCCGATGTGCATCAGACAGGAGTTGTCGGCCGCGCACAGCACCTCGGCACCGGTCGACTCGGCGTGGCGCACCTTGTCGGCGCCCATCGCCGCCGAGACGTCGGGGTTCTTCACCGCGAAGGTACCCCCGAAGCCGCAGCACTCCTCCGCTCCGGGCAGCTCCACCAGCTCCAGCCCCTTCACGGCCCGCAGCAGCCGCAGCGGACGGTCCCCGAGGCCCAGCACACGCAGCCCGTGGCAGGTCGGGTGGTACGTCACCGGGTGCGGGAAGTACGCCCCGACGTCGATCACCCCCAGCACATCGACCAGGAACTCCGTCAGCTCGTACGTCCGCGGCACGACCGGCGCCAGCGTGCGGGCCAGGGTGTCGCCCCGGCCCTCCGCCCGTGCCCGCTCGCCCATCCGCGGATACAGCTCCCGCACCATCGCCGCGCACGATCCGGACGGTGTCACGATCGCCTCGTAGTCCTGGAAGACCTCGGCGAAGCGCCGGGCCAGCGGTTCGGCCTCGTGGCGGTAACCAGTGTTGTAGTGCGCCTGCCCGCAGCACGTCTGGGCCATCGGGAAGTCCACGTCCACGCCCAGTCTGGTCAGCAGTTTCACCACGGCGCGCCCGGTGTCCGGATAGAGCGTGTCGTTGACGCAGGTCAGGAACAGAGCGACACGCATCGCGGCTCCTTGTTGTCGATCATCGGGTGGGTGAAGCCTAGTCAGGAGAACGGGGGTTGGGGCAGGCCCCGGACCACGGCGTGGCGGGCACCGCGGCGTGTGGCGCCGCTCTGGTCCGGCGTGGCACCGCGGTTCACGGTGCCGCCCCGACGAGCCGGGCCTCGGCCGCACGCCAGGCCGCCGCGTCGCCGCCGGGTTCGTACCGTGTCAGCGGCTGTGTCCGTGCGATCAGGCGCCGCATGCCGGCCCGGTCGCCGACCAGGCCGTGTGCCCTGGCCTGCACCAGGACGTTGC
Organism: Streptomyces sp. NPDC003393; assembly: GCF_053589015.1. NCBI lineage: Bacteria > Bacillati > Actinomycetota > Actinomycetes > Kitasatosporales > Streptomycetaceae > Streptomyces > Streptomyces sp. NPDC003393. The sequence continues at coordinate 238,277 of NZ_JBSFRB010000001.1, read as the reverse complement.
CGAGGGCGGCCGCCTCGGTGGGACCGGCCACCACCGGCAGCTCGCAGGCGTCGGCGGTCAGCTGGCACAGCAGGGCGTTGCGGGTCCCTCCGCCCACGATGTGCACGACGTCGACGGGGTGGTCCGCGAGCCGCTGGGCCTCGCCGATCGCCCGGCGGTGCGCGAGGGCGAGGGAGTCGAGGATGCAGCGCGTGAACTCGCCGCGGGTCGCGGGCACCGGCTGCCCGGAGGCCCGGCAGGCGTCCGCGATCCGCTCCGGCATCCGGCCCGGGGCCAGGAAGCCGGCGTCCTGGGCGTCCACGACCGACCGCAGGGCGGGTACCTCGGCCGCTTCCCGCAGCAACCCGCCCAGATCGGGGTCGCCCCAGGCCCGCACGCACTCCTGGAGCAGCCACAGCCCCATGATGTTGCGCAGGTACCGCACCGTGCCGTCCAGCCCCAGCTCGTTGGTGAAGTTGGCGGCGCGGCTCTCCCCGGTCAGCACGGGCTCGGACAGTTCCAGACCCGCCAGCGACCAGGTTCCCGTACAGATGTACGCGAACCGCTCACCCACGGCCGGCACCGCCGCCACCGCCGACGCCGTGTCGTGCGAGCCGACGGCCGTCACCGGCACGGGCCCGCGCAGCCGCGTCTCCCGAAGCACCTCCGCCCGCAGCACGCCCGCCGGGTCGCCGGGCCGGCGCAGCGGCGCGAACAGCTCCAGGTCGATGCCCGTACGGGCCGCGACGTCGTACGACCAGTCGCGGGTGCGGGGGTCGAGGAGCTGGGTGGTGGAGGCGTTGGTCAGCTCCGTGCCCTGTTCACCGGTCAGCCAGTACGTCAGCAGGTCGGGGATCAGCAACAGGCGCCGGGCGGCGGCGAGCTGGGCCGTGGAGCGGGCCGCCGTGAGCTGGTACAGCGTGTTGAACGGGGCGTACTGGATGCCGGTCGCCGCGTACAGCTCCTCGGGCGGCACGCTCGCCCACACCTTCTCGGCGACGCCCTCGGTGCGGGCGTCCCGGTAGTGCACCGGGTTGCCCAGCAGCGCGCCGTCGGCGTCGAGCAGGCCGTAGTCCACGGCCCAGCTGTCGATGCCGACGGAGTCCACCTCGCCCGCGGCGCGCAGTCCGTCCAGCACGCCGGCGTACAGCCCGAGCACGTCCCAGCGCAGGCCGTCGGGCACGCGCACGGGACGGTTGGGGAAGCGGTGCGCCTCGGTCAGCTCCAGCGAGTCGGGGCCGACGCGGCCGACCATGACACGGCCGCTGGACGCGCCGAGGTCGACCGCGGCGTACGCCTTCACCTCCGCGCTCCCCTTGCGCACCCGGCTCACCGCGTTCACCGGAGGAACGCGGCCGCGACGCCGGCGTCCACGGGGAGGTGCAGACCGGTGGTGTGGGTCAGGTCGCCGCCGGTGAGCGCGAACACGGCGTTCGCCACGTGCTCGGGCAGCACCTCCCGCTTGAGCAGCGTCCGCTGGGCGTAGAACTCGCCCAGCTTCTCCTCCGGCACCCCGTACACCGCGGCCCGCTGCGCCCCCCAGCCGCCCGCGAAGATCCCCGAGCCGCGCACGACCCCGTCCGGGTTGACGCCGTTGACCCGGATCCCGTGCTCGCCCAACTCGGCGGCGAGCAGACGCACCTGGTGGGCCTGGTCGGCCTTGGTGGCGGAGTAGGCGATGTTGTTGGGCCCGGCGAAGACGGCGTTCTTGGAGGCGATGTAGACGATGTCACCGCCCAGCCCCTGCGCGATCATCACCCGGGCGGCCTCCCGCGAGACGAGGAAGGAGCCGCGGGCCATGATGTCGTGCTGGAGGTCCCAGTCCTGGGCGGTGGTCTCCAGCAGCGGCTTGGAGATGGAGATACCGGCGTTGTTGACGACCAGGTCGACCCCGCCGAAGGCGAGCACGGCCTGACGGAACGAGGCGGCGATCCGCTCCTCGTCCGTCACGTCCACGGTCACGGCCACCGCCTTGTCCGGCCCGCCCAGCTCCTCGGCGACGGCCGCGGCGTTCTCGGCGTTGAGATCGGCGACGACGACGCACGCGCCCTCGGCGACCAGCCGCCGGGCGATCGCCTTGCCGATGCCGCTGCCCGCGCCGGTCACCAGCGCCACCCGGGTCGCCAGCGGCTTCGGCTTCGGCATCCGCCGGAGCTTGGCCTCCTCCAGCGACCAGTACTCGATGCGGAACTTCTCGGCCTCCTCGATCGGCGCGTACGTCGAGACGGCCTCGGCCCCGCGCATCACGTTGACGGCGTTGACGTAGAACTCGCCGGCCACCCGCGCGGTCTGCTTGTCCTTGCCGAAGGAGAACATGCCCACCCCCGGGACGAGCACGATCGCCGGGTCGGCACCGCGCATGGCGGGGGAGTCCGGCGTCGCGTGCCGCTCGTAGTAGGCGGCGTACTCCGCGCGGTACTCGGCGTGCAGTTCCTTGAGCCGGGCGATCGCCTCGTCCAGCGGGGCGGCCGGCGGCAGGTCGAGCACCAGGGGCCGCACCTTGGTGCGCAGGAAGTGGTCCGGGCAGGAGGTGCCCAGCGCGGCCAGCCGCGGATGTTCGGCCCGCGACAGGAAGTCGAGGACCACCTCGGAGTCGTCGAAGTGCCCGACCTGCGGCCTGTCCTGCGAGGCCACGGCCCGGACGTACGGCGCCAGGGCCGCGGCCCGCTCCCGCCGCCCTGCCTCGTCCAGCGCCTCGTACCCCTCGATCACCTGCCCGAAGGGCTCCGCCTTGCCGCGCTCGGCGAGGAACTGCTCGGCGGTCCGGATGATGCGCAGCGAGTTGCGTTCGCACTCCTCGGAGGTGCCACCCCACGCGGTGATCCCGTGCCCGCCGAGAACGCACCCGATGGCCTGCGGGTTGGCCTTCTTGATCGCGGCGATGTCCAGTCCCAGCTGGAAGCCGGGACGCCGCCAGGGCACCCACACCACCGTGTCGCCGAAACACTCGGCGGTCAGCTTCTCCCCGTCGGCCGCGCAGGCGAGCGCGATTCCGGAGTCGGGGTGCAGATGGTCCACGTGCTTGGCGTCGACCAGGCCGTGCATGGCCGTGTCGATGGAGGGCGCGGCCCCGCCCTTGCCGTGCAGGCAGTAGTCGAACGCGCCGACGATCTCGTCCTCGCGTTCGACTCCCGGGTACACCTCGACGAGGGCCCGCAGCCGGTCCAGCCGCAGCACGGCGAGACCGTTCTCGGTGAGCGTGCCGAGGTCGCCCCCGGAGCCCTTGACCCACATCAGCTCGACGTCCTGGCCGGTGACGGGGTCGGTGGCAGCGCCCTTCGCGGACGCGTTGCCGCCGGCGTAGTTGGTGTTGCGGGGATCGGCGCCGAGGCGGTGGGAACGGTCGAGGAGGGCGGAGGCTTCGGGGTGGAGTGACATGGAGGTTCCTTTTCGAGAGACGAGGGGAGTGGATCGACGGGGCGCGGGGCCGTATTGATCAGTGGCTCCGCCGCGGGGGCGCTCAGCCACCACCGGCCGGCACCCCGCTACAGACACGGACCCGGTGGACGCTCACGCGCCCCAACCGGCCTGCTGCCCGCCCACTCGCTCCGCGACGATCTTCTCGGCCCACCCGGACCGCCGGTACGCCGCGAGAGGCTGGGGGTCCAGCCCCATTTCCTCCCGCACCTCACGGAGCAACGGCCGCACGTCCGTGTTGTAGGCGTCCATCAGCACGGCGTTGGCCTCCAGCACGTCACCCGAGGCCTGCGCGGCGGCCAGCGCGTCACGGTCGACGAGCAGGGCCTTCGCCGTGGCCTCCTGCACGTTCATCACCGACCGGATGATCGCCGGGATCTTCGCCTCGATGTTGTGGCACTGGTCGAGCATGAACGCGACCTCGGGCGTGAACCCGCCGCCGCGCACCACCTCGTACATGATCCGGAACAGCTGGAAGGGGTCGGCCGCGCCCACCATCAGATCGTCGTCGGCGTAGAAGCGGGAGTTGAAGTCGAACCCGCCGAGCTTGTTCTCCCGCAGCAGCGTCGCCACGATGAACTCGATGTTGGTGCCCGGCGCGTGGTGTCCGGTGTCCACCACGACCTGCGCCTTCGGCCCGAGCTTGAGGCAGTGCGCGTAGGCCGTGCCCCAGTCGGGGACGTCCGTGGCGTAGAAGGCCGGCTCGAAGAACTTGTACTCCAGCAGCATCCGCCGGCCCTCGCCCAGCCGCTCGTACACCTCGGCGAGCCCCTCGGCGAGCCGGTCCTGCCGGGCGCGGATGTCGTCCTGCCCGGGGTAGTTCGTCCCGTCGGCGAACCACAGCTTCAGGTCCCGCGATCCGGTGGCGTCCATGATCTCGACGCACTCCAGCAGATGGTCGACCGCCTTGCGGCGTACCGCCGCGTCCGGGTGGCAGATGCTGCCCAGCTTGTAGTCGTCGTCCTGGAAGGTGTTGGAGTTGATCGCGCCCAGCCGCACGCCGCGTTCCTCGGCGTGCGCGGCGAGGGCGGCGTAGTCGTCGACCCGGTCCCAGGGGATGTGCAGGGCGACGGTCGGGGCGACGCCGGTGAACTCGTGCACCTTCGCCGCGTCGTCCAGTTTCTCGCGCGGTGTGCGCGGGACACCGGCCTGCGCGAACACCTTGAAACGGGTCCCCGAGTTCCCGTACGCCCACGACGGCGTCTCGACGGCCTGGGTCTTGAGCGCGGCCTTCACCGCGGCGAGCTCGGTCACTGCAGGGCTCCTGTGACAAGGGGTGGAAAGCCTATGGACGGCTTTTGAACGGCTTGGCTGTGAAACGATTCAGAACCGGAAGCTATGGGCCGTGAAGGGGGGTGTCAACCCCCCGGAGCCGACCTCTTCTTCGAGACCCCTCCGTGACCCTTGAATCACCGAATTTTTTCGATCCGTACCCATTGACGTGACATCGGCTCCATGCCTAACGTCCCGGCAACCAAGTTGAAACCTTTCACGACCCGGTACGGCTGCCGGCCGGCGTCGTCGAGGAGCCCCCAATGACCCACCCGTCCGACACGGGTCCGGCCCCGGTGCTGGCGCTCAGGGACATCTCGAAGTCCTTCGGCGCGGTGCGTGCCCTCAAGAACGTGTCCCTGGAACTGTTTCCGGGGGAGGTGCACGCCCTCGCCGGGGAGAACGGCGCGGGCAAGTCGACCCTCATCAAGACCCTCGCCGGGGTGCACCGGCCCGACGCCGGCCAGGTGCTGCTCGACGGCGAGCCCGTCGTCTTCCACGGACCCGGCGACGCCCGCGACGCCGGCATCGCCGTGATCTACCAGGAGCCCACGCTCTTCCCCGACCTGTCGATCGCCGAGAACATCTTCGTGGGGCGCCAGCCCCGGCGCGCCCTCGGCCGGATCGACCACAAGGCCACCCACGAGGCCACCGCCGGCCTGATGCGCCGGCTCGGTGTCGACCTCGACCCCGACCGCCCCGCACGCGGCCTGTCCATCGCCGACCAGCAGATCGTCGAGATCGCCAAGGCGCTCTCCTTCGACGCCCGAGTCCTGATCATGGACGAGCCCACCGCCGCCCTCACCGGCAGCGAGGTGGCCCGCCTGTTCGGAGTCGTCCGCACCCTGCGCGAGCAGGGCGCCGCGGTGCTGTTCATCTCCCACCGCCTGGAGGAGATCTTCGAGATCTGCCGGTGGGTGACCACCCTGCGGGACGGCGCCTGGATCGCCAGCGAGCCGCTGGAGGGCATGACCGAGGACGATCTGGTGCGCCGCATGGTCGGCCGCGATCTGGACGAGCTCTACCCCAAGCAGGACGTGACCCCGGGCGAGGTGGCGCTCAGCGTGCGCCGGCTGACCCGCGAGGGCGTCTTCACCGACGTCTCCTTCGAGGTACGGCGCGGCGAGATCGTCGGCCTGGCCGGACTGGTTGGTGCCGGGCGCACGGAGGTCGCCCGGGCCGTCTTCGGCGTCGACCGCTGGGACGCCGGTGAGGTGGAGGTCGGCGGGCGCCGGCTCACCAACGGCGCCCCGTCCACCGCGATGGCCGCCGGGCTCGCCCTCGTCCCCGAGGACCGGCGCGCTCAGGGCCTGGTGATGGACATGTCCATCGAACGCAACATCGGACTCACCGGACTCCGTACGACGAGGAGGGCCGGCCTGGTGGACCGCGGCGCCGAACGCAGCCGCTCCCTGGACTGGGCGGTCAAGCTCCAGGTGAAGTACGCCAGGATCGCGGACGCCGTCTCCACGCTCTCCGGGGGCAACCAGCAGAAGGTGGTCCTGGCCAAGTGGCTCGCCACCGGCCCCGAGGTGCTGATCGTCGACGAGCCCACCCGCGGCATCGACGTCGGCACCAAGGCCGAGGTGCACCGGCTGCTGTCCCAGCTCGCCGCCGACGGCGTCGCCGTCCTGATGATCTCCTCCGACCTGCCCGAGATCCTCGGCATGGCCGACCGCGTGCTCGTGATGCACGAGGGCCGGCTGACCGCCGAGATCCCCCGCTCCGACGCCACCGAGGAAACCGTGATGGCCGCAGCCACGGGGAGGGCCGCGTGACCGTGACCGCCCCCAACCCCGCCTCCGCCACCGAGGCGCCCAAGTCCAGCGGCACCCGGCTCGTCGACCGGGTGTTCAAGATGCGCGAACTCGCCATCCTCGTCGTCTTCCTGGTGATGATCGCCGTCACCCAGGCCGGCAACAGCGAGTTCCTCTCCCAGCAGGGCATCAAGGACCTGCTGCTGAACGCGACCATCCTGGTGCTGGTCGCCACCGGCCAGTCGCTGGTCGTCATCACCCGCAACGTCGACCTGTCGGTCGGCTCCACGCTCGGCATCAGCGCCTTCGCCGCCGGCACCTACCTGCACGGCGGCGGCAACGCGCTGGTGGCCATCGTGCTGGCGGTGCTCCTGGGCGTCGGCTTCGGCCTGCTCAACGGCCTGCTGGTCAGCCTCGGCCAGGTGCCCGCGCTCGTCGTCACCCTCGGCACGCTCTACATCATCCGGGGCATCGACTCCATCTGGGTGGGCTCGCGCCAGATCACCGCGGCCGACCTGCCCGGCGGCTTCGTCGACTTCGGCTCCGGCGGGATCTTCGCGGTGCCGTACCTGGCGCTGATCGCGCTCGTGGTGCTCGTCGGCACGGCGTACTACCTGAAGCACTTCTCCGGTGGTCGCGAACTGTACGCGCTCGGCTCCAACCCGGAGGCCGCCCGGCTCGCCGGCATCCCGGTCCGCCGGCGCATGCTGGCCGCGTACACCTTCTGCGGCGGCCTGGCGGGCCTCGCCGGGGCGATGTACCTGGCGCGGTTCGGCAACGTCGACTCCGGCACCGGCAACGGTTACGAACTCACCGTGGTCAGCGCGGTCGTGGTCGGCGGCGTGGTCTTCACCGGCGGCTCCGGCAGCGTCTACGGAGCGGCTCTCGGCGCCCTGCTGCTGACCTCCATCAACAGCGTGCTGCCCGCCCTCGGCGTCAGCTCCGTCTGGGTTCTCGCGATCAACGGCATCCTGCTCCTGCTCGCCATCGCGGTCGACCGGATCGTCGCGCTGCGCGTGGCCTCGGCCCTGAAGAAGAGGAACGCCCGCCATGCCTGAGTCCCTCTCCCGTGCCGTCCGCTGGGACACCGTCGTCGGCGCCCTGCTCGTCGTCGTCCTGCTGTTCTCCTTCGGCTTCGTCGACGGCTTCGGCAACGCCCTGAACCTGTCGTTCCTGATCGGCAACACCCTGCCGATCGCGCTGATCGCCCTTCCCATGACGCTGCTGGTCGTCGCCGGTGAGATCGACCTGTCGGTCGCCTCCACCGCCGGGCTGTCGGGCGCGGTCATGGGGGCGCTGTGGAACCAGGGCATGGCCATCGAGACGATCATCCCGCTGTGCCTGGTGCTGGGCGGGGTGTGCGGCTTGGTCAACGGCCTGCTGGTGACGCGGCTCGGACTGCCGTCCCTGGCCGTCACCATCGGCACCCTGGCCGCCTACCGGGGCATCGCGCAGATCGTGCTCGGTTCGGACGCGGTGACCGACTTCCCCACCCAGTACCTCGACTTCGCGGCCGGGCGTCTCGGCGACACCTTCCTGCCGCAGGCCTTCCTGCCCTTCCTGGTGCTGCTGGCGATCGCCGTGGTCACGCTGCACGCCACCCCGTTCGGCCGGTCGCTGTTCGCGATCGGCGCCGCCGAGGAGGCGGCCCGGTTCGCCGGCATCCGGGTCAAGCGCCACAAGCTGATCCTGTTCGTCGCCACCGGCCTGATGTCCGCGCTCACCGGCGTCTTCTGGGCCCTGCACTACGCCAGCGCCCGCTACGACAACGCCACCGGACTGGAGCTCTCCGTGGTCGCGGCCGTCCTGCTCGGCGGCATCGACTTCGACGGCGGCAAGGGCACCCTCGGCGGCGCCGTCGCCGGAGTGTTCCTGCTCGGCGCGCTCCAGAACGTGATGAGCCTGGTCAACGTCTCCGCCCAGTCGCAGATCGTCGTCACCGGCGTCCTGCTGGTCGTCTCCGTGCTCGGCCCTCGCGTCGCACGCCAGATCGCGGTGGCCCGAGCCGGGCGCCGGGCGGCCTCGGCCCCCGCGGCCAAGGCGCCCGCACCGACCCGCTGACGCGCTCGTGCTCCCTCGCCCCCGTCATCCAGGCCCGTACTCCCTCGTCCCGCACTCCTCGTAAGGAACCCTCATGCGCAGAGCATCGATCCGCCGTACCTGCGCGGCCCTGGCCGCCGTCACCTCCCTCGCCCTGGCCGTCACCGCCTGCGGCGGCACCACCAAGAACGACGTGAAGAACGACGGTGGCGCGGCGGCCTCCTCGGCCGGCAAGGCGGACCCGAACGCCGCGACGAAGAAGGGCCTGACCGTCGGCTTCCTGCCCAAGCAGGTCAACAACCCCTACTTCACCTCCGCCGACAGCGGCGGCAAGAAGGCCCTGGAGGCCCTCGGCGAGAAGTACAAGGAGGTCGGCCCCTCCAGCGCCACCGACACCTCCGGCCAGGTCTCCTACGTCAACACGCTCACCCAGCAGCAGGTGGACGCGATGGCCGTGTCCGCGCAGGACCCCGGCGCCCTGTGCACCGCGCTCGAGCAGGCCATGAACAACGGCATCAAGGTCGTCACCTACGACTCCGACACCAAGCCCGACTGCCGCAACGCGTTCGTCTCCCAGGCCTCCGCCGAGGATCTCGGCCGCACCGAGGTCCAGTTGCTCGCTCAGCAGATCGGCTACAAGGGCGAGATCGCGATCCTGTCCGCCGCGCAGACCGCCACGAACCAGAACACCTGGATCGGCTTCATGAAGGAGGAGCTGAAGGACCCCAAGTACAAGGACATCAAGCTGGTCAAGGTCGCCTACGGCAACGACGACGCCCAGGCGTCCTTCCAGCAGACCCAGGGCCTGCTCCAGCAGTACCCGAACCTGAAGGGGATCATCTCCCCGACCACCGTCGGCATCAAGGCCGCCGCCCAGTACCTGTCCGGCTCCAAGTACAAGGGCAAGGTCAAGCTGACCGGTCTCGGCACGCCCAACGACATGCGCAAGTACGTCAAGAACGGCACCGTCGAGGCCTTCGAGCTGTGGGACCCGGCCAAGCTGGGCGAGCTGGCCGCCCACACCGCCGTCGCCCTGTCCTCCGGGCAGATCACCGGCAAGGAGGGCGAGACCTTCGAGGCCGGTGACATGGGCAGCTACACCATCGGCAAGGACGGCGTGATCAACCTCGGCAAGCCGACGGTGTTCGACGCCAAGAACATCGACCAGTTCGACTTCTGATCGTCTCAACCCCCTTCACCCCGGGAGCGGTACTTCATGCAGCGCGTCTGTTTCCTCCTCAAGGTCCGCGAGGACAAGATCGCCGAGTACCGCGAACGCCACGCCGCCGTGTGGTCCGAGATGCGCGAGGCGCTCTCGGCCACCGGCTGGCACAACTACTCGCTCTTCCTGCGCGACGACGGCCTTCTCGTCGGCTATCTGGAGACCGAGGACTTCGAGGACGCCAAGGCGGGCATGGAGGCCACCGACGTCAACGCCCGGTGGCAGGCCGAGATGGCGCCCTTCTTCGAGTCGCTGGACGGCGCCCGGCCCGACGAGGCCATGAAGCCTCTCACCGAGGTCTTCCACCTCGCCTGACCCGGAGCCTGCCATGAGACCGTCGCTCACCTTCAAGGGCCGCACCCTGCTGGACGCCCGGGCCGTCTACTTCGTTTCCTACGACGGCCTGGTCAACACCAACTCCTTCCAGAAGAGCGGCCTGCTGACCTGCCGGGGCCACCAGTACGCGGCCTGGTACACCGCGAGCCGGCACGCCGTGGTCGCGCGCCGCGCCCTGGGCGACTCGGCCTGGTCCACCGTCACCCTGCCCCACCGGCTGGGGGCGGACGACTCCCACAACGTCATCTGCATGGGCGTCTCGCGGGCCGACGGCCGGCTCCACCTGAACATGGACTCGCACAGCGACGGCTTCCACTACGTCAAGTCGGCCGCCGGACTCCTCGACGACCCGACGGCCACCGCCTGGACGCCCGAGGCCTTCGGCGCCGTGGCCACGACACTCGACGGGCTCACGCTCACCTCCCGCTTCACCTACCCGCAGTTCGTTTCCACCCCCGACGGCGGGCTCCAGCTGAGCTACCGCGACGGTGTGAGCGGCGACGGCCGGTGCGCCCTCGCCGAGTACGACGGCTCGGCCTGGACCCGCCTGGGGGAGTGGACCGACTCCGGCGGCAGCTACACCGGCGAGCACGGGACCTCGACCGCCCGCAACATGTACCTGCACGGCATCGACTACGACGCGAACGGCCGGCTGCACGCCTTCTTCACCTGGCGCGAGCGGAACGGGGCGGTGACCGGCGGCGGAGGCCTGGCCAACCACGACACCGGCTACGTGTACTCCACCGACCGCGGCCGCACCTGGCGCAACGACGCGGGCCGCGTCGTCGGCACCACGGGCGGCCCGGACAAGGTCGCCGTGACCAGCCCCGGACTCGTCGTGGACCCGCTCGATCCCGGCCACTGCCTGATGAACCAGGAGAGCCAGTGGACCGACTCGGCCGGGCTGCCGCACGCGCTCGTCAGCCACGTCCCGGTCCGCCTCGGCCCACGCACCGGCGACCACGTCGCCGAGCGCACCGCGCACGGCCGCGCCTTCCACCTCCGCAAGGACGTCGCCGGCACCTGGCGCAAGACCGAGATCCCCGTCCCCCTGCGTGCCGGCGGGCGCAGCGGACTCGTCCTTGACCGCTACGACAACGCCTACGCCGTCCTGCCCCACGGCAGGATCGCCGCCGCCTCGAAGGCCTCCGGCCACAGCGACTGGACCCTGCTCTTCGACGGCGGCGGCCTGCACGCCTTCGGGGAGGTCGTGATCGACGAGACGCGCGTCGGGGCGGACAACGTCCTGTCGTTCCTCTGCCAGGAGAGATCGAGCGGCACCACGCCCTCGCCGCTCCATGTCGTCGACTTCGAACTGCCTGCCTGATCCGCTCTGGTGTGCGCGCGGTGGCGGTAATGTGAACCCCCGCCCGCCGCCCCTCGTCTTCCCGGAGGTCTTCAGCCGATGACCCAGTCGGTGGGTATCAAGGACGTCGCCCGCGCCGCAGGTGTCTCCGTGGGCACGGTCTCGAACGTCATCAACCGTCCCGAGACCGTGGCCACCCAGACCCGCGCCCGGGTGCTCTCCGCGATCGACCGCCTCGGCTACGTCCGCAGCGAGTCCGCGCGGCAGCTGCGGGCCGGCCGCAGCCGGATCATGGGGCTGCTCGTCCTCGACATGGGCAACCCGTTCTTCGTCGACGTCGCCCGCGGCGCCGAGCGGGCCGCCCGCGAGGCCGGGCTCGGCGTGATGGTCTGCAACAGCGCGCAGAGCGTCAGCGAGGAGGCCGAGTACCTCTCGCTCTTCGCCGAGCAACGGGTGCGCGGCGTCCTGCTCACCCCGACCGACGCCACCGGCCGCAACATCGCGGTCTTCCGCCGGCACAACATCCCCTTCGTCCTGGTCGACCGGGTGGCCGAGGGAGCCAGCGAGTGCTCGGTGTCCGTGGACGACGTGGCGGGCGGCGCCCTGGCGGTACGGCACCTGGTGGACGCCGGGCACCGCTCCATCGCGTACGTCAGCGGCCCGCCCGGCCTGAACCAGGTCCGCGACCGCCGCACCGGCGCCCTGACCGCGCTGCGCGAGGCGGGCCTCGGGCCCGACGTGCTGCGCGAACTGCCCACCGAACGCCTGGACGTGGCCGCCGGCCGGGACGCGGGTGCCCGTCTCCTCGGTCTCGCCGACCGGCCCACGGCCGTGTTCTGCGCCAACGACCTGCTCGCCCTGGGCGTCCTCCAGGCCATGTACGCCGCCGGGGTCGGCGTCCCCGACGACCTCGCGATCGTCGGCTACGACGACATCGAGTTCGCGGCCGCCGCGGCCGTCCCGCTCACCTCGGTGCGCCAGCCCGCCGTCACCATGGGCGCTCTCGCGGCGGAGCTGCTGCTGGAGGAGACCGAGGCGCGTGAGGGAGCGGGGAGCGCGCACGAGCACCGGCGGGTGGTGCTCCAGCCCGAACTGGTGGTGCGCAGCTCCACGTTGCCCGGCCGCTGACCGTCCGTTCAGCGTGCACTGAACGGATGTACAGCAAAATTCATGATCCCCGGGGCTCGGACGGCGGAGGGACATGTGTTGAACTGGGACGCGGCCGTAAACCCTGCGTCATCAGGAGATCCGTTGACCGTCAGCTACCGCCAGCCCGGCGTCGTCCTCACCGACCACTCCTTCACCGTGCCGCTCGACCACGACGACCCGGCGGGGGAGACGATCGAGCTCTACGCCCGTGAGGCCGTCGCGAGCGACAAGGCGGACGGGGGACGGGACCTGCCGTGGCTGGTCTACCTCCAGGGCGGCCCGGGGTTCGGGGCGAATCGTTTCGTCGGCAAGCAGGCCTGGCTCGGCCGCGCCCTGGAGGACTACCGTGTCCTGCTCCTGGACCAGCGCGGCACCGGCCGCTCCACGCCCGCCAACCGCCAGACCCTGCCGCTGCGCGGCGGGCCGGCCGAGCAGTCCCACTACCTCACCCACTTCCGTGCCGACTCGATCGTCCGCGACTGCGAGGCGATCCGCCCGGCGCTGACCGGCGGCGCCCCCTGGACGGTCCTCGGCCAGAGCTTCGGCGGCTTCTGCGCGGTCAGCTACCTCTCCCTGCACCCCGAGGGCCTGGCCGCCGCTGTGATCACCGGCGGCCTGCCCGCCCTGGACGCCCACGCCGACGACGTCTACCGGGCCGCCTACCCGCGCATCGAGCGCAAGGTCGCTGCCCACTACGCCCGTTACCCGCAGGACGTCGAGCGGGTCCGCCGCATCGCCGACCACCTCCTCACCCACGAGGTCGTGCTCCCGAACGGCTACCGCCTCACCGCCGAGGCCTTCCAGTCCCTCGGCCTCCTGCTCGGCACCGGAGACGGCAGCCACCGCCTCCACTTCCTCCTGGAACACGCCTTCGTCCGCACACCGCACGGCCCCGCCCTGTCCGACGCCTTCCAGGAGGAGGTCCAGGGCCTGCTGTCGTACGCCGGGCATCCGCTGTACGCCCTCGTCCACGAGGCGATCTACGGTCAGGACGCTCGTCCCACCGCCTGGTCCGCCGAGCGGGTCCGCGGGGAGTTCCCGCAGTTCGACGCGGCCAAGGCACTGGCGGGCGACGGACCGGTGCTGTTCACCGGCGAGTCCGTGCATCCCTGGACGTTCGACTGCGACCCGGCGCTGCGTCCGCTGCGCGAGACCGCCGACCTGCTCGCCGCCCGCACCGACTGGCGACCCCTGTACGACCCCGCCCGACTCGCCGCCAACAAGGTCCCGGTGGCCGCGGCCGTCTACCACGACGACATGTATGTCGACACCGAGCACGCCCTGGACACCGCCCGTGCGATCCGCGGGCTGCGCACCTGGGTCACCGACGAGTTCGAGCACGACGGGGTGCGGGCCGGCGGGCCACGCGTCCTGGACCGGCTGCTGGCCCTGGTCCGCGACGACGTCTGACGACGGGCACCTTCGCCCCGCGGGGCCGGCCCGGCGGCGCGCCGTGAGCGGCGGCCGGTCCGCCGCCACGACGGAGCCGAAGGCGGTCGGCTCCAGCCGCTGCCCGTTGCCCGGCGCCTGCGACGTGAAGGGCAGCGGCCCGAAGCGGCGGCGGCACCCGCGCCCCGGCCACGGAGGAAAGCGGTCGTCCGGGTGCTCCGGAGCCGTGAGTGGTGCGCCATATTCCCACCGGGGTACAGCTCGGCGGTGTGGGACATGGTCGGTCGAACCGTTGGAGGATGCCATGGCGTACGCGAACTCCGTCGAGATCGTCGAGGCGTTCTGGGAGCAGGTGTGGAACGCGCACGATCCCGACAAGGCGGACGACTTCGTCGTCGAGGACTTCGTGATCACCAACGCGGGCGAGCGCATCGAGGGCCGTGACAACTTCAAGGCCTGGATCAGGGACTTCCTCGACCAGGTCGGCGACCTGCGGCTGGAGGTCGCCGAGACCTTCCAGAACCAGGACGGCAGCCGGGTGGCCTCCCGCTGGTGCGTGCACGGGCTGAACAACGGCGTCATGGGCACCGAGGCCGACGGGCGGCCGATCTCCTTCTCCGGTATCGCGGTGTGGGCGGTACGCGAGGACGGCAAGCTGCTGCACAACTGGGTCGAGCGGGCCGGCTGGGAGCTGTACCGGCGCCTCACCGCGGCGCCGTCCCAGGACGACTGACGTGGTCCGGGCCGCTCGCGGGCAGCCCGGTCGCGGACTCCGCGCATCGGCGCGTCCAAGGGCTGTCCCGTGATCCGCGGTGGATCGGCGCGCGGCGTCGGATGCCGGGGCACCTCCCACGCCGTTCAGGCAGTGGGGGATCATCGCAAGGCGCAGGGGCGTCCGCATACTGGGCGTATGCGGATGTTCCGACAACGCGGCAAGGCGTAGCCGGCGTCGCGCGCCCGCCGGGGATCGCGGGACAGCCCTTAGGCTGATCCGCAAGGACCGGGACAGGGGACGCGGACGGGGGGCAGAGGATGACCGGGACGGGTGACCAGGAGATCCTGGCGCGGCGCTTCGAGGAGCACCGGGGTCAACTGAGGGCGGTGGCCTACCGCATGCTCGGCTCGCTGCCGGAGGCCGAGGACGCCGTGCAGGAGGCCTGGCTGCGGCTGACCCGCGCGGACGCGGATGCCATCGACAACCTGACCGCCTGGCTGACCACCGTGACCGGCCGGATCTGCCTCGATCTGCTGCGCACCCGCACCTCGCGCCGCGAGGAACCCATGGACGAGACCTTCGTCCCCGACCCCGTGCTGCGACCGCTGACCCGGATCGACCCCGAGCAGGAGGCGCTCCAGGCCGACTCGGTGGGGCTCGCCCTGCTGGTCGTGCTGGAGATGCTGGAGCCGGACGAGCGGCTGGCGTTCGTGCTGCACGACCTGTTCGCGGTGCCGTTCGACGACATCGCCCCGATCGTGGAGCGCACCTCGGCCGCGACCCGGCAGCTCGCCAGTCGTGCCCGGCGCCGGGTCCAGGGCGCCACCCCGTCCACCGAGACCGACCTCGGACGGCAGCGGCAGGTCCTCGACGCCTTCCTCGCCGCGTCGCGCGGCGGCGACTTCGAGGCACTGGTGGCCGTGCTCCACCCCGACGTGGTGCTCCGGGTCGACGCCGGAGCCCTGGTCCGGGGCGGCGCCGTCTCCAAGGTGGTCCACGGCGCCAGGACGGTGGCCGCGCAGGCGCTCACCTTCTCCCCGTACGCGGGGTCGGCCCGGCTCGTCCTGGTCAACGGCACGGTCGGCGTGGCCAACGCGCCCGAGGGCCGGCCGCTGTCGGTCATGGGCGTCACCGTCGCCGACGGCCGGATCACCCACATGTACATCCTGGCCGACACCGAGCGGCTGGAACGGCTGGACCTGCCCGCCGTCCTGGCCCACTGACCGCCGCCGGCGCGGGAAAGGTCGCGGGACGGACGATCCGGTTGCCCGGCCGGCCCGCCCGCTGACAGGCTCCTCGCCATGCCCGCCTTCTCCGCCCACGACGGAACCCGCCTCGCCTACCACGTGAGCGGTGACGGCCCGCCGGTGGTCTGCCTGCCGGGCGGTCCCGTACGGGCCTCGGCCTATCTCGGCGACCTCGGGGGCCTGTCCGCCCACCGGCGACTGGTGATCCTGGACCTGCGGGGCAGCGGACAGTCGGCGATCCTGCGGGACCCGGCCGGCTACCGCTGCGACCGACTCGTCGACGACGTCGAGGCGCTGCGGGAACACCTCGGCGTCGAGCGTGTGGACCTGTTGGCGCACTGCGCCGGCGCGAACCTGGCGGTCCTCTACGCGAGCCGCCACCCCCGACGCGTGGGACGGCTCGCGCTGATCACGCCGAGCGTGGCGGCCGTCGGCATCACGATCACGGCGGAGGTGCGGCTGGCCACGGCGCGGCAGCGCCGGAGCGAACCCTGGTTCCCGACGGCGTACGCCGCTCTGGAGGACGTGGTGAAGGGCAGAACCGCGGACGGGCAGTGGGAGGCCATCGCCCCCTTCCTGCACGGCCGCTGGGACGAGTCCGCCCGGGCCCTGGACGCGGCGGACGCCGAGCAGAAGAACAGCGAGGCCGCGGCCGTCTACGGCGGCGGCGGCGCCTACGACCCGGAGGCCACCCGCTCGGCCCTCGCCCGGCTGCCCGCACCCGTGCTGGTGCTCGCCGGCGAAGTCGACCTGAACTCCCCACCGGCCGCGATGGCCGAGTACGCCGGGCTGTTCCACCACGCCGGACTGGTCGTCCAGCCCGGCGCCGGGCACCATCCCTGGCTCGACGACCCGGAACGCTTCACGGCGGCCAGCGCCGTCTTCCTGCGCCGACCGGGGTGGTCCGGAGGCGGCCCCGCAGGTCAGTAGGGTGGACGGCATGCCAGATCAGACAGCCGGCCCGGCCGGCCGGACGGACGTGCCCCACCGGTCCGACCTGCGCGGCGACTGCGCGCGCTGCTTCGGGCTGTGCTGCGTGGCCCTGCCCTTCGCCGCCTCGGCGGACTTCGCGCTCGACAAGCCGGCCGGGAAGCCCTGCCCGAACCTCCGGGGCGACCACCGGTGCGGCATCCACGCGCGGCTCAGGCAGAAGGGCTTCACCGGTTGCACGGTCTACGACTGCTTCGGCGCCGGCCAGAAGGTCTCCCAGGTCACCTTCGCCGGCCGGGACTGGCGTGACGGCTCCCGGGAGGACGCCCGGCGGATGTTCGAGGTGTTTCCGGTGGTCCGCCAGCTCCACGAGCTGCTCTGGTACCTCACCGAGGCGCTGGGTCTGCCCGCCGCCCGTCCCGTCCACGCCGACCTGCGCCAGGCCCTGGCGAAGACCGAGCGACTCACCCTGCTGCCCCCCGGGGAGCTCACCGCGCTGGACGTCGGCGCCCACCGCCAGGACGTCAACGTGCTCCTGCTGCGCACCAGCGACCTGGTCCGGTCCGCGGTCCGTGGCGGGAAGGGCAGAGGCAAGGACCGGCGGGGCGCCGACCTGGTCGGTGCCCGGCTGCGGCGGGCCGATCTGCGCGGGGTCAGCCTGCGCGGCGCCTACCTGATCGCCGCCGACCTCACCGGCGCCGATCTGCGCGGCGCTGATCTGATCGGCGCCGATCTGCGGGACGCCGACCTGACGGACGCGGATCTGACCGGTGCGTTCTTCCTGACCCAGCCCCAGCTCGACGCGGCCCGTGGCAACGAGCGCACCCGGCTGCCCGCGTCAGTGACCCGTCCGGTGCACTGGGCAGCGCGGGGCTGAACGCCCTTCCCCGTCCGGGACCGGAACCCGGTCGTCCGAGGACGGCACCCGAGCCACCCCGGCCGCGCCCGAGGGCGGCGGCGCGAGGGGGGCCGTCCGCCGCTCGAGGCGCAGCCGCAGGCCCTCCGGCATGAGGGTCAGCCGCTCGGTCACCCTCAGCCGGTACCCCGGATCGGCGTGCAGGTCGTAGCGGCGCAGCAGCAGACCGAGGACCAGCGTCGCCTCGTGCAGGGCGAACTGGCGGCCGATACAGGCCCGGGCTCCGGTGCCGAACGGCTTGAAGACGTGCGGCGGGCGGGCCCGTACGGCCCGTGCCTCGAACCGGTCCGGGTCGAACCGCTCGGCGTCCGCGCCCCACACCTCGGGGTCGCGGTGCAGCATCGTCGTCAGCACCAGCGCCCAGGCGCCCCGGCGCATCGGATGCTCTCCGCCCAGCACCGTGTCCCGCAGGGCCTCACGGGCGAAGGCGGGCGCCGTCGGCCAGAGCCGCAGTGACTCGTCCAGCACCCGGCGCACGTACCGCAGTTTGGCGACCTGCTCGTAGCCGGGCGCCGGCGTGTCTCCCCACACACGGTCCACCTCGGCCCGGGCGCGGGCGGCGACCTCCGGGTGCCGGGCGAGGTGGTGCAGCGCGAAGGACAGCGCGCCCGAGGTGGTCTCGTGACCCGCGACCAGGAAGGTGATCACCTGGCGGCGCACGTTCTCGGGGGACAGCCGCTCCCCGGTGTCCGGGTGAGCCGTCCGGAGCATCCGGTCGAGCAGGTCCCCGTCGCCGGCCGCGTCGCCACCCGCCGTGCGCCTGGCGCGGACGAGGTCGTCGACCGTCCGGTTGAGGTAGGCGATGTCGGCGGCGTTGCGGCGGGTCGCACCCCGCAGCAGGTACGGGGCCAGCGGGGCCGGGACCGTGTTGAGCCGCTGCGCGTAGGAGAGGGTGCCGACCATCGCGGTGACGAACGGGTGCGGCCGGGGGCGCTCGAAGGAGCCGAAGTCGTGGCCGAAGCCGGTGCGCGCGATGGTCTCCAGGGTCAGCTTGGTCATGTCCCCGGGCACGTCCACGGTGCGCCCGGCGGCGAGCGCGCGGTCCCAGTGGTCGGTGAGCCGGGCGGCCACGTCCAGCATCATCACGTGATAGCCGGCCATCGCCTCCCGGCTGAAGCCCGGGGCCAGGACGTCGTGCGCCAACTGCCAGTTGGGCTCGTGGTTGTACGCCGTGAACAGGCCGTCCCCGGCGACCGGCCGCAGGTTGGCCACGCCGAGGCCCACGTGCTTGGCGAAGCGTGTCTCGTCCGCCAGGTCGGCGGCCGGCCGCGCACCCCAGACGAACACGAACTCCTTGCCGAACACCCGGCGCCGGAAGATCGGGCCGAGTGCGCGGGCGTAGCGCATCGAGTCCTGCACGGGCTTGCGCCGGTGGGCGCCGAGCACATCGCCGAGGAGCGGGAGTCGGTGCGGCGGATGCGGGATGCGGTGCAGCTCCGGCCAGCCCAGCTCCGCACCGCGGAATCCTTTCGGAAGCTCGTCATATCCGGCGGGTCCGGCCGGTCCGGTTCCGGTCGTCGTCTGCGCCATGCGCTCGTCCCCCCGGTCGCCTCGGTGTTGTACGCGGATTCAATAGCGGTTCGCAGTCTGGTCCGGCTGTTGAACCGGCGTCAAGTAGAGTGCGGGCATGGCCGCGAACCAGGGGGAGCAGCGCACGCGCCGCCGGCTCAGCACGGAGGAACGCCGCGAGCAGCTGCTGTCGGTCGGGGCGCGTCTGTTCTCCGAAAGCCCGTACGACGACGTGTGGATCGAGCAGGTCGCCGAGATCGCGGGTGTCTCGCGAGGGCTGCTCTACCACTACTTCCCGACCAAGCGGGACTTCTTCGCGGCGGTCGTGGAGCGGGAGAGCGAGCGCATGCTGCGGATGACCGCGGCCGTGCCCGGAGTGCCGGTGCGGGAGCAGCTCGCGGCGGGGCTGGACACCTATCTGGAGTACGTGCGGGCCCATGCGCACGGCTACCGTGCCTTCCATCGCGCGGACGCGGCGGGCGACCAGGCCGTGCGCCGCGTCTACCAGCGGGCTCTGGCCGCCCAGGAGCGGCAGATCCTGGCCGCGCTGGCCGCGGATCCCGAGTTCGGCCCGCTCGCCGCGCGGCGTCCCGACCTCGAACTCGCGGTGCGCGGCTGGCTGGCGTTCACGACCGCCGTCTGCCTGGAGTGGCTGCGCCGTTCGGATCTGACGCGCGAACAGGTGCGGGACCTGTGCGCACGGGCGCTGCTGGGCGTGCTCTCGCCCTGAGCGGAACTTCGGGCCTCCGCGTCCGGTCGGAGACCGCCGCGTGCGCCCTGTCCGTCGCCGCCCGTGCCTCCGCACGCCCCTGAGATGCCTCTGTCCATGCCCGGTGCCTGGTTGGCGTGCGCCTCGATCTTCTGTAAGTTAGGCAAGGCTTACCTAAAATAAGGAGGTCGGGATGGGTGACAGCCACACCTGGGAGGCGGTGCCCGGCGCGGCACAGCGGGCGCGGTCCGTGCTCGCCGCCGCGTGGTCCTGCGCGGTGACCGCCGAGGGCGGCCGGGAGGACTTCGTCGGGGCGCACACGGTCGACGAGGACGGCCGGGTGCGCCTGCGTCCGTCCGAGGACAGCGTGCTGAGCGTGAGCGCCCTGTGCGCGCCCCGCGGTGAGCTGCCCGCCGTGGTGGAGTTCGCCGACGTCGCGCCCGTCCCCGTGCGCAGGCGGATCCGCGCCCGGCTGCGGCTCGCCGGACGGTTCGCCGGCGAGGGCGAGGACCTGGTGTTCCAGCCGACGCGCGTGCTGCTGCGGGAGCCGTCCGGCACCGTCGCGGTGGACCCCGAGGAGTTCGCCGCCGCGGCGCCCGACCCACTCGCTCGGGCGGAGGCACGGCTGCTCACCCACCTCGCCGACGCCCACCCCGACGCGGTGGAGCGGCTCAGCCGGCTCGTCGGGCCCGACAGCCTGCACGGCGCGGTGCGGGTACGGCCGCTCGCCGTGGACCGGCACGCGCTGACCCTGCGCGTCGAGCGCGCCCGCACCGACGGCGATGTACGCCTGATGTTTCACGCGCCCGCCGACGACCTCGCCCAACTCGCCGAGCGCATGCACGTCCTGCTCGCCCAGGCGGGCTCCACCGCCTGCCCGCGTTCCCTACAGGGGCAGCGCGCAGACGGCGACCGGTGAGGCGAACGGCTCGCCCGCCGGACGCAGTGCGCCGCTCGTCCGGTCCACATGGAAGACGCTGACCGTGCTCGACTTCTGGTTCGCCGCGAAGAGCAGCCCGCCGTCCGGCGAGAGGGCGATCTGGCGCGGGAAGTCACCGGCCACCGTCACCGTGTCCAGCAGCCTGAGCCGGGACCCGTCCGCCTCGACCGCGTAGCGCGCCAGGGTGTTGTCGCCCCGGTTGGCGAGGTAGGCGAACCGGCCGTCGGCGGTGACGAGCATCTGCGCCGGATAGTTCGTGCCCGGGCCGGAGCCCGTGGACTGCGGCCGGCCGACGGTCAGCCGCCCGGTCGGCGGATCGTAGGCGCACACGGTGACCGTGTCGTCGACCTCGTCGGCCAGGTAGACGTAGCGGCCGCCGGGGTGGAAGGTCAGGTGGCGCGGCCCGGCGCCGGGCCGGGTGTGTGCCCGGGAGGTCTCGGTGAGCCGTCCGCTGCGGGGGTCCAGGCGGTAGGTGTAGACGGTGTCGGTGCCCAGGTCGACGGCGAGGAGGTGGCGGCCGTCCGGAGCCGTGACGAACTGATGGGCGTGGGGCCCCTGCTGCCCGGGACCGGGCGGCGGGCTGGAGTGCGTCACCAGGTCGGTGCGCTCGCCGAGCGCACCGGAGCCGTCGATCGGGTGCACGGCCACGCTGCCGGACCGGTAGTCGGCGCTCAGCAGCCAGCGCCCGCCGGGGTGCACGGACAGGTGGCAGGTGCCGGCGCCGCCGGTGGAGCGGGTGCCGAGCACCGCGTGATCGGCGAGCCGAACGGCGGTCACACCGCCGTCGGGGCGCTCGTCGACGGCGTACAGCGTCCGGCCGTCCGGGTGCACCGCGAGGTAGGAGGGGTCGGGGATCCCGGTGAGGGTGCCCCGGCCGGTCACGGCGCCCGTGACCGGGTCGTACTCCGCGAGGCCGATGCCCGTGCCGCCGCCCGCCACGGACGTGTAGGTGCCCAGGTACAGCGGGCGCGGCCCGGACCGTGTGCCCGTCGGCTTCCCGGCGCGCGCCGCCGCCTCCGGCGCGGCGGCCCCGCCCGGCGACCGCCCGGCTCCGGAGCCGGGCGCGGGACCGGACCCGGACCCCGGACGTGCCGGGGCCGGAACGGCCGCCATCGCCGCGACACCGGCCGCGGCGCCGACAAAACGGCGCCGGCTCCAGCCTCCGCGTGCCGCTCGTGCCCCACCGCTCATGCCCGTACCCCACGTCTCCACCGCCTCGGCCGACACAGGCCACCTTCGCCTGGACCACCTGGGAAGGGCAAGACAGGCAACCGTCGATGCACGCTGCGCAATGGCTCGCGCAGGGTGCCGGGCCTGGTGGGTGCCGCGTACCGGGCTTACCAGGTGCCGTCGTCCACGGGCTTGCTCGGGGCGTCCTTGAGCGGGGTGATCTGGTGCGGCGACGGTTCCTGCCAGGGTTCGTGGTCCTCACCGAGCCAGTCCCCGACCGGCCGCACCGAACCCAGGCCGTCCGTGGGGGCGAGGTCCTCGGCGTCCTGGTCGTAGTAGTCGAACCAGGGCAGGCCCGCGCGGGTGTACGCGGCGCGGTCCACCGGCGACGGCGGGGGAGCCTCGCCGGTGATGCGGCGCCACTCCGGGGGCGTCACCAGGTGCACGAACACTCGTCCGGCGGGCTCGTCGGCCCAGTCGCCGGGCGGCCGTTCGTCCCGGTAGACCTCCTGGTGCATCGAGCCGCCGACGCCAAGACCCATCGCGACGCCGTACGCACGGGGCGCGTTCCCCGGTGCCGGGGCGGCGGCCGGGGCAGGCGGCATCCGCCGCCGTACGGTCCCCAGCCGCGCCTGCTGCTCCTGCCACCTGGCCAGCGCCGCCTCGCTCAGCGGGAACGACTGCAACTGCACACCGCCCCACACCTCCTCGCCCGTGACCTGACCCTCCACGGTCGCTCCGAGGCCCAGCGGCACCGCGACGAACTGGCGCACCGTGCCCTTGCCGGAGTTGATGCCGTCCAGCCAGGGCTGGCGCGGCAGGACCACGTAGTTCTGCGGATCGCGCGAGAGCCGGTCGCTCCACGGCCGGCCCGAGACGGCGCACACCTTGCCCACCCCGACCTGCAGCGCGGCCGGGCGGGACGTGCCGGCGAAGCTCAGCCACATCGCCTCGCGCAGATACACCGGGAGCATCACCCCGCCCCGTGCCCGCCACTGTTCCGGCACCGTGTCCGGGTAGTCCGACACCCGCCGCAGCGGGAACTCCCCGTGCCCCGGCGGCAGCCGGTGCGTGCCCGTCTCCGGCAGCCTCAGGGTGCGTATGAACCGCACCGTCACACCGTCCGGCAGCCGCAGGCTGTTGCCGTCGATCCGTACCCTCGTGTCGGTCACGGGCCCGTCCCCCTCCGTCGTCCTGTCACAGAGAACGCCCCACGGCCTCCTCACGGTTCCGCCCCAGCCTGACCGGGGCCCCCAGCCGGTCCGCGAACCGGGTCAGCCGGGACCGGCGGGCGCGCTGCGCGCGGGTGTGCAGGTCCAGCTCCTCCAGCAGCCGCTTCGAACGGTGCTCGATGTCCATCTCGTCGAGGATGCGGTTGACCTCGGTCAGCACCGCGCCGTGCAGCTGCCACTGGCTCGCGTCCTGCTGCACCTCCTCCAGCAGGAGCTGCGCCAGCTTGTCCCGGGTGGCCGATGCCTGCCGCAGCTCGGCGGCGAGCCGGGACTCGGCCGACTCGGCGCTCACGCTCACATCGGTGGTCACCAGGACCGCGTAGCTGACCACCGCGTCGGAGATCTCGCACAGCAGCTGCTGCACCAGCGGACCGGTCTGCGGCGAGAACAGCGGTTCGGGCTCGCGCGCCTTGGTCAGATCGGTGAAGGTGCGTGCGAGCACCCGCAGCACGACGGTGCAGATCTCCAGGGTGTCCAGCCCGGTGCGCAGCACCACCCGGTTCAGCAGACCCTCCCGCACCCGGGGGTTGAGCCGCAGGCTGTCCTCGGCCTGCCGCAGGGCGGCGTCCACCCCGGCGATGTCGTGGTCCAGGCGGCGCGCCTCGTGCAACCGCGCCGCCGTGTGCTCCACCGCCGGGCGACCGGCCGCCTCCTCACCCATGTACAGCATCAGCTTCCGCATCCGGCGGGCCAGCCCGTCGATCGACTCGCCCGCGTGCTCGGTCCACACCGGGGGTGCGAGCAGCAGATTGCAGGCCATGCCGACCACCGCACCGATCAGCGTCTCCACGATCCGCGCCCAGCCTGTGCTGCCGACGGTGGTGACCCCGAGGACCAGCATGGCGCTGATCGCCACCTCGGCCACGAACTCGTCCACCCGCACCAGGTGCCCGACGGCGAGCCCGGCCAGGATCACCAGCGCCAGGCTCCACCACGTCAGCCCCACCAGCAGGGAGAAGGCGATCGCCACGAGCACCCCCGCCACCACCGAGTTGACCCGGCGGATGCTGGTGGTCAGCGTGGCGAACAGGGTGACCTGGACGACGAGCAGGGCCGTCAGGGGAGCGGTCAGCGGCGCCGGCTCCGGGCTCAGCTGCTTGGCGATGACATACGCGATCGTCGCCGCGACCGTGGACCGCAGCGCCTGAACGACGACGGGGTTCCGGTGCCGGCGCAGCAGTCGTACCAGGGGTGCCGTCCACTCACGTACATCTCGCATCCCTTGCGCTGTTCCCCGTTCACCGGCGCATCGAACGTCCTGGGTCCACCGCCGGGCCGGCCCGCGTCCGGTCCGGTCCGGTCCGGCGGTGGGGCCGGCCCCGCCGGTCAGGCGCCCAGCTTGTCGAGGAAGGCGGACAGGTTGCCGGTCGCGCGCGCGATCTGCTCCTGGAGCGTCAGGCTCTCCTCGAACCGGGCCCCGGAGTCCGGGACCTTCTTGCCCCGCACGTACAGCGAGCAGGCGAGGTCGGTGCACATGTAGACACCGACCGAGTTGCCCTCGCGGCCCGCCGCGCCGGCCTTGCGGGCGGTCATCAGGGACACCCCGCCGCCGCGATGCGTGGTCAGGCACACCGAACACATGCTGCGGTGCAGGAAGCCGCGCTGGGAGGACGGGAAACGCAGGGCGATGCCCGCCAGGCCTCCGCCTCGTTCGGTCACCAGGTAGCTGCGGTCGGGGGCGCCCGGATCGCGCCAGCCCAGGAAATCGAGATCGTCCCAGGGGCGCTCGGCCAGATCGCGCGGCACGGCCAGCCGCTTGGCCTCGCCCTTCGAGCAGTTGACGAAGGAGTTGCGGATGTCCTGCTCGGTGAGTGATCTCATGGGAGGCTCCGGTGTGTCGGGGCACGACACGTCTGCGCGCAGTGCCTAAAAGCTTTAGTTTCATGCCTAGGGTAAACAGCTTGGGGGAAGGGATCCAATGGATTTCGAGGGCGTGCGGTCCCGGCGGGCGCGGGCGGCGCTGCGGCATGTCGCCGGCCTGTCGACGGGGTCCGGCCGTCGATCCGGACCTGCGCATCACCCTCAATCTCCACCCGGACCGGCTCTGCGGCGGTCTGCCCGTCGTCCGCGCGCTCGCCCGGGACGGGGTGTACCGAGCTGCGTCGCCACGCCGACTACCGGGGGCGGGAGTACGTGGACCGCGGTGCCCGGATCGCCGAGGACGGCCGGCTGGACTCGAGGATCATCGGAGAGGCGGCCCGCACCGGCCGGTACGCGGCGCAGGACCTGAAGATGGTCTGGCACACTCTCGCCCGGCAGCACGGGGTGTCCGAGGGTGCGGGGACGGCGTGTGCCCCACGAGTGGGCGCGGGCCGCACCCCCTGATCGAAGCCACGTCTTAATTTATTACGTGGACTAAGGGGGCGAAGAAGTCGTGCCATCATGGCTCGCAGCGGTATGTTGCAGGTCGGGGACGGGCCGGGACGGATTCGGACGAGGGAGCCACATGGCGGGGCGGAACGGGCGCACGGTGCGCGATCTCAGGCGGGCCAACCGTACGGCCGTCCTGCAGAGGCTGTACTTCGACGGCCCTCTGAGCCGTTTCGAGCTCGGCCCGGCGACCGGTCTGAGCTCCGGCTCGGTCAGCAACGTCGTCGCCGACCTGATCGCCGACGGCCTGGTCGAGGAGGCCGGCAGCGTCGACTCCGACGGCGGGCGCCCGCGCACCCTGCTGCGCGTGGCCCCGGACAGCGGTCACATGATCGGTGTGGACGTCGGCGAGACCCGGGTGCGCGTCGAGCTGTTCGACCTCACCCTCACGGAGCTGGCGCGGGCCGAGCGGCCGCTCGCGGCGCAGCGCTACGACGTCGAGGTGATCACCGGGCACATCCGGGACGGCATCGCCGAGGTCCTGGCCGCCGCCGGGCCGGACCCCGAGCGGCTCCTCGGCGTCGGCATCGGCGTCCCCGGCATCGTCGAGCGCACCGAGGACCGGGGCGCCGTCGTGCACGGGCAGACCATCGGCTGGGACGCGGTCCCCCTGGAGGCGCTGCTCCGCGGCGGCTCGCAACTGCCGGAGACCGTCCCGTACTTCATCGACAACGGCGCCAAGACGCTGGGCCAGGCCGAGATGTGGTTCGGCGCGGGGCGCGGCGCGGGCAACGCGGTCGTGGTGCTCTTCGGCTCCGGTGTCGGCGCCTGCCTGGTCACGCCCGACGTCGAACACGGCCGAGCCGTCGAGTGGGGCCACCTGACCGTCCGGGTGCGGGGCCGCCGGTGCCGGTGCGGCGCGCTCGGCTGCCTGGAGGCGTACGCCGGTGCGGAGTCGCTGCTGGCCCGGTGGCGCGAGGAAGGAGGACAACCGCCGCGCGGCACCGACGAGGAGACGGCGCTGACCGCCATGCTGGCCGCCGCCTACCCGTCCGAGGGCACCGCCGCCGACCCCGTGGCCCTCGCCGTGCTGGAGGAGACCGCCGAGTACCTGGGCGCCGGTCTGTCCGACCTGATCAACCTGTTCCAGCCCGAGCGCATCCTCATCGGCGGCTGGGCGGGCCTCCAGCTGGGCGCGCGCTTCCTGCCCGCCGTGCGCCGCCACGCCACGGCGTACGCCCTGCGTCACCCGGCCGAGAAGGTGACCGTCGAACTGGGACGCCTGGGTCCCGACGCGGTCACCGTCGGAGCGGCCATCCTCCCGCTCGCCGACTTCTTCGCCCGGGGCGGCCGACGCGCCGAACCGGCGCCGGAGGACCGGCTCCCGGCCTGGCGGACGGCGCTGGAGGAGCGCAGGTCATGACCGAGCGGGTACGTACCTGACCCGTCAGGGCTTGCGGGCCACGCCGCCGTGGATGTCCGTGGGCTCGGGGTGCGTGCCGGGCTCGGGGCGCCACAGCGGGCAGGAGACGATGCCGGGCTCGACCAGATGGAGACCCTCGTAGTAGGCGGTGAGCTGTTCCGGGCTGCGCAGGACGTACGGGATGGCGCCGGTGTCGTCGTAGCCCTGCTGGGCCTCCTTGAGCGCCTGGTCGGTGTCGGTGCTGTCGTAGTGGACGAAGCAGCTGCCCGAGGGAAGGGCCGCCTGGAGGCGGCGGACGATCGACTTCGCCTCCTCGTAGTCCTGGATGTGGCCGAGGATGCCCATGAGCATCAGGGCGACCGGCCGGTCGAAGTCCAGGGTCTTCGCGGCCCGTTCGATGATCCTCTCCGGGTCGTGCAGGTCCGCGTCGATGTACTCGGTGACACCTTCCGGGGTGCTGGTGAGCAGGGCCTGGGCGTGACGCAGCACCAGCGGGTCGTTGTCGACGTACACGATGCGCGACTCGGGGGCGAGGCGCTGGGCGACCTGGTGGGTGTTGTCGTAGGTCGGCAGCCCGGTGCCGATGTCCAGGAACTGGCGCATGCCGAGTTCGCCGGTCACATAGGTCACGGCGCGGATCAGGTACTGGCGGGAGGCGCGGGCCATCGTCTCGATGGTGGGCGCGTGCTCGCGGTAGGCGTCGCCCGCGATCCGGTCCACCTCGTAGTTGTCCTTGCCGCCCATCCAGTAGTTCCAGATGCGGGCCGAGTGCGGCACCGTCGTGTCGATCTTGGACAACGCGTCCTGGTCGGGGGTGAGCCGCTCGTCTGCCATGGAGTTCTCCTGCTGTACGTCACACGCGGTCTGCGGTCCGTCCAAGCTACCGGCAACGTCCGTACGGATGCCGCCGGTTGGCGATTCGCCCGTTCGCCGTACGCGACGGGCCCGAGCGGGACCACCCGCACGGCGGGAGGTGTCGTGCGGGTGGTCCCGCGTGGTCGGGCCGGCCGGCGGCCCGGGCCCGGTTCGGCCGGGGCCCGGCCGCTGTCCGGCCCTGGTCCGGTCGCGGCCGCCGGTCAGTCGACCAGGAAGTCCGCGAGCCCTGCCTTGGCGCCCTGGAGAAAGATGATCATCTCTTCCCGGGTGTAGATGAGCGCGGGGCCGTCGGGGTCGGTGGACTGGCGCACGGCCACCCTGCCGTCGGGCAGGCGCTTGGCCTCGACGCAGGAGCCGCCGTTGGTGCCGCTCCAGGGCTTGTGCCAGCCCTCGCGGCCCAGTTCGCCGGCGGGCATGCCGTTGCGGACGGGGGTGCCGGATGTCGTGGATGCCATGGATCACAACTCCTTGCGCAGTTCGGCCAGGATCTCCCTGGTGCGGGTGAGCGGCTCCGCCTGTACGGACATCCGGTCCAGTACTTCGAGGTAGGCCACGACGTCCTCGGGGCGGTCGTAGTAGACGGAGCCCGCCAGGTTCTCGGTGTAGACGACGTCGGGCAGTTCGGAGAATCCGAAGCGGAAGTGGTGGAAGGGGCCGTAGGCGCCGGGGTGGGCACCCACGGAGAAGCGCATGATCTGGATCCGCACCTTCGGCACGTCCAGGACCTCGAGGAGCCGGTCGAGTTGGGCCCGCATCACCTCGGCCCCGCCGACGGGGCGGCGCAGCACCGTCTCGTCCAGGATGGCCCACAGCACCGGGGCGTCCGGCTTGGCGAGCAGGTCCTGGCGCCTGACGCGCAGGTCCACGCGGCGGGCGAGCCCTTCCTTCGACTCGTTGGGGAAACCCACCCGCAGCAGCGCGGCGGCGTACTCGGACGTCTGCAACAGGCCGGGCACGTAGTGGGGTTCGTAGAGGCGGATGACGCTCGCCTCGCTCTCCAGGCTCACATAGGCCTTGAACCACTCGGGCAGCACGTCGCGGTACTTGTACCACCATCCGGGCTTGTTGGCCTCCCTGGCCATCGCGACGAAGTCGTCGATCTCCGCGTCCGGCACCCCGTAGGCGCGCAGCAACTCCCTGACGTACGGGATGCGCAGACCGACCTCGGCCTTCTCGATGCGGCGAACCGTCAACGGGGTGACCTCGATGGCCCGCGCCGCGTCCTCGAAGGACACCCCGGCCTGCTCCCGCAGTTGGCGCAGGCGCTTGCCGAGAACCATCCTCAGGACCGTGGGCGCGCTGCCCCCAGAGCGGTTCTCGCTCACTCCCGACCTCCTGGAACGGCCCGTCACAGCGTGCAGTGTGCCATGCCGTACGCGTCGGACACAGGGTGATGCGCGTCTGTCTGAAATTATCAGAACGCAGGTTGCGAGCTGAGTGTGTGCCACATCATAGTGATCCGGGGAGCTGCCGCACCGGCCGCCGACGACGCGGCCAACTGGACGCGGCAGCACCGAAGCTGATGATCCGACAGGTACGGTGCCCGCTCCCCACCGCACGGGACTGCGAGGCGAGACCTGGATGACCACCGTGACCGACGGACAGCCGAACGCCGAGGGCGGCCCGGTCGGCTGTGGCACGCCGACCGCTCTGGTGCGGCCCCCGAACGCCACCGTCGTCGCCGCGGAACCCGGGCCCGGGGCACGTGAGTCCGGGGGATCGGCCGTGGACGACCCCGTTCCACAGGGCGGGCCCGCCCGCGCCGGCCGGCTGCGCTCCACGGTGCCGGCCGATCCTTGCTGGGCCTCGGCGGTGCGACGCCTGGTGACGGAGCACCTCGCCGGGCTGCGAATCCCGGCCGACCAGTGCGACAGCGCGGTGCTGGCGACGGACGAGCTGTTCGCCAACGCGGTCAGCCACGCGAGCACGGACCCGCGCGACACGGTCACGCTCACCGTCGAGTGGAACGCCCGTGGCCTGCGGGTCACGGTGGCCGACCGCTCGCCGGTGCCGCCCCGGGTCCGGACGGCAGACGCCGCCGAGTCGGGGCGCGGCCTGTCCATCGTGGGCGCGCTCGCCGACGACTGGGGCATGGCACCGCCGGAGTCGGGCCGTCCGGGCAAGCGCGTGTGGTTCACCCTGCGACGGCGAGGCGGGACGCCGTGACGTACGACGACTCGGTGACCGGCGAGCGGGCCGCGGGCCGTCCGGGAGCCGGCGACCCCGCGCCGGGCCGACCGCCGGTCGGCGGCCCGCTTCCCGGTGGTCCCGCCACCGGGGACCGCGCCTACGGCGACCAGGTGTCCGGCGAGCGGGCCCACGGCGGCTCGGTGTGCGCCGATCCGGTGCCGCGTGGAGCACCGGCGCCGGGTCGGGTCAGGGGCGCGGCAGGAGCCACGGCTCCCAGGGTGCCGCGTCAGAGCACGGACACGGACGGGGGAGCGAGGGGCGGGGGCGAGCCCGTCACCCGGGCGGCGCACCCGGACCGTGCGGTGGACACGGTCTCGGCGGCGGCCCGGACCGCGCTCCCGTACCCGGCGCCGTCCGGCGCGACCGCCCCGGCGACGGCGCCGCGCCCGGCGCCCGCCTTCGTGGGAACACCGGTCACGGCCATCGTGGCGGAGGCGGCGCGGCGGCGGCCCGGCCGGACGGCGTCACCGGCCCGGCATGCGCACCGGCCGCCTGCCCCGCACCCCGGGGAAGGAACCGCGGAAGCACCGGCGGGCGAGACCGCACCCGCGCCCGCCTCGGACCAACGCCCGCAGTCGCCCGCCGACGGCCCGCCGTCCGCGGTCGGCGCCGCGCCCGACCTGCCCCCGGAGCGCGCCCCGGCACTGGCGGCCGAGCTGGTCGGCAGGGCCGACGAGGACCGGGAACTGACCCGGAAGGCCGGCGCCGCCCCCACTCCGGAGCGCCGGCGCCGGGTCGTCGAGTGCCACCGCGACAACGGTGAGGCCCTCGCGGCGATCGTGCGACGGCACGGCTGGCCGGCCGCGGACCTCGTGGGACCGGAAGCCTCGACCGCCGCCCTCATGATCCTGCTGCACGCCCCCGACCTGCGCCTGCGGCTGCGGTGCCGGGATTTGATCGCACAGGCGGCGGCCGACGGCCGCTGTCCCGCCGTCCACCTCGCCTACATCGCCGACCACTGCGCCGTGGAGCTGGGCGAGCCGCAGTACTACGGGACCCGGATCAACCCCGTGACGTTGCGCCCGTACCCGGTCCGGCGGCCGGAGACGCTCGACGAGCGCCGGCAGGACGTCGGCCTCGGCCCGCTGGCGGAGCAGATGAGGGCACTGCGGTTGCGCGGCTGACGCGGTCGAGAGGTTTCGCAGGTCACCGAAGAGGTACCCGCGCCTCGTCCATCGACAGGACGGACGCGAAAGGAGCCCGCCGTGACCGAGCACCGCCGAGAGGCCCCCGGCGAGACCGGCCGGCCGGTGCCCCGTGACATGCCGGACCAGCAGGCCCGTCCGGGCGAGGACCCCTGGGAGGCGGCCGAGGCCGACGCTCGCAGGTCCGTCCGTTCCGGGCCCGGCTCGGACGACGTCCCCGACACCGACGAGGCGGGCACCGGACGCAAGGGCCGCCGGAACGCGGCCACCGTGCACCCCGAACATCCCGCACCGGACGAGCCCCCCGGCTGACGGGCGCGGCACACCCGCGCCGGTCGTGGCCGATCCGATCCGGGTCGGCCGGGCCACTGCCGTCCGACGGGCGCCCATCGGGTGCCCCGCCGGCTCAGCCGACCCGCGGGCTCAGCCGACCTTGCGGCCCTGCATGGGCGCGGTGTCCATGCCCTCGCCGCGCCGCAGCCCCTGCAAGAGCTCCTGGACGACCTCGGTGGCCGTGCGCTCCGGGCGCCAGCCGAGCTCGGTGTGCGCCCGTGTGCAGTCCATCAGGGGCAGGCGGAGCACCGCGTCGAAGAGGTGTGGCGAGGCGGGCAGCAGGTGCAGGCCCCAGGCGGCGGCGATCGCCGAGCGGGCGGCGGCTCGCGGCAGGCGCACGGGCCGGGTGCCCAGCAGTTCGCCCAGCACCTCGGCGTCCAGCGGCGGGTCGGCGGCGAGGTTGAACGCCCCCCGCACCTCGTGCCGCAGCGCCAGCCGGTAGGCCTCGGCGCCGTCGTCGGTGTGCAGGGCCTGCACACGCAGGCCCGGGATGTCCGGCAGGAACGGCAGCAGCTCCGGCCGCGCCAGCGGCCCCGGCAGGAACCGGCCGCCGAAGATGCGGCGCTGCTCGCTCGCCGATTGAGCCTTGAACAGGAACGCCGGTCGCATGCGCACCACCCTGATGTCCGGGTGGTCCCGCTCGAAGGTGTCCAGGGCCCGTTCCAGATACGCCTTCTCCCGGGTGTACGCGGCGTCCGGCCAGCCATGGGTCGGCCACGACTCGTCCACGGGATGATCCTTCGGCCCCGGGGAGTATGCGCCGACCGAGGACGCGTGCACCAGCACCGGCACGTGCGCGGCCGCCACCGCGTCGAACACCCGGATGCTGCCGAGCACATTGGTGCGCCAGGTCGTCGCCGGATCGTGGGTCGGCTGGAACGCCCAGGCCAGGTGGATGACGGCGTCGGCACCCTCGAACTGCCCGGCGAGACCGGCCTGCTCGGACGCCACGTCGACCGCCACCCAATCCGTCCTGGGCGGCGACCACCGCGGGATCCGGCGGGCGAGACCGCGCACCGAGGCGACCTCCGGATCCTCGGAGAGGAGGCGGACGACGCTGGTACCGACGTTGCCGGTGGCGCCCGTGACGACGATCCTGCTGCCCGACGCGCTGCTCACCTGCGGCTCCTCTCGGCGGGCGGACGGTGCGGACCCCCGAGTACCCGGTCCGCGGCGATCCACCCGACCCGGCCGACGCCTCCGGTCGCCACCTCGGCATCGGCACGTCCGATCGACGGTCCGATCAACCAGGTGGAACGAGGCAGCCGTTGGGAACGGACGCCGCCGGCGTCAGCTCCGTCCCGGGGACGCGAACGCGTTCACACCGGTCAGCTCCGCGGAGAGGTCCCACAGCCGGGCCGCCTGGGCGGCGTCGACGGCCCAGTCCTTGACTCCGCTGAGCTCGTCGCCGTCCTGGGCCGGTTCGGCGATGTCGCAGTCCTCCAGGTAGACGCCGCCCAGGCCGTCCAGTCGGGGGGAGGTGGCGGCCCAGACCTGGGTGGCGGCGCCCTGCTGCGGGGTCTTGAAACCCGCGGCGTTCAGCACGGTGCCGTCCTCGTCGATCCAGCCGCGCTCGATCATCTCCTCCTTCGGGATGTGGCGCTGGAGCGGGGTGATGATGCCGCCCGGGTGGAGCGCGAAGGCCCGGACGCCACGGTCACGGGCGAGGGCGTCGAGGTGGACGGCGAAGAGCACGTTCGCGGTCTTGGCCTGGCCGTAGGCCTGCCACTTGTCGTAGCCCCGCTGCCAGTGAAGGTCGTCCCAGCGGATGCCGGAGTAGTGGTGGGCGCGCGAGGAGACCGAAACCACGCGGGCGCCGCCCGGCTCGATCGCCGGCCACAGCCGGTTGACCAGCGCGAAGTGGCCGAGGTGGTTCGTCGCGAACTGGGCCTCCCAGCCGGGCCCCACCCGGGTCTCCGGGCAGGCCATGATCCCGGCGTTGTCGATCATGATGTCGATGGTGCGGCCGGAGGCCAGGAACCGCTCGGCGAAGGCGCGGACGCTGTCCAGGTCGCCGAGGTCGAGTTCGTCCACCTCGGTGCCTTCGACGCCCTCCAGCGCCTCTCGGGCGGCCGTGGGTCGGCGGGCCGGGACGACCACCCGGGCCCCCGCACGGGTCAGCGCGCGCGTGGTCTCCAGGCCGAGCCCCGAGTAGCCGCCGGTGACGACCGCGAGCCTTCCGGTGAGGTCGATGCCGTGGAGGACGTCGTCGGCGGTGCTCGTCGCGCCGAAACCCGAACCGATCTTGTGCTGATGCGTAGTGCTCATGCCGGAAACGCTACGAATTGGAGTGCTCTCGAAGTCAAGCGCTCACGGTTCGGCGTCGAGAGCGGACGGCGTCGGCACGGGAGAGGCCGGCACGGGAGCGGCGGACAGGAAAGAGCCCCGACCGGACGGGGGAATCACGGTCGGGGCCGTCGAGCTGTGGGCACGCATGGCGGTCGCCTCTCGGCGAGACGCTCCACAGGGCTTCAGCCGAACGATCGTCCCTGTGGGCAATAGGTGAGGCCCGGGGACACTGTCCCATCCGCACCCACGTTCGGTACAACGGGGAGCACCCGTCCGGTGTTCCGGCATCTGCCGGGTTATGTGGTGATCTGCATCACTCCGATGCGACGCGCTGCGATGCCACGGGCTGCGAATGCGACGCGGTGCGCTGCACCGCGGCACAGCACGGTACGGTCAGCCGGTGCCGCCGAAGGGGCCGTCCGGGAGTGACGACAGGAGGTGCGCGGGGTCGTCGTAGACGGTGTGCGCCCCGGCCCGCTCCAGGTCCTCGCGCGGGATGCCGCCGCACAGAACGCCCACGCAGCGCACGCCGGCCCGGCTGCCTGCCCGCATGTCCCAGACGGTGTCTCCGACGAACACCGCCCGTTCGGCGGGCACCCCGGCCAGTTCGAGAGCGTGTTCGACCGGCTCCGGTGCGGGCTTGCCCTTGTCCACGTCGTCGGCGCCGGCCGTCGCGGCGATGGCGTCGTCCGCGTCGATCGCGCGGCGCAGCGCGCTCAGCTCCGGACCGCTCGCCGAGGTGGCCAGCACCACGGTCCAGCCGTCCTGGTGCAGGCGCCGCAGCAGCCGCCCGGCGTCGGCGAGGACGGGCAGCCGGTCGAAGTACTGGGCGTACAGCGTGGTGTGCGACGCGCTGAGCCGGGCGTCCTGGTCCTTGTCGCGGTCGTCGCCGAGCAGGTGCGCGATCAGATCGGTGGAGCCGAGCCCCACGGACCGGTGGATGGCGTGCATGGGCACCCGGTGCCCCGCCTGCCGGAAGGCCTCCCACCAGGTCGTGACGTGGAGGTGGTTGGTGTCGACGAGCGTTCCGTCGACGTCGAACACGGCGGCACGGTCCACCATCGGCGTCATCCCTCGCTCACGTCGGTCTCAGGGAAGGAACGGGTACCACGTCAGGCGCTCGCCACTCCGGACGGCGTCCGGCGCTCCCGCGCCCAGGCGAGCAGTTCCTCCCGCGACCAGGTGGTCACCACCCGCTCGGGCGGCACCCCGCACTCCTCGGCCCGCGCGCAGCCGTTGATCTGCCAGTCCAGCTGGCCGGGCGCGTGGGCGTCGGTGTCGACGGCGAACAGCACGCCCGCCCCGACCGCGCGGCGCAGCAGCCGCCGCGGCGGGTCCAGCCGCTCCGGACGGCTGTTGATCTCCAGGGCCGTGCCGGTCTCGGCGCAGGCCGCGAAGACCTCGTCGGCGTCGAACTCCGACTCCGGCCGCCCCCGCCCGGTCAGCAGCCGTCCGGTGCAGTGTCCGAGGACGTCGGAGTGCGGATGGCGGACGGCGGCCACCATCCGCCGGGTCATCGAGCGGGCGTCCATGCGCAGCTTGGAGTGCACCGAGACGACGACCACGTCCAACTGCTCCAGCAGCTCGGGGTCCTGGTCGAGCGAGCCGTCCTCGAGGATGTCGCACTCGATCCCGGTCAGCAGCCGGAACGGGGCCCAGGTCTCGTTCAGCGCGGCCACCACCTCCAGCTGCTCGCGCAGTCGCTCCGCGGACAGCCCGCGGGCCACCGTCAGCCGCGGTGAGTGGTCGGTGAGCACCGCCCACTCGTGCCCGAGTCCCGCCGCGGCCCGGCCCATCTCGTCGATCGGGCTGCCGCCGTCCGACCAGTCGGAGTGCAGATGGCAGTCCCCGCGCAGCCGCGCCAGCAGTTCGCTGCCGCCGTCGGCCGGCGGCCGCGGCGCCTCGTCCTCCAGCTTCCGTAGATACTCGGGCACGGTCCCGGCCAGCGCCTCGCGGACCACCTGTGCGGTCTTCGGGCCGACGCCCCTGAGCGACTCCAGCCTTCCCGCCGCGGAGCGTTGCGCGACCTCTTCGGCGGGCAGTTCCGCCAGCGTGCGCGACGCCGTGCGGAAGGCGCGCACGCGGTACGTCGGCGCCTGCACCCGCTCCAGCAGGAAGGCGATCCGGTCCAGTGCCTCGACGGGGTCCATCGCCACCTCCGTCACCAGGGTTGCCCACGTTTGCCCCAGACGCCCCTCGGGTACTGGGGGTGCCTTGTCCGCGAGGCTGCGCGGGGTCGCAGCGCGGGAGGAGCCCGCCCATGTCCGCTTCCATGCCGTCGGCCGCCGAGGTGGCCGTGATCACCGGTTCCGACTCCGGCATCGGCCGTGCCACCGCCGTCCGGCTGGCCGAGGCGGGGCTGGACATCGGCATCACCTGGCACAGCGACGAGAAGGGCGCCGAGGAGACCGCCGAGGAGGTCCGGTCGAAAGGGCGGCGGGCCGCCGTCACCCGCATGGACCTCACCCGGCTGCCCGCCGCCGCGGACGCCGTCGACGAGCTGGCCGCGCGGCTCGGCGGCCGGATCGACGTCCTGGTCAACAACGCCGGTACCGGCACCGCCACGCCGTTCCTGGACCTCCGCCCGGACGATGTGCGCCGCGTGCTGGACGTGGACCTGCTCGGACCCTTTCTGTGCGGTCAGAAGGCGGCCCGGCGGATGATCGAGCAGGGCGACGGCGGCCGGATCGTCAACGTGACCTCGGTGCACGAGCACCAACCGCGGGTGGGAGCCGCTCCCTACTTCGCGGCCAAAGGCGGCCTCGGTCTGCTCACCCAGGTGATGGCCCTGGAGCTGGCGGAGCACGGGATCACGGTGAACGCGGTGGCACCCGGGGAGATCGCCACGCCGATGACCGGCCAGGAGGACACCGACGTGCACACCGAGCACCGCCCCGGCGTGCCGCTGGGCCGCCCGGGCGACGCCCGTGAGGTGGCCGCCGTGATCGCCTTCCTCGCCGGCCCCGGGGCCTCCTACGTCACCGGCGCGTCCTGGAGTGTGGACGGCGGCATGCTGCGGATGGGGCCGATGGCCGGATCCCACCTGACCGGCGACGACTGGCGGCGCCCCTGAGCGGGGCACCCTACGGCCGCACAGGTACGGCCGTACGTCTGCGACCGTGTGCCGGCCGCGGGGGCGGGCCCGGTTTCACCGCCCGGTCGTGGGGGGGCGGTGGCTCGTCCCGGGCGGTCCCGTCCTAGGCTTGATGACATGACCGAAAGCGCGACCCCCCGTGTCTCCCAGCCGCGAATCATGGTGCTCGGAGTGCAGCCGGGCCATCCGCCCTTCCGCATCGTGGAGATCGACGGTGAGGTGGTCGGCGAGGCGAAGACCGTCACCGACGTCCTTCAGGCCGCCGCGGCATTCGGCATCCGGGTCCACGACCTGGACGACCCCGACGTGGTCCGGTGGGTGGGCGGCGACAAGTTCACCTGGACCCTGCACTAGGGCAGCATCAGGCTCGCCGGTCCCGGCCCCGCGGAAGCCTTCCGGCCCCCGCAGGACCGTTTCCGGCGCCGCGGGGCGCCCTGCCCTCACCCCACCGTCCACTTCTGGTTGGCACCGCCGGTGCACGTCCAGATCTGCAGACGAGTGCCGTTGGCGGAGTTGTTGCCGGTGACGTCCAGGCATTTGTTCGCCTGGGGGTTGACGATGTCGTGCGCCGAGGACAGGACCCACTTCTGGTTCGGTCCTCCGGTGCAGTCCCACAGCTGGACCTTGGAGCCGTCCGCGGTGCCGTTGTCCGTGACGTCGAGGCACTTGCCGAGCGCGCGCAGGCTCCCGTCGGAGGCGAACGTCCACTGCTGGGCGGCGGTGCCGTTGCAGTCGTAGAGCTGGACCGGCGTGCCGTTGGCGGAGTTCGCGCCGGCCACGTCCACGCACTTGCCGGCCAGCCCGCGGATCGCGGCGCCGGTGGAGGTGGTGCTCGTGGTGACGGACACCGAGTCGACCACCAGTTGCTGCGGGAAGGCGGTGGAGCCGTCCGGGTCGCCCGGCCAGTAGCCGCCCACCGCCAGGTTGAGGATCAGGAAGAACGGCTTGTCGAACACCCACGTCCTGCCGCCCAGGTCGGCGGGCGTGCGGCGTTGGTAGACGGTGCCGTCCACGGACCAGGTGATCGAGTCCGGCGCCCAGTCCACGGCGAAGGTGTGGAAGGCGTCCGCGAACGCCTGGCCGCCCGGCAGCGAGTACGCCGCGCCGATGCCGCCCGAGCCGGAGTAACCGGGGCCGTGGATCGTCCCGTGGACCGTGGAGGGCTCGAAGCCGACGTTCTCCATCACGTCGATCTCGCCGGAGTCCGGCCAGCCGACCTGCCCGATGTCGGTGCCGAGCATCCAGAACGCCGGCCACATGCCCTGCCCCCGGGGGATCTTCATCCGCGCCTCGACGTGCCCGTACTGCGCGGCGAACTTCCCCGAGGTGTTCAGCCGGGCCGAGGTGTACTGGCAGGTGCCGTACCAGCACTGGTAGTTGGCCGGGTTCTCGCGCCGGGCCGTGATGACCAGGTGGCCCTGCCCGTCCAGGGCGGCGTTCCTGGTGCCCGAGGTGTAGTACTGCCGCTCGTGGTTGTTGACGTTGTCGCCGGTCTCCGTCTGCCACTTGGCGGGGTCGACGGCCGCGCCGGCGGGGCCGTCGAAGGTGTCGGAGAACGTCGTCACCGTGGCGGCGGAGGGGGCGCTCGGTGTGTCCGCCCGTGCGGGGCCGACCGCGGCGGAGCCGACGAGCGCGGCGGACAGGGCACCCAGGAGACATCTGCGGAGCAGTCGAGGAGAGGTCACGGCTCTCCCTTCTGTCCGGCGGCCCGCAGCGCGGGCCGCCGACCGTTGTGGGGGGTTGGGGTCGACTCTTGATTCAAGGAGTGAGGTAAGGGGCCGTCAAGACCTTGGTCCAGACCGGTCCTGACGGTGATTCAGGCAAACACGCACCGCTCGGTCGATGCCGGACAGCCGTCCGCTGTTTCCGCTGCTGCTGTCGGGGCAACCGGGTTGCACACCCGCGCGCCGCCGCGCCGTGCGCGGCCGGGGCGGTGTTTGGATGCCGGAGAGCGCCGGACGGCGTACATCGGTGAACAGGGGGCCGAGCCCGCGGATGTGGCCTGTGAAGGCGCGTACGACGCTGCTCGCCGTCGGCGAGGTGCTGGTCTGGTGGGCCGCGCTCGTGCTGCTGTGGCTGATGCTGATCAGCACCGTCGACACCCTGGAGTGGGTGGTCGGAGCGTGCGCCGCGGGCGTGGCCGCCCTGGCCGCACGGGCCGGCCGACGGGCGGCGGCGAGGCCGCGGTGAACGGCTGGATCCTGGCGGCGACGGTGGTGCTGGCCGTCGGTCTCGGGACGACGCTGTGGGGCGTGACCACCGGCCCGCTCGGGCGCCGCGTCGCCGCCCAGAACCTGTCCACCGCCCTGGTCTGCCCGGGTCTGCTGCTGCTCTCCCAGGGCTACGAACGCCCCTCCTACGTCGATCTCGCCCTGCTCCTGGCCCTGCTCGGCCCGATCGGCACCCTGGTGTTCGCGCGGCTGCTCGCCGACGAACTCGCCGGCGAGCGGCCGCGGGCCTGGGGGCCGACCTGGGCGGCCGCCGGTCTCGGCACCGTGGTCGTGGCCGTGCTGTGCGCGGCCGCCGGGCCCGGCCGGGCGATGGTGAAGCTCCTGATCGTGGGGGCGCTGCTGGTCGGCGGGAACCTCCTCGCCTCCCGGGCGATGTCCGGCGGATTCCCGGGGGTGAGCCGTGGCTGACGCGGTCGTCGTCGTGGCCCTCCTCGCCGTCGCCGGCTGCGCGACGGCGGCCGTCGCCAACCGCGAACCCGCCCGCCAGGCCCTCGTCCTGGCCGTCCACGGCACCGCCCTCGCCGTGCTCTTCACCGTGCTCCAGGCGCCCGA
Source organism: Streptomyces sp. NPDC003393 (assembly GCF_053589015.1). NCBI lineage: Bacteria > Bacillati > Actinomycetota > Actinomycetes > Kitasatosporales > Streptomycetaceae > Streptomyces > Streptomyces sp. NPDC003393. The sequence continues at coordinate 198,599 of NZ_JBSFRB010000001.1, read as the reverse complement.
CGTCGGGCTGTCGCAGCTCGCCGTGGGCTCGGCCCTGACCCCGCTGCTGATCATGCTCTCGGTGCGCAAGGTCCGCCGGCGCTCCGCCCACGGCAAGGACGGCAGGCAGTGAACCCGCGCACCCGGCTGTGGCTGGTCCTCCTGGGCGGCGGCGGGCTCGCCGCCCTCCTGGTCGCGGCCTGCCTGCGGCTTCCCGCCTTCGGCGGCTCCTGGCACCCGTACGGCGAACGTGCCGTCCGCGCTGCCCTCGCCCGGCACGTCGCCAACACGGTCGCCGCCGTCAACTTCGACCAGCGCGCCTTCGACACGATGGGCGAGATGACGATCCTCTTCGCGGCCGTCCTCGGCTGCGTCGTCCTGCTGCGCCAGGCCCGGGACGAGCACCGCGACCCGCCCGAACCCTGCGAGGTCGCCGCGCCCGTACGCCGCTACGCGCTGATCGTGCTGCCCCTCGCCCTGGTCACCGGCCTGTACGTGATCGCCCACGGGCAGCTCAGTCCCGGCGGCGGCTTCCAGGGCGGCGTGGTCGCCGCGACCGCTCTGCACCTGATGTACCTGGGCGCCGACTACGCCGCCCTGGAACGCATCCGCCCGGTCGAGGCCTACGAGCTCGGCGACGCGCTGTCCGCGTCCGCCTACCTCGTGCTGGGGTTCGCCGGCGTGCTGGCGGGCACCGCCTTCCTCGCCAACACGCTGCTGCCCTACGGCACGTTCGGCACGCTGTCCTCGGGCGGCACCGTTCCGCTGCTGAACGCGGCCATCGGCATGGAGGTCGTGTGCGCGGTCGTCGTGCTGCTCGCCCGCTTCCTGGACCAGGCCGTCGAGATCGAGGAGGGCGACGGGACGTGAGGACCGAGGAGGGCGGCCGGGGAGCGGGACGGCGGGCGGCCGGAGACCGGCGCGGCGGGGGGTGAGAGCGCTGTGAACGCCGTCACGCACATCCTTCCGTACCTGGTCGCCGCCTACGTGTTACTGGTCGGCTGCTACGGACTGGCCACCAGCCGGAACCTGATCCACGCCGTGGGCTGCCTGGCCGTGTGCCAGTCGGCGACATACGTCCTGCTGCTCGCCGTCGGCTACCGCGACGGCGGCACCGCACCCGTCTTCTCCGACGTCCGGCCCGGCTCGCGGCCCGTGGTCGACCCGGTCGTCCAGGCCCTCACCCTCACCGACGTCGTCGTCGGCGCCACCGTGACCGCGCTGCTGCTCGCGCTGACCGTGCAGATGGCCAAACGGCACGGCACGGTCGACCCCGACGAGCTGCGGGAGCTGCGCGGCTGATGCACCGTCTGCTGCCGCTGCTGCCGGCCGTCCCCCTGCTGGGTGCCGGTCTGCTCGTCGCGGGCGGCCGACGCCTGCCGCGCCCGGTCGCCGAGGCCTTCGGCTGCCTGGCCGCGGCCACCACGGCCGCTCTCGCGATCGTGCTGCTGCCGCACTCCTCGCCGGCCCTGGTGGAATGGGCCGGCGGCTGGTTCCCGGAGGGAGGCGAGAGCGTCGGCATCGTGCTGATCGGGGACGGGCCGTCGCTCGGCATGGCGGCGCTCGTCTCGCTGCTCACGCTGGCCGCGCTGGCCTACTCCTGGCACTACTTCGACGAGCCGCCACGCGGTCACGCCGGGACCTTCCCTGCGCTGATACTGCTCTTCCAGGGCGGCATGTGCGGCTTCGCCGTGGCCGGGGACCTGTTCGACGCCTTCGTGTTCTTCGAACTGATGAGTGCCGTCGCCTACGCGCTCACCGGATACCGCATCGACGAGGCCAAGGCCGTGCAGGGCGCGTTGAGCTTCGCACTCGTCAACTCGCTGGGCGCCTACTTCATGCTGATGGGCATCGCCCTGCTGTACGCCCGCACCGGTGAACTGGCCATGGCGAAGATCGGGCAGGGACTGGACGCGACCGCCGGGCACCACGGGCCGGACGCCCTGACCCTCGCCGCCTTCGTGCTGGTCCTGACCGGCCTGCTGGTGAAGGCCGCCGCCGTGCCCTTCCAGTTCTGGCTGCCCGACGCGCACGCCGTCGCGCCGACCCCCGTGTGCATGCTGCTGTCCGGCGTCATGGTGGAGCTCGGCGTGTACGGCGTCTGGCGGGTGTACGGCACCGTGTTCTCCGGCCCCGGCGGCATCCCCGCGGCCGACGTGACCCGGGCCCTGGTCGTCCTGGGCGTGCTGACCGGCGCCGTCGGCTCGGTGATGTGCTGGTACCAGCGGCACATCAAGCGCCTGCTCGCCTTCTCCACCATCGCGCACACCGGGCTGTTCCTGATCGCCGTCGGCGCCCTCGAGGCCGAGGCGGACGACGGCGCGGCGCTGTACATCCTCGGACACGCGGGTGTGAAGGCCGCGCTGTTCGCCTGCGCCGGCATCCTGCTGGACCGCTACGGCACCGTCGACGAGTTCTCCCTGCACGGCAGGGCCCGGCACCTGCGGGGCGTCGGCGCCATGTTCGCCGTCGGCGCCCTGGCCCTGGCCGGGCTGCCGCCCTTCGGGACCGGCCTCGGCAAGGCCGTCAGCGAGGAGGCCGTGGGCGACCCGCTCACCGTGGTCTACGTCGCCGCCTCCGCCCTCACCGGAGGGGCGGTGCTGCGGGTGGCCGCGCGCGTCTTCCTGGGGCTCGGCCCCCGGCCCGAGGAGCGGGAGGGCGAGGAGCGCGACGAGGACAAGACGTCCGGGGGCGACGAGGAGCCGGAGACGCGGCGGCGGCTGGTGCGCGTCCCGCGCACCATGGGCACGGTCCCGGCGGTGCTGCTCGCCGCCGCGCTCGCCGTGGGCGCGGTGCCCGGCTTCGCCGGCCTGGTGGGTCACGCCGTCGACGAGGCGAGGACCTGGGGGGTGTTCTCCTCGGTGCACTGGACCGCGACCGGTGTCGTCCTGGACCTGCTGTCGGCCCTGCTCGCCGTGGCCCTGGCCCTGACCGCGGTCACCCGCCCCGGCCTGCTGAGCGCGCCGGAGTGGGCACTGCCGCTGCGCCGCCTCCAGTCGGGGCACGTCGGCGACTACGTGGCCTGGCTGCTGGTGGGTACGACGCTCATGGGCGCGCTGGGGCTGCCCGGGATCTGGCGCTGACGGGCGGCCGGACGGCCGCGACCGCGATCAGTAGCATGAGTCCGGCAGCCCGAATGATCATGCGAGGAGCAGATCGTGCGAGACATCGCGGTGTTCAGCGGCAGCGCCCATCCCGAACTGGCGGCCGAGGTCTGCACGCACCTGGGCGTGCCGCTCAGCCCGACCCGGGTCAGCCGGTTCGCCAACGACTGCCTGGAGGTACAGCTTCAGGCCAACTGCCGGGAACGGGACGTCTTCCTGATCCAGCCGCTGGTCCGGCCGGTGCAGGAGCATCTGGTGGAACTGCTGCTGATGTGCGACGCGGCCCGGGGCGCCTCCGCCGGGCGGATCACCGTCGTGATGCCGCACTACTCCTACGCCCGCTCCGACAAGAAGGACGCCCCGCGCATCTCGCTGGGCGGGCGGTTGGTGGCCGACCTGCTGGTGGCCGCGGGTGCGGGCCGCGTCCTGGCGATGACGATGCACGCGCCGCAGGTGCACGGCTTCTTCTCGGTGCCCGTCGACCATCTGCACGCGCCGCGCGAACTGGCCGCGCACTTCCGGCAGTACGACCTGACGCGCACCACCGTCGTCTCGCCGGACCTCGGCAACGCCAAGGAGGCCGCCGCCTTCGCCCGGATGATCGGCGCCCAGGTGGCCGCCGGCGCAAAGCAGCGCTACGCCGACGACCGGGTGACCATCAGTTCGGTCATCGGCGACGTGGCCGGACGGGACGTGATCGTGCTCGACGACGAGATCGCCAAGGGCAGCACGGTGCTGGAACTCCTGGACCGGCTGCGCGCGTCCGGACCGCGATCCATCCGGGTCGCCTGCACGCACGGCCTGTTCGCGGCGGGCGCGCTCAAGCGGCTCAGCGAGCAGCCCGACGTGCTGGAGATCGTGTGCACCAACACCGTGCCGGTGCCGGTGGAGGACCACGAGGACTACCGGGACCACAAGGACAAGCTCCGGATTCTGTCCATCGCGCCCGCGCTCGCCGAGGCCGTACGGCGCATCCACAACGGGGAGTCCGTGAGCGCGCTGTTCGACGCGCCGCGCGACGAATGACGCCGAGCCGGCACCGCCCGACGCATGACCTTCGGCCGACCCGCCACGCGGCCGGTGACCCGGGCGGTCAGACCGGGCCGGACGCGGCCTCGGCCTGTCGGAGCGCCGCGTCCAGCGTCGGGCGGGGTGGCAGCAACCGGGACAGCCCGGTGACCTTGAGCACGCGCAGCGTCAGCGGGTGCGTGCACACCAGGCGCAGTTCGCCGCCCCCGTCCAGGAGCCGGGCCCGGGCCCGGTAGAGCAGCCGGAGGCCGGAGCAGTCGAAGAAGTCGATCCCGCTCAGATCGATCACGACCCGTGCTCCGGGCCGGGCCGTGATCCGGTCCAGGTACGGGACGATCTCCACGGCCGCGGCGATGTCGATCGCACCGTGCAGTTCCAGCACGGTGTGCCCGCGCTCCCGGCGGACCCGCAGATGGCGGGTGAATGGCGCGCGTTCGTTCCCCACGACGACCTCGCCTCCCACCGGACTCCGCTGTTGCGGGGGTGCGGTTCAGTCGGACCAACACCCGCCCCTGCTCAGCAAGTTACCCTCGTTGGAGGGAATTTCAGCATGTTCGATTGACATATGTCTGCGAATTGAGGTGAGCCGAAGCTCAGTCGACCACCAGAACCAGCTTGCCCGTGGTGCGTCCGGTCTCGCCGAGCTCGTGTGCCTTGGCGGCCTCGGCCAGCGGGAACGTGCCGGCGATCGTGGCGCTCAGCTTCCCCTCCTCGACCAGGCCCGCGATCGTCCGCATCCCGTGGTGGTCGGCGTCGACCAGCATCCGGACCGCCCGGACACCGAGCCGCTCGGCCTCCTCGTAGAAGTCGTCGGAGCCCATCGGGATGATCGACACCACGACCCCGCCCGGCCGCAGCACCCGCAGCGAACGCAGGCCGGTCTCGCCCCCGATGGTGTCCAGCACGACATCGACGTCGTGCACGGCCTCGGCGAAGTCGGTCGCGAGGTAGTCGACGGGTTCGTCCACGCCGATGCCGCGCAGGAAGTCGTGCTTGCCGGCGCTCGCCGTGCCGATGACGTACGCGCCGCGCGCCTTGGCGATCTGCGCCGCCACATGGCCCACGCCGCCGGCCGCCGCATGGATCAGCACCCGCTGCCCGGCCCGCAGCTCGGCCCGCTCCACCAGCGCCTGCCACGCCGTCAGCGAGACCAGCGGCAGGGCGCCCGCCCGGACGTGGTCGATCCCGGTGGGCTTCGGCGCGAAGACACGGGCCGGAGCGGTGACGTACTCGGCGTGCGAGCCGTGGCCGAAGGGGTAGCTGAGCATGCCGAAGACCTCGTCGCCGGGCCGGAACAGGGCCACGCCCACGCCCGTCGCCTCGACCACGCCGGAGACGTCCCAGCCCAGGACGAAAGGCGGCTCGCCGAGGAACCCGCCCGTGGCGCGGTGCTTCCAGTCGGTCGGATTCACCCCGGCGGCCCGCACCCGGACGAGCACCTCGTTGGGGCGCGGCGCGGGCCGCTCCAGTTCGGTCACCTTCAGCACATCGGGGCCGCCCAGGACGTCCTGGCCGATGACACGCATCGTCTTCACGGTGTTCACCTCGCCCATGGTGGCCCAGCCCGCCCGGGTCCGCGCGCCGGCTCAGTAGCGGCCACTCTTCTTCTCCGCCTTCTTCGTGGCCTCCTTCGCGGGCCACACACCGGTCGAGCGCTCGATGGCCTTGGCGCCCGCGCGGTCCACGATGCTGCGCACCATCGAGAAGATGGCCCCCTGCACCGCCGCGGCCAGCAGGATCTCGCCCCAGCGCCGGTCCCGGTCGAGCGCGTCGGGTGCGTCGTCCTCGTGCCGCATGGCCTTCCACGTGGCGCGGAACGCCATCCCGGCCAGCGAACCACCGGCCCAGCCCAGCACGAAACCGACGGGCTGGTAGGCGACGGACAGCTTGTGCTTCTTCTTCTTGGCCACCTGTGTCTCCTCGTGCGGATACCTCGGTCAGGCCCTGCCCTGAGGCGGGACCTCCTCGCCGTGCGGTACGGGACCCGGTGCCGTTCCCTCGCCGAAGGGACGGCCGCCCAGTTCCTCGCGGTGATGCGGTGTCAGCCATCCGGACGTATCGGGCCCGAGCGGCACGATGCCGGTCGGGTTGATGCCCGTGTGCACCTGGTAGTAGTGCCCCTTGATGTGGTCGAAGTCGACGGTGTCGCCGAACCCGGGCGTCTGGTAGAGATCGCGGGCGTACGCCCACAGAACCGGATTCTCCACCAGTTTCCACAGGTTGCACTTGAAGTGTCCGTGATACACGGCGTCGAAACGGACCAGAGTGGTGAACAACCTGATGTCGGCCTCGGTGATCGTGTCACCGACGAGGTAGCGCTGCCCCGTCAGCCGCCGTGCGAGCAGCTCCAGCCGCCGGAACACGCCCGCGCACGCCGCCTCGTACTCCTCCTGGTTCGTGGCGAAGCCCGCCCGGTACACGCCGTTGTTCACGTCCTCGTACACCTCGGCCATCACCGTGTCGATCTCGTCGCGCCGTGCCCGCGGGTACAGGTCCGGCGCGCCGGGCCGGTGCAGGTCGGTCCACTCGGTGGCCAGGTCGAGGGTGATCTGCTGGAAGTCGTTGGTGACGAGCGCGCCGCTCGGCACGTCCACGACCGCGGGCACGCTCACCCCGCCGGGATAGCCGGTCTCCCGCCGGTCGTAGGCCTCGCTGAGGAAGCGGATGCCCAGCACCGGGTCCCGGCCGCCGGGGTCGAGGGTGAAGCGCCAGCTGCGGTCGTCCTGGACCGGATCGACGACGGCCAGGGACAGGGCGTCCTCCAGCCCCAGCAGCCGCCGCGCGATCAGCGCCCGGCTCGCCCAGGGGCACGCCCGGCTGACGACCAGCCGGTAGCGGCCCGCCTCCACCGGCCGGCCGTCCCGGCCGTCGGCGGTGATCCGGTCCGCGAAGTGGCTCTTCGAACGCTTGAAGGCCTTGTGGCCGTACGCACGGTTGCCCTCGCCGCCCTCGCTCATGTCTGGTCCCTCCTGCCGCACGGGTACCCCGCCGGACACCCCCCGTGCGGGTGCCCTGGTGGACACCTTCCCCGAAATCGGCCCCCGGCACGGTGTCAGCCGTGAAGCCGGGGGCAGTCGGCCAGCGTGAGCGGGACACCTGGGAACACACGCGAGACGCATCCGAACGAATCCCACCCGAAGGAGCACGGGGCCGCCCGAAGCCCGGCCGGAGGCGGCCCCGGACGTGCCTCGGACCGCAGGACCCGCGTCACCGTGCTGGTGGCGCTGGCGGCGAACCTGGTCATCGCCGCGGCCAAGGCCGTCGGCGGTCTCCTCGCGCACTCGCCGGCCCTGCTGTCGGAGGCCGCCCACTCCGTCGCCGACAGCCTCAACGAGATCTTCCTGCTCGCCGCGCTGCGCCGCAGCCGCCGCCCCGCCGACCGGCGCCATCCTTTCGGCTACGGCAAGGAGCGGTTCTTCTGGTCGCTCCTCGCCGCCGTCGGCATCTTCGTCATGGGTGGCTGCTTCTCCTTCTTCCAGGGCGTCGAGGCCCTGCGCAACGGCGCGCACGAGGACTTCACCGGCTACGTGGTCGGCCTGACCGTGCTCGGTGTCGCGCTCCTCGCCGAGGGGATCTCGCTGCTGCGGGCGCTGCACCAGGTGCGCGGGCAGGGCGGCGCGAGCCGGCTGCGGGACCCGGCGCTGCGCACGGTCGTCGCCGAGGACGCCACCGCGGTGCTGGGCGTCACGCTCGCCATCCTCGGCATGGCCCTGCACATGGTCACCGGGCAGGTCGTATGGGAGGCGTCGGCCTCGCTCGCGATCGGCGCGCTGCTCGTGTACGTCGCCTACCGCCTCGGCCGCGACGCACGCGACCAGCTGATCGGGGAGGCGGCGGACCCGGAGCTGAGCGGCCGGATCGGCAGCCTGCTGCGGGCTCAGCCGGAGATCGACAGCGTCGAGGCGCTGTTCACGATGAAGACGGGCATGGACTCGCTGCTGGTTGCGGCCCGCGTCGACCTGGTGCCGGGTCTGGACAGCGAACGGGTCGAGGAGGTCGCGATGCGCATCAAGCACTCCGTCGCCCGCACCGTCCCCCAGGCGGAGCGGATCTTCCTCGACGTGACCGACCGGCCGGCCGAGGAGGCACGCGAAAGCCCCGCCGCGACGGGGGAGCGCGGCGGGGCCTGAGGAACCGGTGCCCCGACGGCCGCCACTCCATGCCTGCCCGGCCCGGATTTCTCCCGGACGGCGGCGACGGCCTTCGGACGGCGGCTCACGGCCTCCGGACGGAGGCCGGCCGGTTCAGTGCCCTTCCGCCGGCTCCAGCACGAAGACCGGGATCTCCCGCGAGGTCTTCGTCTGGTACTCGGCGTACGGCGGATACGCGGCGACGGCCCGTTCCCACCACTCGGCCTTCTCGCTGCCGGTGACCTCGCGGGCGGTCATGTCCTGCTTGACAGGACCGTCCTGGAGTTCCACCCGGGGGTCGGCCTTCAGGTTGAAGTACCAGAACGGATGCCGGGGGGCGCCGCCCTGCGAGGCGACCACGGCATAGCGCCCGTCGTGCTCCACCCGCATCAGCGGCGTCTTGCGCAGCTTGCCGCTGCGCGCCCCCCGGGTGGTCAGCAGGATCACGGGCAGTCCCGTGTCCAGGAGCGTGGTGCCCTTGGTGCCGCCGGAGCTCTCGTACAGCTCCACCTGCTCCCTCACCCAGTCGGCCGGGCTGGGCTCGTACTCGCCCTCAAGAGGCATGGCGTACGTCCTCTCGTCGCATGCTGTGACGGTTCGTGCACCGTCATTCAACACCGGCGCCGACGACGCCGTGCCCCACGGAGCGATCCGGCGGGCCGCGACGGCCGTCCGGGCGCCGGATCGCGCCAGACGCCGCCGCGTCGCCGCGGCTCACGGCGACACCGCCGTGCGCACCGAAAGCGCCATGATCACGGCGCTGGACACCAGGGCGGTGACCAGCCGCCCCCGGCGGCCGGTCAGGGCCCGGCCGAGCACGGCGCCGCCCCCGGCCAGCAGCAGCTGCCAGCTCGCCGACGCGGCGAACGCGGCCAGGACGAACACCCCCTGCTCCGCCGGCGGCACGGCGTCGGTGGCGCGGGCACCGCCGACGACCAGCGCCGCGAAGTAGATCACGGTGGTCGGATTGAGCAGGGTGATCCCGAGCAGCCCCAGGTAGGCCCGTGCGGGGCCGGGTGGGGGAGCGCCCGGGCGGGTGGTGTGCCGGTCCTGCCGGTGCCGGCGTACGGCGGTGATCGTGCCCCGCACCGCCAAAGCGGCGAGGACCAGGGCCGAAGCCCAGCGCAGCGGCGTCAGGGCCGGGCGCAGCGCGTCGGCCAGGGCGGCACCGCCGAGGACGGCCAGCAGGGCGTAGAGGCCGTCCGCGGTGGCGACGCCGAGCGCGGCGCAAGCCCCGGTCCGCAGGGACGTACGGGCGGTCAGGGAGACGAGGAGGGTCGCGACGGCGCCGACGGGCACGGCGATGCCGTAGCCCGCGACGAGCCCGGCGACGAGCGCCGCCGTCACGATCGCGGCGGATCGGTCCTCCGGGGACGGCCGGGCTGCTGTCGGCGCGCTGCCGGGACGGCGGCGGCGGACAGCGGCAGCGGGAACACGGGGATCGTGGACATGGCCGGATCCTGCGGGACCGGGGTCCGCCGAGGCAACTTGTTTCTGAACGAGGCACCCTGTCTATGAAGCGGAAGAGACGCTTCCCAGCCAGCTCCCGCAGGTCACCGATCTGGCCGAACTCCGCGTCGCCCCATGGATGCCTCGGGCATCCAATGGAGATCGGCACGACGCACCCTTCGTCTGCGAGGTCTCCCATGCCGGACCCGACCACCCGAACGTCCCAGCCCGTCGCCTTCCCTCAGGACCGCACCTGCCCCTATCACCCGCCCGCCGGCTACGAACCGCTGCGCGCCGCCCGGCCGCTGGCCGGCGTCACCCTCTACGACGGCCGACCGGTCTGGCTCGTCACCGGACACGCGCTGGCCCGCGAGTTGCTGAGCGACCCGCGCCTGTCCACCGACCGCAACCGCGACGGCTTTCCCATGATCACCCCCCGTTTCGCGGCGGTCAGGGACCGCAGGCCCGCGCTCCTGGGAGTCGACGACCCCGAGCACCGCGCCCAGCGGCGCCTCATGGTCCCCAGCTTCACCCTCAGACGCGCCACCGAACTGCGGCCGCAGATCCAGCGCACCGTCGACGGCCTGCTGGACGCGATGATCGCGCAGGGGCCGCCCGCCGAGTTGGTCAGCGCGTTCGCGGTGCCGGTGCCGTCCATGGTGATCTGCGCGCTGCTCGGCGTCCCCTACGCCGACCACGAGTTCTTCGAGGAGCAGTCACGGCGGCTGCTGCGCGGCCGGACGGCCGAGGAGACGAGGGACGCGCGCAACCGGCTGGAGAAGTACCTGGGTGACCTGATCGACCGCAAGCGGCAGGACCCCGGCGAAGGCGTGCTGGACGACCTGGTCCGGCTCCAGCGGAGCGAGGGCCGTCCCGATGACGAGGAACTGCTCGCGCTGGCCGTCATCCTCCTCGTCGCGGGCCACGAGACCACCGCCAACATGATCTCCCTGGGCACCTACACCCTCCTCCAGCACCCCGAGCGGCTGGCCGAGCTGCGCGCCGACCCCGGGCTGCTGCCGACGGCGGTGGAGGAACTGATGCGGCTGCTGTCCATCGCGGACGGGCTGCTGCGGCTGGCCACCGAGGACATCGAGGTGGCCGGCACCACCATCCGCAAGGGCGACGGCGTGATCTTCTCCACCTCCGTCATCAACCGCGACCAGGACGTCTACGCCGCCCCCGACACCCTCGACTTCCACCGCCCGGCCCGCCACCACATCGCCTTCGGCTTCGGCATCCACCAGTGCCTCGGCCAGAACCTCGCCCGTACCGAGCTGGAGATCGCGCTGGGCAGCCTCCTCCGGCGGCTGCCCGCCCTCCGGCTCGCGGCCCCGCCGGAGGAGATCCCCTTCAAGCCCGGCGACACCATCCAGGGGATGCTCGAACTCCCCGTGACCTGGTGAGAGACGTACCGCCATGCGCATCGACATCGACAAGGACCGCTGTATCGGCGCCGGCCAGTGCGCGCTGGCCGCCCCGAACGTGTTCACACAGGACGACGAGGGCTTCAGCACCCTGGTGCCCGGCAAGGAGGACGGTGACGGGGACCCCATGGTCCGCGAGGCCGCCCGGGCCTGCCCGGTCGGCGCGATCACCGTGACCGAGGCGCCGGACTGACGTCACGGTCACCGGGCCGGCGGACTGACGTCACGGTCACCGGGCCGGCTCGCCGACGTCGCCGTCGTCGCGCGAACCCGTGACGCCGACAGCCGCGCCCGGCACGTCGAGCACGGCCAACGGCAGCGGGCGCAGCCGTTCCGGTGCGGCGATCACCTCGTAGGAGGCGATCCGGTCGTCGCGGACGGCGATGTCCAGGGCGAACAGCAGCCGGCCGTGCGGCGCCACCACCGCGCCGACCCGGCCGTCGACCAGGGCGACGGCGGCGAACCGGGCGCGGTGGCGCAGCGCCACCGTGCCCTCGGCCACCGCGCGCGCCCCGCGCAGTTCCGCCGGGACCCCGGCCGGCAGGGCGGCCGGGTCGGCCCGGCGCACCACGTCCGGCGCGAGCACGTCCAGCAGCGCGTCCAGGTCCCCGCCCCGTGCGGCCGCCAGGAACGCCTCCACGATCCCGCGGTGCCGTTCCAGCTCCGCACCGGAGGCCGCCGGGGCTCCCCGCACCTTGTGCCGGGCCCGGCTGGCGAGCTTCTTCGCGGCCGGCTGCGAGCGGTCCACGACGGCGGCGACCCGGTCGAAGGACACCGCGAACAGGTCGTGCAGCACGAACGCCACCCGCTCCAGCGGGCTCAGCGTGCCGAGCACCACCAGCAGGGCCACCCCCACCGACTCCGCGAGCAGCGCCTCCTCCTCGGGCGCCCGCCCGCCGACGGTGCCCGCCTCCTCCGGGGCCTGGTGCCCGTACGGCTCCTCGCGGCGCGCCGCACGGGCGCGCAGCATGTCCAGGCACACCCGGGAGACGACCGTGGTGAGCCAGCCGGACAGGTTGTCGATGCCTTCCGCGCCGGTGCGGACCAGCCGCAGCCAGGTCTCCTGCACGGCGTCGTCCGCCTCGCTGAGCGAGCCCAGCATCCGGTACGCGATCGCCCGCAGGTGTGCGCGCCGCTCCTCGAACCGCCGGGCCAGTTCGTCGTCTCCCGCCATGAGGCCCATGGGTCACCTTTCCGGGTCGTGCTCCGTCACCCCATTGACGAACCGGACACGATCGAGGTGACACTTCCATGCTGCTGCACATCGACTCCAGCGCCGACGCGACCGCCGACTCGGTCAGCCGCCGGCTGACCGCCGACTTCGTACGGGTGTGGCGGGAGCGGCACGGCACGGCGGAGTACCGCCACCGTGACCTGGCCGCCGCCCCCGTGCCACCGCTCACCGCCGCCTACACCACCCTGGGCCGCAGGGTGGAGCGCCAGGGATTCGTACCCCCCTCGAAGGTGCCCGCGCTGATCGAGGGCCCGGCCGAGCAGCGGGAGTGGGACCTGACCCTGCCCCTGATCAGCGAGCTGCGCTCCGCGCACACGGTGCTGCTGGGCGTCCCGATGTACAACTTCTCGGTGCCCGCGGCCCTGAAGGCGTGGATCGACCGGGTGACCTTCCCCGGGGCGTTCGCCGACCCGGACACGGGCGAGAGCCTGCTGGGCGGCACCCGCGTGATCGCGGTCATGGCCCGGGGCGGCGGCTACGGTCCCGGAACCCCGCGGGAGCCCTACGACTTCCAGACGCCGTACCTGAAGGCCTGGTTCGGCAACCTGGGCGTCGCGCCGGACCACCTCCACCTGATCGCCGCCGAACTGACCCGCGTCGACGTCCTGCCGCAGCTCGCCGGCCTGGAACACCTGGCGCGGCAGTCGCTTGCCGCGGCCCGGGAGCAGGTCCGGGCCCTGGCCGCCGCCTGAGCCCGGGGCCTGTCCGCGGTGGCACGGCCCGGCCACCGCCCGCCCGGGCCGGGGCGGAGTGCGGTTCCGGCCGGCCACGCGCGAGGTCCCCGAAAAACCGCTGAACACGTGAGCGGGCGACCGACTAGGGTCGGTTGGATGACGGAACACGCCGGGGAGTCCTCCAGCAGACCCTTCCTGTACGTGGTCGTCTGCGCCGCGGGCATCGCCTCCGGTGTCGGGCGGCTGATCGTCGCCGCGCAGGCCCGGGGCTGGGAGGTCGGTGTCATCGCGACACCGGTCGCCATGGGCGGCTTCTTCGACACCGCCGAGGTGGAACGGCTGACCGGCCGCCCCATCCGGTCCGCCTGGCGCACCCCCGACGACCCCCGGCCGTTCCCGCCGCCGGACGCCGTGGCCGTCGCGCCCGCCACGTTCAACACGATCAACAAGTGGGCCGCCGGGACCGCCGACACCCTCGCACTCGCCACCCTGTGCGAGGCGTACGGGCTCGGCGTCCCGGTCGCCGTCCTGCCCCGCGTGGCCGCCACGCTGGCGGCCCACCCCGCCTACCGGGAGAGCCTGGTACGGCTGCGGGCCATGGGCGTGCGCTTCGGCGACCCCGCCCCGGCGAGGCCGCCCCGGCGATCCCCGGTCCGGCGATTCCGCCTCCGGTGAGACCGAGGGGAGCGGCGGACGGCCGGACTTCGCCTGGGAGCGGGCCCTGGACCTGCTCGACGCGTGCCCGCGTCCCGGGGGACCCCGGCCGGCCGGGTCCGGCATGCGGCACGGTCCGCGTTCGTGATCGGCGACGGCCTACGCTCAGATCGAGGACCATCCGGAAGGCAGGAGCAGCAACGATGCAGTACGTGAAGCTCGGTTCGACGGGCCTGGACGTGTCGCGGATCTGTCTGGGCTGCATGACCTTCGGTCTGCCCGACCGCGGCACGCACGAGTGGACCCTCGACGAGGAGGCGTCGCGACCCCTGATCCGGCAGGCCCTGGAGGCCGGGATCACCTTCTTCGACACCGCCAACGTCTACTCCGACGGCACCAGCGAGGAGATCGTCGGCCGCGCGCTGCGCGACTTCGCCCGCCGCGACGAGATCGTGCTCGCCACCAAGGTGCACGGACGGATGCGGCCGGGCCCCAACGGCGGCGGCCTGTCCCGCAAGGCGATCATGACGGAGATCGACCACAGCCTGCGCCGCCTGGGCACCGACTACGTCGACCTGTACCAGATCCACCGCTGGGACCCGCACACGCCGGTCGAGGAGACGATGGAGGCGCTGCACGACGTCGTCAAGGCGGGCAAGGCCCGCTACATCGGAGCCAGTTCGATGTACGCCTGGCAGTTCTCCAAGGCCCAGTACACGGCCACGCTGCACGGCTGGACCCGCTTCGTCTCCATGCAGAACCACTACAACCTCCTCTACCGCGAGGAGGAGCGCGAGATGCTGCCGCTGTGCGCGGACCAGGGCGTCGGCGTGCTGCCCTGGAGCCCGCTCGCGCGGGGCCGTCTCACCCGGGACTGGGGTACCACCACGCAGCGCAGCGAGAGCGACGCCTTCGGCAGCCGCCTCTACCCGGAGGGCGACCGCGCCATCGTCGAGGCCGTCACCCGCATCGCCGGGGAGCGGGGTGTCCCGCGCGCACAGGTGGCCCTCGCCTGGCTGCTGCACCAGGCCACGGTGACGGCGCCGATCGTCGGCGCGTCCAAGCCGCAGCACCTCCAGGACGCGGTGGCCGCCGTCGAACTGGAGTTGAGCGACAAGGAACTCGAGGAACTCGAGCGGCCCTACACCCCGCACGAGATCAGCGGTCACTGAGGCCGGAGCGCCCCGGCGGGCCGTGCGCCACCACGGCCCGCCGCGGGCGCCGGCACAGCGCCAACCGAGCGGGGATCAGGGGCGTTTGGGGAAGACCGTGTGATCCCTTGTTGCTCCGCGCCGACCTGTGCCAAGGTGTGGCCCAGTCGGCGCGTGAACTATGGGCCCGGAGGAAGACCAGCCGTGAAAGACCCAGGCCTGTCCCGTCCCCCGGAGCCGCCCCGCCCGTTCGATGCGACGGACCAGCAGCTGAGCACGGAACTGAGCAGGTGGACCGGCGCCACACCCGCGCTCGGGCCCGTCGGCCAACTGCTCGACCGGCACTGGGAGGCGGCCTTCGCCTACGCCCGGCTGTGCACCGACGGCCCACACCCGGCGGGCATGCTGACCACCGCCTCCTTCACCCGGCTGTTCGGGCAGACGCTGCGCCAGGCCGGACCGACGGCGGCCTGGCGGCCCCAGCTGCTGATCACCGTGCGCCGTATCGCCGCCGAGTGGGCCGCCGACCACCGGCGGGAGTTGCTGCACCCCGAGCTCAGGGCCGCCGCCGCGGTCGACCGGATCGCCGCCCGGCTGCTGTCGCCCGCCGACCGCCGCCTGCTCTCCCAGGCCTTCCAGCGGCTGCCCCAGACGGCCCGCGCGCTGCTGTGGCACGCCGACGTCGAGGCCGAATCCCTCGCGGTACCGGCCCGGCTGCTCGGGGTCGACGAGGAGGACGCGCGCATCGGACTGGGGCGCGCCCGGGAGCGGCTGCGCGAGGAGTGCCTACAGGCGCACCGGGACCTCGCACCCGAGCAGGACTGCCTGCGCTACTTCCGGCTGCTGGACGTGACCTGGCGACGCGGCGCTGTCGACGTCGACCCCGACCTGCGCGAGCACCTGGCCCGGTGCACCCACTGCCGGTACACCGCCGACCAGCTGGCGCGGTTCGACGACGGCCTCGGCACGGCACTCGCCGAAGGCGTGCTCGGCTGGGGTGCGCGAGAGTACCGGGAGAGCCGCTCCGCCGGAGCCGCGCGGCCCGCCGAGGACGCGTCACTCACGCCCCCGCCGTCCACGGCGTTCGTCGGCGGTGAGGACTTCACGGCCGCCCCGCCCGGAGCCGGGGCGTTCGACGCGGCCGACGGACCGGGCGTGAACCCCGCGGGCGGCGTCCTCGGCACCGTCCGCTCCGGCGGGCCCGGTCGGCGCCGGGCGGCCGGGCCCGCGCTGTTCGACCGGGCCAGGCGCGGAGCCCGGCCCGTCACGGAACGTCCCGTCCCGCCCGGCCCCGCCGGCGCGGAGTCCGCGTCCGCCCCTCCTACCGGTGCGCGCCGGTCGGCGCACCGGGCCGCCCGGCGCGCCGTCCGCCGGCGCAACCTGGCCATCGCCGTGGCGACGGTGAGCGGACTGGTCGTCCTGCCCCTGGCCCTGTGGTCGGTGCTCGGTTCCGGCGACGACACCGCTCCGGACGCCGGCCGGCAGCCCTCCGGCACGCCCGGCCCCTCGGGCACCGCGGCTCCCGGATCGGGACCGGGATCCTCCTGGGCCGGTGCGGGCGAGGCGGACAAGGCCACTGTGCGGGGGCGGCTGCACAACGTCGCCTCCGGGTTGTGCGTCGGCATCGTCGGGGGCAAGGCCGTCAAGGGCGCGGAGACCGAGCTGACGACATGCTCCACGGCGCCCGGGCAGCAGTGGGCGTACCAGAGCGACGGCCTGCTGCGCAGCGGCGCCGCCCGCGGCCTGTGCCTGGATTCCCACCTCGGCTGGTCCGTGCAACTGGCTCCGTGCACCACCGCCTCCGCCCCGAGTGCGAGGAAGGTCCGCTACGACTTCACGCTCCAGGGCACCCTCGTCCCGCGTTTCGACCAGGATCTGGCCCTGACGCCCGCCGCGACCGACGGCGCGGGCGCCCTCGTCCTCAAGACGCGCTCGCGGAGCGACACCCAGCGCTGGACGATCGACGCCGCCGGCCCCGAGCTCCAGATGGACGTGGCCGCCTGGATCCCGGACAGCGGCGCGTCGGCGTACCCGACGGCCGGCCGCTGAGCGCTCTCGCCGTCGGGGCCGCCCGCCGCACTCAGCGATGCCGGGGCGGCGCCGGCGGTGGCGGCGCGGGCTCCGAGGACGGCGGAGGGGGCAGGGTGGCGAGGTCCGGCGCGGCCTCCGGCCACACCAGCAGCACCGGGCAGGGCGCGTGGTCGACGGCGAACCGTGCGGCGGGCCCCAGGCTGTGCGGGCCGAGCCGCGCGCGGTCCCCGTCCCGGGCCAGCACCAGCAGATCGGCGTCCTCGGCCGCCGCCACCACCTCGCGCTCCACCCGCCCGGCCCGCTCCAGCAGCGTGCACGGCCGCCCGAGCCGGTCCGCAGCGGCCCGAAGCAGTTCCGCCCCTGATGTGGCCTCCAGATCGGCCAGCCGGTCGCCGGGATCCCGTTCGTGGTGGCCCCGGCCGAGCAGCCCGGCGAACGCCCCGTGCGCCACACCGGGCACCTCCGGCCCGCTGACATGCAGCAGCACCACGTCGGACGCGTCGGGTGCATGGGTGCGCACCGCGTCCACACAGGCCGGCCAGGTGCCCTCGACCAGCCAGGCGATCACGCGCATACGACGGCCTCCCTCGGCCCTCCGGCCACCGGCGTGCCGGGTTGTTCTTCGACCAAGACTCACAGAATCCGCAGCGACCCCCACAGTGCCACGACCGCGGGCACGAGTGCCGACGGAACGGCCAGCAGACCCAGCCGGGTGAACTCCTTCAGATCCACGCCGTGTTCGTGCTGGTGCACGATCCGCCGCCACAGCAGGGTCGCCAGGGAACCGGCGTAGGTCAGGTTCGGCCCGATGTTCACACCGACCAGCACGGCGAGCACGGCGCCCGGCCCGGCCGGTGCGGTCAGCGGCAGCAGGACCAGCACCGCCGGGAGGTTGTTGATCAGGTTGGCCAGTACGGCGGCCAGCGCGGCGATCCCGAGCAGCGCGGGCAGTGTCTCGCCGGCGGGCAGGACGTGCCCGAGCGCGTCGGCGAGCCCGTTGTCCACCACCGCGCGCACGACGACGCCCAGGGCGAGGACGAACGCCAGGAAGCCCGGTGCCGCGGCCCGGACCACGGCCGGCACGCCGGCCCTGCCGCGCGCCAGCGCGCGCCCGGCGAGCACCAGCGCACCCGCCAGCGCGGCCCATACCGGCTCCACGCCGAACGTGGACGCCACGAGGAACCCGCCCAGCGTGCAGGCGACCGTGACCAGCGCGAACAGCGGAAGCTCGGATGGTGCGCCGAAGGCGGGAGCGGGCGCCGCGGCGGCCAGGTCGCGGGCGAAGAAGCGGCGGAAGACCACGTACTCGGCACCGATCGCCACCAGCCAGGGCAGCGCCATCAGAGCGGCGAACCGGGTGAAACTCAGTCCGCTCGCCGCGAACGCCAGCAGGTTGGTCAGATTCGAGACGGGCAGCAGCAGCGACGCCGTGTTCGACAGGTGCGTGCATGCGTACACGTGCGGTTTGGGGCGCACGCCCGTCCGGGCGGCCGTGGCGAACACCACCGGGGTCAGCAGCACGATGGTGGCGTCCAGGCTGAGCACCGCGGTGATCGCCGACGCCAGCGCGAACACCGCCGTCAGCAGCCGCACCGGACGGCCCCCGGCCCAGCGGGCCGTCCACGCCCCGCACGCCCGGAACAGCCCCTCGACGTCGCAGAAATGGGCGAGGACCAGAACCGCGGCCAGGAACCCGACCACCGGTCCCAGCCGCTCCGCCTCGGCACGGGCGTGGTCCAGCGAGATCGCGCCGGTGGCGACGGCCAGGGCGGCGGCGGGGACGGCCATCACCGCCTCGGGCAGACCGTAGGGGCGGATGACGGCCCAGGCGAGGACGGCGACGAGCAGGGCGACGGACAGTGCCTCTGCGAGCGGGGTGTTCAGGGCTCGTTCCTCCGGACGCGGTCGACGGTGCCCGCACATCAAAGCAAAAAGCCGACGGGGACCCGGGCCGACGTGCGAGGACGGCTGCGCGTCAGGGGCCGGTGCCGGGGCTGAGGACCGTCAGGAACACCGACGAGGCGTTGCCGCCCACGGGAACCCGCCCGGCCGTCCAGGTCACCGTCAGATGATCCCGCTCGTCGGGCGGTGTCACGATCAGCGAGGCCGGCGCCGCCGTCCGCGCCCCGCTCACCTCGGGATTGGAGAAGGTCAGGCCGGCCCAGGCGCTCGCGCCCGGCCGCAGGGTCACCGTGGTGGGCGTGCCCGACTCGCGTGTCGGGTCCGGGCCCAGCTGCCGGCCGGAGGCGTCCACGAACGCGGCGCCCGGGTAGCCGTGCACCGTGCAGGTGCGGCCGGAGACATTGGTGAGGACGACCGGGAAGTTCTCCTGGCCGGCGCCCGGGTCGTTGCGTCCCACGGTCGCCTTCAGCTCGGAGGTGTGGCAGCGGGCGCCGCGGGCCGTGGTGCCGGTGCCGGAACCGGTCTTGCCGTCGGCCGGGGCCGTAGAGGGGCCCGGATGCGTCGCTGTCCCGCCCGGGGCCGTGGGGGTGACGCTCGGCGCCCGGCTCGGTGCGCCGCTCGTCGCGGGCGCGCCGGTCGTCGGGCCGCCGGTCGCGGGCGCGGCGGTGCCGGGCAGCTGCTGCGGGGGACTGGCCGTGCCGGTGCCGTTGCCGCAGGCGGTCAGCAGGCCCAGCGCGGCGATCGAGGTCGCGAGCAGCGCCGTGCGGTGGCGGGAGGGGGAGGTGTGCGCCATGTTCCACGCTCCTGGAGTTCGTCGCACGCGGTCGGGCGTGCGTCCGGCGCCTGGTGCGCCGACATGGTGTCCGATGCACGGTCGCGGCGGAAAGTTCGCGGTGTGCCGGGCATTTCCCCCCGTGGACCCGACTCCGCGCCGGACACCTGACGCATTCCCGTTCCCGTGCCGGGTGCCGTTCACCCGTACGGAGGTCGGGGACCGGCCGGAGCCCCCTGTGGAGCAGGGGTCCCGCCGGACCGCTCCGCGGCACCGGGCGCCCCGCACGCCCGTAGGGCAGTCAGGCGATCCGCAGGGAACCGAGTACGCGGTCGGTGGCGTCGTCGTCGCCGTGCTGACGGATCTGCACGTACACCTCGGGCTGCCGGGCGGAGCCGACCGGGACCAGGGCCGTCTCGGTGAGCAGGTCGCCGTCGGGGCAGCCGGTCCAGGTCCGGATCCGGCCGTCCCAGCGCGGGCTCGACCAGGCGCGGCTGCCGTCGTAGTGGCAGCCGGGGTGGTGCAGGGCGTCCACCCGGGCCGTGACGTCGCCCTGCTCGCTGAGGCCGACGAACACGCCTCGTACGTCGGCACCGAGGTCCTGCCACCGGGACAGGTCGTCGGCGACGGCGAGCCCGGGCTCGTGCCCGGCGGGCAGCCCCAGGGCACGGGGATCCCAGCCGGAGTCCCGCAGCTCCCGCCCCCAGACGCCCGGGACCTTCACGGCCACCCGGCCGGTGGCGTCCGCGACCCGCATGTCCGAGGCCTGGGACGGCCACAGGGTCAGCGCCAGCGTCACACCCGCCGCGGCGGCCACCGCCATCGCCGCCCCTGCCGCCGCGAGCCTTTTGCGCCGGCGGGGCCGGACGCCGGACGGCGCCGCGGCGGCC
This sequence comes from Streptomyces sp. NPDC003393, assembly GCF_053589015.1. Classification (NCBI taxonomy): domain Bacteria; kingdom Bacillati; phylum Actinomycetota; class Actinomycetes; order Kitasatosporales; family Streptomycetaceae; genus Streptomyces; species Streptomyces sp. NPDC003393. The sequence continues at coordinate 178,173 of NZ_JBSFRB010000001.1, read as the reverse complement.
AGCCGTTCCAACGCCTCGGCGAACGCCTCCGCGCTGGGCCAGCGCCGCCCGCGCTCCGGTTCCAGCGCCCGCATCAGTGCCCTCGCCACGCCGGGGTCCACGTCCGGACGCAGCCGCTGAAGCGGCACGACCCTGCCCGGCGCGGCCGGGACCGTGCCCGTGACCAGTTGGTAGCCGACCGCGCCCAGGCCGTAGACGTCGGCCCGCGCGTCGATGCCGGCCCCCGGCTCGGCCTGCTCCGGCGGCCGGTACCCGGCCGAGCCCGCGGCCAGCGTCAGCCCCGAGGCCTCCGCCAGGCTCTTGGCGAGCCCGAGGTCGGCGAGCAGCACCCGGCGGGTGCCGTCCGGCGCGGTGCGCAGCAGGATGTTGCTGGGCTTGACGTCCCGGTGCACGACGCCGGCCTCGTGCAGGGCCTGCGCGCCGCGGGCGGCGAGCGCGGTCAGCCGCAGCGCCTCCGGCACGGGCGGCGGATCCGTGGCGAGCAGGTCCGCCAGGGTGCCGCCGTCGGCGTACTCCATGACGAAGTACGGTCTGCCGTCGGGTAGTTCACCGATGTCGTGGACCTGCGCCACGAGCGGCGAGCCCGCCTTGCGCAGCAGCCGCGCCTCGGACAGGAACCGCTCCCGCACGTCCAGGCGGTGCGACCAGTTCTCGGCGAGGACCTTGACGGCCACCGGGGCCTGGAGGTCGTCGTCGTGGGCCAGCCACACCGTGCCGAAGGCCCCGGTGCCCAGGCGTCGTTCGACCCGGTAGCGGCCGATCCGCTCGACGGAGTGCATGCGACTATCATGCCTGCCCTGAGATCGACTCCAAGGGGGCCTGCCGTGCCGGACCCGGCGGTGACCGACGACCTCGCCCGGCGCGCCGCCGCCGGTGACGCCACGGCGCTGGAGGAACTGCTCCGGCAGATCCGTCCCGAGGTGCTGCGGCGCTGCGGGCGCTTCCTGCCCTGCCGGGAGGACGCGGAGGAGGCCGCACAGGACGTCCTGCTCCAGGTCGCGCGGCGGGTCTCCACGTTCCGGGGCCGCAGCCGCTTCTCCACCTGGCTGTACACGGTCGTCGCCAACTGCTGCCGCCAGAAGTACCGGGAACTGAAGCGGCGCGCCGCCGAGCAGCCCGCCCCGATCGAGCCCGCGCAGTTCGCCGACCCGCGCACCACCAGCGTCATCGCGGGCTCCCGCGTCGACCTCCTGGAGGCGCTGGACCGGCTGGAGCGGGAGCATCCGCACCTGGTGGCGCCGCTGGTGTTCCGGGACATCTGCCAACTGGAGTACGCGGAGGCCGCCGAGCGGGCCGGCGTACCGCTGGGTACGTTCAAGTCGCGGCTGCACGAGGCGCGCCGCCAGGTCAGGCCTTGGCTGACGGGCACGCCGTGAGCGGGTGCGCCAGTCAGCCAGGGAGAGCGAGTCGCCCAGCGAGAGTGAGTCGCCCAGTGAGAGTGAGTCACTCGCTGCAAGAGAGTTGCTCAGTGAAAGTGAGCCACCGGTCACGCCTCAGCGCGCCCCCTCGCGCCCCGGTGCGCCCTCACTCGTCCAGCAGGCTCAGCTCCGCCCAGATGGTCTTGCCCTCGGCGGTATGCCTGCTGCCCCACCGCTGGGTGAGCTGGGCGACCAGCAGCAGTCCGCGGCCGCCCTCGTCCCAGGTCCGGGCGCGGCGCAGGTGCGGGGCGGTGCTGCTGGTGTCGGACACCTCGCAGATCAGATGGGCGCCGTCGTGGATCAGACGCAGCTGGATGGGCGGCGTGCCGTACCGGATGGCGTTGGTGACCAGCTCGCTGACCACCAGCTCGGTGGTGAACGCCGCCAGGCTCAGATGCCAGTCGTCGAGCTGGTCGAGGACCTGTTTGCGGATCGGGGCCACCAGCGCGGGATCGGCGGGAATGTGCCAGGTGGCCACCTGGGAGGCGGGCAGTCCCCGGGTACGGGCGAGCAGCAGGGCCACGTCGTCCTCGAAGCCGCCCGCCGGCACCACGGAGTGCAGCACACGGTCGCAGGCCGCGTCCAGGGAGCCCGCCCGCTCGGCCAGTGCCTCGCACAGCAGTTGGTGACCGGCGTCGGCGTCGCGCGTACGGTTCTCGATCAGCCCGTCCGTGAACAGGGCGAGCACACTGCCCTCACGCAGGTCGAGCTCCGTCGACTCGAACGGCAGTCCGCCCAGGCCCAGCGGGGGGCCCGGCGGCAGCTCGATCCGGCGCGGCGGGCCGTCGGGCGGGAGCAGCACGGGGGAGGGGTGCCCGGCGCGGGCCAGGACGCAGCGCCGCGAGACGGGGTCGTACACCGCGTACAGGCAGCTCGCGCCGACCTCGGCGGGGCGGCCCTCGCCCTCGGCGTCCGCCTCGCCGGACATCCGGGCGACGACGTCGTCGAGGTGGGTGAGCAGTTCGTCGGGAGCGAGGTCGATGTCGGCGAGGGTGCGCACGGCGGTGCGCAGCCGACCCATGGTGGCCGAGGCCCGCACTCCGTGCCCGAGGACGTCCCCGACGACCAGCGCGACCCGCATCCCGGACAGTGGGATCACGTCGAACCAGTCGCCGCCCACCCCCGCACGCGCCGCCGGAAGGTAGCGGGAGGCCGCCTGCACGGCGGCCGTGCGCGGCAGGGTGCGCGGCAGCAGGCTGCGCTGAAGGGCAAGAGCGGTCTCCCGCTCGCGTGAGTAACGACGGGCGTTGTCGATGCAGACGGCGGCCCGGGCCGTGACCTCCTCGGCCAGCAGCACGTCGTCCGGCATGAAGGGGGCGGGCTGGTCGAACCGGGTGAAGACGGCCACCCCGAGGGTCACGCCCCGGGCGCGGATCGGCACCGACATGACGGCATGGATGCCGAGCCGCTCCACGCGCCGGCCGAGCTCCGGATGCCAGGCGAGCCAGGTCTGAAGGTCGCCCGAGGCCTTGGCGACGACGATCGGCTGCCCCGACAGCAGGGACGCGCCCTGGGGGGAGGCCGCGGGGTAGGTCTCGCACTGGCCGGCCGGGGTGACGGGGTCGGGGTCGCCCGGCCGTACCGAGCGGTGGGCGACGCGGCGCAGGACGGCCGGCACGGTGAGCGGCCCGATGGGCAGTTCGCCGCCGTCCTCGGGCGGGTCCACCAGGTCGACGCTGACGAAGTCGGCCAGGGCCGGGACGCAGACGTCGGCGAGCTCCTGGGCCGTCAGGGCGACGTCCAGGGTGCTGCCGATGCGCACGCTGGCCTCGTTGACCAGTTGCAGCCGCTCCCGCGCCCGGTGCTGCTCGGTGAAGTCGTGGGCGGCGACGCACACCCCGCGCACCCGTCCCGTGGCGTCGGTGATCGGCGAGATCCGGGACAGCCACGCGCGCCCGCGGCCGTCCCCGCCCATCGGGGTGTGCAACTGCACGTCGAGGACGCGGCCGGTCCGCAGCACCCGGAGCATGTGCCCCTCGATGTCCGCGTGCTGCGGCCGCCCGCCGATCTCGGAGGGGCGCAGGCCCCGCGGCGGCTCCTTGGGGAGTCCGAGCGCCTCGGCCATGGCGTCGTTCATCGAGGCCAGCCGCAGCCGCTCGTCGTAGATCGCGATCGCACAGGGGGACTGGGTGAGCCGTACCCGGTCCAGCGGGTCGTCGTCGTGGAAGGAGGAAGGGCCGCTCTCCGGGGGCAGGGGAGTGACCACGAGCCAGCCGCCGTCCTCCTTCGGGGGACGGCGGTGCGCCAGTACCCAGACGGAGACGGTGTGCCCGTCGCGGTGGCGCAGGGGGAGTGTGCCGCTGAAGCGGTCGCCCTCGGGGAGGAAGGGGCGCGCGCTGTTCGCGAGCAAGGCTGCGGCGGGCTTGGACACGACCTCTTCCGGCGTCCAGCCGAGGAGTCGGCGCGCGCCGTCGTTCCACTCGACCAGGACGCCGTGCGCGTCGACGACCGCCCGTGCCGAGGCGGCCTCGTCGAACGGATACGCCGGACTCATCGTCGCCACCCTATCGCGCACACTCACAGTGATCAGGTGTGTCACTCGCGTTCCAGCCTAGTGCGTACCGGTTCCGCGTGGTCGGGCGGCCCCGGCCCGAGCGCCGGAGCCGCCCCAGTGGTGCCCCTTGCCCGCGTCGATACCGGCCCAGGCCCGAGCCCGTCGCTACCGCCCGGTGACCGAGGAGCGCGCGACGAGTGCGCGGCGAGTGCGCGCCGGCGGACAAGCGCTTTCTGCGCACCCCTTGACGACTGCATGTGCCGTCACGTCAGAATCTGTTCGTTCACGAGCATTTCTGAGTGCTTCTGAGTTCCGTGTGGGAAATCAAGGAGAGCCGCCATGACGGTCACGCGCAGATCGGTCCTGATCGCAGGTACGGCGGCTCCGGCGGCGGTAGGGCTGCTGGGTGGCCCCGCCGCCCTCGGCGCCCAGGCCGCGGACGCCGCCGGACACCTCCCGGGCCGCCGGACCGTGGCCCTGCGCGACGGCTGGCGCTTCGCGCTGGTCGACCCGGACGGCGGCGCCGACCCCAGCCGTGCCGACGACGCCGCCGCCCCCGGCTTCGACGACTCCGACTGGCGTCGGGTGGCCGTCCCGCACGACTGGAGCATCGAGCAGACGCCCACCACCGAGCACTCCACCACCGGCGGGACCGGCTTCCTCCCCGGCGGTCTCGGCTGGTACCGCCTCGCCTTCACACTGCCGGCCGCCTGCGCCGGCAAGCGGATCTCGGTGGAGTTCGACGGCGTCTACATGGACTCCCACGTCTACTGCAACGGCACCGAAGCCGGCCGTCACCCCTACGGCTACACCGGCTTCGCCTTCGACCTCACCGACCTGCTGCACACCGACGGCGCCACCGAGAACGTCATCGCGGTGAAGGTGCGCAACCGGCTCCCCAGCAGCCGCTGGTACTCCGGCAGCGGCATCTACCGCGAGGCCCGCCTGGTGATCACCGAGCCGGTGCACGTGGCCCGCTGGGGCACGTACGTCACCACGCCGGAGGTCACCGCCGAGCGGGCCGTGGTCCGGGTGCGCACCTCGGTGGCCAACGACTCCGGCGCGTCCGCCGAGGTGGAGGTCGCCTCCAGTGTCGTCGCCCCCGACGGCCGCACCGTCGCCCGGACCGCCTCCATGATCACGGCCGGCCCGCAGGGCGGCACCGAGACCCACGAACTGTCCGTCGCACACCCCCGGTTGTGGGACTTCGCCACCCCGCACCACCGCTACACGCTCCGCACCGAACTGCGCGTCGGCGGCCGGACCGTGGACACCCACGACACCGGCTTCGGCATCCGCACCTTCCGCTTCGACGCGGACGAGGGCTTCTCGCTCAACGGCACCCGTACCAAGATCAAGGGTGTCGACCTCCACCACGACCAGGGCGCGCTCGGCGCGGCGGTCAGCATCGACGCCGTGCGCCGGCAGATGACCGTCATGAAGTCGATGGGCGTCAACGCCTTCCGCACCTCCCACAACCCGCCCTCGCCGCAGATGATCCAGGTCTGCGAGGAACTGGGCATCGTGATGATGGTCGAGGCCTTCGACTGCTGGCACACCGGCAAGACGACGTACGACTACGGCCGGTTCTTCGACGAGTGGTGCGAGGAGGACGCCACCGAGATGGTGCTCGCCGCCCGCAACTCGCCCGCCGTCGTCCTGTGGTCCATAGGCAACGAGATCCCCGACTCGACCTCCACCGCCGGACTGGCCATGGCCGACCGGATCATCGCCGCCGTCAGGGCGGCCGACGACACCCGCCCGCTCGTCATCGGCTCCGACAAGTACCGCAGCCTGCCGAAGAAAGGCTCCGCGGCCGACCTGATGCTCGCCAAGCTCGACGGACTCGGCCTGAACTACAACACCGCCAAGTCCGTCGACGCGCTGCACGCCGCCTACCCGCACCTGTTCCTGTTCGAGTCCGAGTCGTCCTCGGAGACCTCCACGCGTGGCGCGTACCAGGAACCCGAGCACCTGAACACGGGCGAGAACCACACTCCGGGCCGGCGGGAGACCTCCTCGTACGACAACAACCTCGCCTCCTGGACCATGAGCGGCGAGTACGGCCTGAAGAAGGACCGCGACCGCCCGTGGTTCGCCGGGCAGTTCCTGTGGTCGGGCATCGACTACATCGGGGAGCCCACGCCGTACAACGTGTTCCCGGTCAAGTCGTCCTTCTTCGGCGCCGTCGACACCGCAGGGTTCCCCAAGGACATGTACCACCTGTTCCGCAGTCAGTGGACGGCCGAACCCATGGTCCACCTGGTGCCCATGACCTGGAACCACGAGGAGGGCGACGTCGTCGAGGTCTGGGCCTACGCCAACGTCGAGTCGGTCGAGCTGTTCCTCAACGGCAGGTCGCTGGGCGTGAGGAAGTTCGACCTGAAGCGGACCGCCGACGGCCGCCCCTACCTGGAGACCACCGAGGCCACCGGCGACGACAAGACCTTCACCGACGGCCCTTACCCCGGCAGCTACACCAGCCCCGACGGCAGCGCCGGCAAGCTGCATCTGACCTGGAAGGTGCCGTACCGGCCGGGCGAGCTGAAGGCGGTGGCCCGGCGGGACGGCAAGGTGGTGGCCACCGACGTCCTGCGCACGGCCGGCGCGCCGCACGCGGTACGGCTGACGCCCGACCGCCGCTCGGTCGCGGCGGACGGCCGGTCCCTGGTCTTCGTCACCGCCGACGTCGTCGACGTCCACGGCGTCGTCGTGCCCGACGCGCAGCACCTGCTCACCTTCGACGTGCGGGGCGGCTCGCTCGCCGGTGTCGACAACGGGCGCCAGGAGAGCGCGGAGCGCTACCAGGCGAGCACCCGTACCGCCTTCCACGGCAAGGCGCTCGCGATCGTCCGCTCCGGCACGAAGCCGGGCACGCTGCACGTCACCGTGCGCGCCGACGGCCTGCACCCGGGCACCGCGACGGTACGCACCACAGCGGCCCGCTCGGCCGCGACCACACCGCCCGCCGACTTCGAGCCGGACCCGCCGGCCCCGACCGCCCACCCGTACGCGGACGCCGGCTACTCCGGCCGCCCCGACACGCTGCCCGCCGCCATGCTCGACGGTGACCCGGCCACCGGGTGGTCCAACGCCTTCAGCAAGGCGGCCACCGCGCTGCTGCCCGCCTTCTCGGGGGCCCGCCCGAAGGACTGGGTGTCCCTGGACTGGGGCAGGACGCGCACCGTCGACCGCCTGGCCGTCTCCTTCACGGTGGACGCCACGCACAGTCTCCCGGCCGCGGTCGAGGTCGCGGTCTTCCGCGACGGCGCGTGGAAACCGGTGCGCGGTGTGCGCACCGCTTGGGCCGACACCTCCGACGCCCCCACCGTGATCACCTTCGACGCGATCCGCGGCTCCCGGATCCGGCTCACCCTGACCAGCAGTCGCCCCGGAGAGGTCCAGGGGGCGGTCCGCATCAGCAAGCTGGAGGTGTAGCGGCGTCCGCGGCGTCCTCCATGCCGTCGGGCCGCACCTGCCGGAGCTTGCCGGGGTGGGTGACGGTGTGGACGCCGGACACCTGGTCGCCCTCGGGTGTGAGGTGACCGTCACCGCGAAGGAGGCGTCGCCCTGGAACGGCACCGCCGCGTCGTCGCCGTTGACGCGCCGGTGGCGGATCTCCAGCGCGCGCGGGGCCGCGCCGGGCGGCGTAGGAGGTGAACAGACGGACGGCCCTGTCGCGCCCGCGCACCGGGCGGAGGCCCGCCTGCCGGCGCGGGCCGCCGCCGTCCGTCCACACCGCCACGTCCGGGGCGAGGATCCCCGTCAGGGCGGTGAAGTCCGCACCGGGCGCGGCCCGCACGAACCGCTCGGTCGCCTCCCGTCGCACCCGAGGATGCGCCACGTACCGGGGCGCTGGCGCGCACATGGGCGTGCACTTGGGCGCGCGCCCGGTGCGCGAGCCGGCGCGCCGCGGCCGGGGGTACGGCCGATGGTCTGCCCCGCTGCCGGTGCGGTGCCCTGGCGTGACCTGGTCGGTACCGTCTTGCCAGGCCTGTGACCTGCTGCTATTTACGCGCAAGTACCCGAGCGGTACCGTGTGGGGCATGCCAGCGCTCAATGTGGAGTTCAGCGACCGCGAGCTAGAGGACCTGCGGCAGATCGCCAAGGAACGCGGTACGTCGATGAAGGCGCTCGTGCGGGAGGCCGCCGCCGCCGACATAGCCAGGCATCGGGCCCTCCAGGAGGGTGCCGAGGCCTTCCGCCGCTTCTTCGCCGCTCACGCCGACGAGTTCGCCGCCGCCTTCCCCGACGACGAGCCGCCCACCAAGGGAGAGGGACGGGCCGCCTGACCGATGAGCCCCGTCATCCATATCGACGTGCCCTGGCTGCTCCAGCGCCATGAGGAAGTGCTGCCGGACCAGCCCACGGTCAACGACTTCTCGGCCCTGGTGGCCGCCGTGGCCCGCCACCGGGTGGATCCACCGCGCCTCGGCGTGGACTCCGACCCCGCCTGGCGCGCCGCCGCGCTGCTGGACACCCTCGCCGTGCTCAAGCCCCTGCCCTCCGCCAACGCCCGCTTCGCCTGCGCGACGGCCGTGGCCTACATGTACGTCAGCGGCGTGGGCATCGACCCGCCCTACGGCGCGCTCGTCGACCTCGCCCGCGACCTGATGAACGGCAAGACCGACGTCTACGGCGCCGCCGACCGGCTGCGCTCCTGGGAGATCTGACGGCGCGACCGCCCGCGTCACGACCCCGTCCGTCGTGAGGGCCGCCCCCGGGCCGCCGACCGAGGGCGGGAGAAACGGGGTCGGCGGCCGTCGCGCGCAGAAGAGCCGCCGTCCTGCGCGGGGCCCCGGGCGACGGGGCCGGTTCCGAGAGGCCGGCTCCAGTGCACCGCCCGGACGACCGCGCCGGGAGAGTGCGCGGCCCGCCGACGCGTGCGCGTCCTTCACACGGGGCGTGTCCTTCACACAGGCTCACGTGGTGCACACGAGGGCGTGTCCTTCACGCGGCGGCGCGTCCGTCGTGCAGGGTGCACCCGCCACACGGACACCACCGCAGCTTCCGGGACCTCCGGCCCGGGCGGGGGTCAGGCGGGGTCCTCCACCAGATCGGCGGCGCCGACGGTGGCCGGGGCGGCGTGCCCGGAGAGGGCAAGGGTGAGGTCGAACTCCGCGAGCAGACAGCGGATGACGTGCTCCACGCCCGCCTGACCGTCCAGGCCGAGACCGTAGGCGTACGGCCGGCCCAGCAGCACCGCCCGGGCGCCCAGTGCGAGTGCCTTGAAGACGTCGTCGCCGGTGCGCACACCGCTGTCGAACAGCACGGTCAGCCGGTCGCCGGCCGCGTCCACCACCCTCGGCAGCGCGTCGGCGGCGGCGATGGAACCGGCCACCTGGCGGCCGCCGTGGTTGGACACCACCACGCCGTCCATCCCGGCCTCGGCCGCGCGGCGGGCGTCGTCCGGGTGCAGGACGCCCTTCAGGACGATCGGGCCGTCCCAGTTGTCCCGCAGGAACGCCAGATCCGGCCAGGTCTTGCCGGGGTCGGCGAACATGCCGACGAAGTGCAGCACCGCGGCGTTCGGGTCCTCGTGCACCGGCTTGGCCAGGCCCGCGCGGAAGGCCGGATCGGAGAAGTAGTTGGCGGTCCCCACCCCGTGCAGGAAGGGCAGATACGCCTGGTCCAGGTCGCGGGGCCGCCACGCCAGCAGCGGGGTGTCCAGGGTGACCACCAGGACGCTGAACCCGGACGCCTTCGCCCGGTTCAGGAAGCTGCGCGTCACCTCGCGGTCCTTGGCCCAGTACAGCTGGAACCAGCGCTCGGCGTCCCCCATCGCCTCGGCGACCTGCTCCATGGGGGTGCTGGAGGCCGACGACAGGATGAACGGCACACCCTGCGCCGCGGCGGCCCGCGCGGCCGCCGGCTCCGCGTCCGGATGCATGATCGACAGCACTCCGACCGGTGCCAGGGCCAGCGGCGCGGGCAGTGCGCGGCCCAGCACCTCGACCGACAGATCACGCTCGTGCACGTCCCGCAGCATCCGCGGGACGATCCGGCGCCGGTCCAGCGCCGCCCGGTTGGCGCGGGCCGTGCTGCCGTTGCCCGCGCTGCCCGCCACATAGCCCACCGGTCCCGGGCCGAGCCGCCGCTCCGTGAGTTCCTCCAGCCGGGTCAGATCCGTGGGCAGCCGGGGTACCGCGCCCGTCATCCCATTCAGATAGATCTCGTACTGGAAGTCCGCCCAGTGCTTCGCCATCCGTGCCCTCCCGCGTCCGACACCGGTCCGGTCCGGTGCCGCACGCCGACCATACTGGCCGGTAGGCAGGGGTGGGCACCCCGGGGAGGCCTGCCGGCGGCCTCCTTTCGGCCCGGCGGGTGCGCTCCCGGATGCCGGGGAACTCTCGAACGTGAACACAAGGGGTCGCGCAGGGGTTCGCCCGGGGCCCGAGCGGAGTGTTTCAGGCCGATTGACGAACACCGGAGTTTCGGCCAACCGGCCGGAATCCGTGATCGGCGGGCCCGTGGTTCACGGGTTGGAACGTTCGAATTCCGTGACTTCGCGCCACTGATTCAATACGCAATGTTACTGAAACGCGCGGGTCCGATTGGGCGTTCGGCGGCGGACTCGGCAGACTCCCGCTCGCCGGTCCGGCTCCCGTCCGAGTCGGCCCCGGCGTCTCTCATCGAACCTGCGGAAGGAAGCACACAATGCGGAACACCGCGCGCTGGGCCGCCACTCTCGGCCTGACGGCCACCGCCGTCTGCGGGCCCCTCACCGGGGCCGCCCTCGCCACCCCGGCCGGCGCTCCCGCCTCCCTGTACGCCCCGTCGGCCCTGGTGCTCACCGTGGGTCACGGGGACAGCGCCGCCATCGCGACACCGGAGCGTGCGGTCACCCTGACCTGCGCCCCGTCGGCCTCCGGCACGCACCCGGCGGCCGTCGAGGCGTGCGCCGAACTGCGCGGCGCGAGCGGCGACTTCGACGCCCTGACGGTGGGCGGTGACGTGCTGTGCACCAAGGAGTACAACCCCGTGGTCGTCACCGCCGCCGGCGTCTGGCAGGGCAAGCGAGTCTCCTACGAGCGCACCTTCGCCAACGAGTGCGTGAAGAACGCTTCCGTCACCAGCGTCTTCGCGTTCTGACAGACCGGGATCGCGCGGTTCCCGCGCAGCACCGAAGGGACCCGTGACTGGGGAGTGCGGGCCCCGGCGCGGCGATCCGCGGCGATCTCGCACCAGGGGCCGGACGGGCGGAGTGGGGCCGCCCGCCGGCCCCTGGCATCGTCGCGACGACAGCAACCGGCGAGGGGGACTTCGGGTGCCCTACGCCCGCGCGCGGTGACTGGTGTCGCACCAGGGCCAGCGGCGGCTGCGACGGCAGGTGCACAGCGCGACCCGGAACCGGTCGGAGCGGACCGTGGTGCCGTCCTCCAGTTCCACCTCGACCGGGCCGTCGACGAGGATCGGACCACACCGCTGCATCGTCACCCGGCGAGGCGGGCCGGAGCGCCGCTCACCCCGCGGGGCCTCAGAGGGGACGTTCGGCACGGATGACCACCAGCTCTTCCTTCGCGTCGGCCGGGCCCAGCAGGCCCCGCTCCCGCAGCCATCCCTGCCGGGAGCGCAGCACCGGACCGAACGCGATCCAGCGACGGCTCACCACGGCGGCCTTCAGGCCGGCCGCGCGCAGCAGGAGCAGGCTGCGGCCGGGGCCGCTCAGCGCGGAATGGACGAGCAGCAGCACACCGCCGGGCCGCAGGAGTTCGGGTCCGTCCCGGCAGATCCGGTCCAGCACGAGACGCCCGTCGTCTCCGGCGTCCCAGGAGCGGGACCTTCCGTGGAGTGCGCGCCGGGCGTCGGGGGAGGGCATGTACGGCGGATTGGCCAGTACGACGTCGAAGGACAGCCCGCGTACCGGTGCGAAGAGATTGCCCCTGAGGGCGCGGATGCGGACACCCGCCCGCCGGGCGTTGAGGCGGGCCGTCCACACCGCCCGCCGGGACAGGTCCACCGCCGTCACCTCGGCGCCCCGACGCGCGGCCGCCAGCGCCAGCGCGCCGCTGCCGGTGCCCACGTCCAAGACCCGGGCGCCCGGCCGGAACGGTTCACCGGACAGGACTTCGGTCAGCAGCGCGGTGTCGTCCTGGGGGGCGTAGACACCGGGAAGCACCAGTTCAGTCACGGTGCGCGAGTACCCCGCAGATCACGAGATATGGGCTGATTCACGAAATACGCATCGCGCGTTCCGCCGGTGTGCCGAGCGGGACGCGCAACGACGACCGGCCCGCGCGCCAGTCGGCGAGCAGCCGATCGCCGAAGCGGTCCTCCAGATGCCCCGTCGCCTCGATGCCGAAGACGACGTCCGGTGCCAGCCCCGGTTCCTCCTCGAGCAGCCCGGCGATCACCTCGTGGCGTACGACCTGCTCGTGCACGGCGTCGGCCTCGACGTGCTCGTCGTAGAAGAACTCGGCGGCCGGGCCGGCGCCCGTGCGGCGCATCGCCTCGGCCAGTCGCCGGGAGCCGGGGGAGGAGGTTATCTCGACCGCGGCGAAGTGGCCCACCAGGGCGCCGCGCAGCTCCCGGTGCAGACCGAAGAGGGACATCAGGTTCACCGTGGCCAGGGCCTCGGCGGAGGCCGCGCCCAGATAGCGGCCGTACGTCGTGTCCAGGTCCAGGTCGGCCATCAGGTCGGCGAACAGCCGGGCGTGCACCCGGTCGGCCCGGCCGCCGCCGTACTCGTCGAACTCCACCGCCGCCATGGCCGCCTTGGCCCGGCCCCACAGCCGGGGCAGTACCCAGGCGTGCGGATCCGCCTCCTTGAGGTGGTACAGGGAACGCTGGGCCGCGTACTCACGCAACTGCCACAGCTCGCCCTCGTCGCGCAGGTAGTGCGAGACGCCCGTGCCCCGCACCGGCTCCACCAGCAGCTCGGCGAGGGCGTCGTCGAGGCGGGCGTGCCCAGGGGCGCCGGCGCGCAGGGCGGCGAGGAAGCGCTGCTCCAGCGCCGCGCGCACCCGCAGCAGCGCGGGGTCCCACTCGTGGTCCGGGGTGACGTCCGCGAAGCCGCGGTAGTGCAGTTCGTAGCACAGATACAGGGCGAGCTGGAGGTCGTCGCCGTACGCCTCCGCGCCGGCGGCGTCCTCGGCGCGGGGCGGCGGTCCGGCGCCGCGCAGGTACGCCGTCACGGCCGCGGAGAGAGGTCCCCGGGCCGGCGGCAGTGCGGGCCCTCGGTGATCGTGCTCCATGCGACGCGGGTACCCCCGAGGTTCCCGGCCATCCACCGGCCGTCCACGGGGCCGGGTGCGGTGTCCGTCTACCGCCCTTGGTCGCCGCCGGCTTCCGCCCGGGACTCCTCCTGGGCGCGCTCGTTCGGAGTGGTCGCCTCCGCGGCCTCGCCCAGGTGCCGCCGCTCCCGGGAGTCGTCGACGTCCGTCTCGGCGTTCTCGATCTCGTGCAGGATCTCACCGGCCGCGCTGTCGGGGCGGTCCTGGCGCCGCCCGCCGTGGTGCTCACCCATGGCGCTCTCGTCTTCCCTTCGCCGTCGTACGCGCACCGTGCCGGTGCGCTCGGGTCGGTGGGGTACCCGCTGCGGGACCGTCCACGCCCGCGTGGCGGGCTTCCGCCCGTGCGTGCATGCCTTGACGGGAATATAACCGTAGAGGCATATTGGACCGGTGTCCGACGCCGTTCTCTGGTCCGCGCTCGCCGACCCCCATCGGCGCGCCATCGTCGACCTGCTCCTTCGGGGACCGCGGCCGGTCGGCGAGATCGTCCAGGCCTGCGGTCTGAGCCAGCCGAGCACCTCGAAACACCTGCGGGTGCTGCGCGAGGCAGGGCTGGTGCGGGTCCGGCAGGACGCGCAGCGCCGCGTCTACGCCCTCGACCCGGCCCCGATGGCCGCCCTGGACGCCTGGCTCGCCCCGTACCGCACGCTCTGGAACAAGAGCCTCGACGCGCTGGAACGCCGTCTCGACGCGGCACCGGACGACACCGAGAAGCCCCCACCGCACGCCCAGAAGGACTGATCCCATGTCCGCCGACCTCACCGGCACCTACCTCACGCTCGACGACGGCCGCCCCGCGATCCGCTTCAGCCGGACCTACGCTCACCCCGTGGAGCGCGTCTGGCACTTCGTGACCGACCCGGACGAACTGACGGAGTGGTTCCCCGCCCGCGCCGAGATCGACCAGCGCCCCGGCGGCACCGTCACCTTCAGCGGCGACCCGAACCTGCCGGAGTCGACCGGCCGGGTGCTGGCCGTCGACCCGCCCCGGCACCTCTCCTTCACCTGGGGCGGCGACGAACTCCGCTTCGACCTCGAACAGCTCGACGGCGGGCGCACGCGCTTCACCCTCACCCACGTCCTGGCCGCCGAGGACACCGCGGCCCGCAACGGGGCCGGATGGGAGGTGTGCCTGACCGCCCTGGACGCCAGGGCACGCGGTGAGCGCGTCGAGGGCGCGCATGCCGGGCCGAGTGCCGCCTGGAAGGGCTTCTACGACGGCTACGTCGCGGCCGGGGTTCCTGCCGGGGCCTTCGTCCCGGGCATGGACTGACCCGGGGCGCACCCGCCGGGCGGGCCACTCACGCCAGTTGCCGCCGCACCAGCTCGTGCAGCCGGCCGCCGGGGTCCGCGAGCAGTTCCGCGGGCGCGCCCTGCTGGACGATCCGGCCGTCCTCCATCACGACGACCCGGTCCGCGTCCAGCACCGTGGACAGACGGTGCGCGATGACGACGCGCGTGGCGTCGAGCTTGCGCGTGCTCTCGATCACGATCCGCTGTGTGTCGTTGTCCAGCGCGCTGGTCGCCTCGTCGAAGAAGAGGATCCGCGGGCGCCGTACCAGGGCCTGGGCGATCATCAGCCGCTGGCGCTGGCCGCCGGAGACCGCCGAGCCGCCCGAGACGATGGTGTGCAGCCCCATCGGCATCCGCCTGATGTCCTCGGCCAGACCCGCCATCTCCGCCGCCGCCATCGCCTCCTCCGGCGAGCACGGCTCGGTTCCGCGGATGACGTCCAGGATGGAACCGGTGAAGGGCTGGGCGTTCTGGAGCACCACCCCGCACTGCCGGCGCACCGCCGACGGGTCGAGCGCGGCCAGGTCCTGGCCGTCGTACAGCACACTGCCCGACAGCGGCCGGTCGAAGCCGATCAGCAGCCGCAGCAGCGTCGACTTGCCGCAGCCGCTGGGCCCGACGATCGCCACGAACTCGCCCGGCCGCACCCGGAACGACACGTCGTCCAGGACCAGCGGCCCGTCGTCGGCGTACCGGAAGGACAGCCGCCGCGCCTCGATCGCCCCGGACAGCGGACCCGGCCGGGTGCTCGCCGTGCGCACCTCCGGTGCGGCGTCGAGCACCGGCCGGATCTCCTCGAACAGCGGCAGCGCGGCCACCGCGGAGACGAACGCGCCGGTCAGCTGGGTGACCGAGGTCAGCACCATCGTCACCGAGGTGCTGAAGGTCAGGAAGGCCGCCGCCGACATCGAGCCGCGCGCCGGACCGGCCAGCAGCATGAACATCAGCAGGGTGCACACCGGCAGGTACACCGCGCCCAGCACCGTGGTGAGGTTCTTGATCCGGCCCACCTTCTGCTGCAGTTCGCGGCTGTCGGCGAACCGTTCGGCCCAGGCGGCGTACGCGTAGTTCTCGGCCGCCGCCACCCGCAGCTTCGGCAGCCCGCGCAGGGTCTGGAAGGCCTGGTTGTTCAGCTTGTTGGTGAGCACCACCAGCCGCCGCTGCCAGCGCACCTGCCACAGCCCGAGCCCCAGGAACACGGCCGCGATCACCACCAGCATGCCGATCGCCGCCAGCGCCATCGACGCGCTGTACCAGAACAGCAGCGCCAGGTTCATGGCGCCGACGGTCACCGACTGGACGACGACCGGACCGACCCCGGCCAGCAGCCTGCGGATGGCGCTGATGCCCATGGCGGCACTCGCCAGCTCACCGGTGGACCGCTCGGTGAAGAACTTCGTCGGCAGCCGCAGCAGCCGGTCCCACACGGCCGGCTGCAGGGTCGCCTCGATCCGCCCCTCCAGCCGGAGGATGGTCAGGTTCTCCATGAGCATGAAGGCCGCCGCCACCAGGCCGCCGACCATCACCGCCAGGCACACCCGCGCGATCAACCCTTGCTCGGCCCGCGGCACGAACTCGCCCAGCACCTTGCCGGTCGCGATCGGCACCAGCGCCCCGATCGCGACCGTCACCAACCCGCTGACGAGCAGGTTCACCAGATCTCCGCGGGTGCCGCGCAGACTGAAGCGGAGCAGCCCCAGAGGGCCGAGCCGGCCCTCGGGCAGCGGCCGGTAGAACATCACCGCACGGGGTTCGAACTCCTCCGCGTTCGCCTTCTCGATCGGCGTCTCCCGCCCGGTCGCCGGGTGCACGGCGACGTACCCGCCGCGCCGCCACAGCAGCGCGACCGGGGCGCCCGACAAGGCCCGGTGGCCCACCAGCGGCCCGACGTTCTCCCGCCACCAGGTGCCGTGCAGACGCACGGCCCGGGTGCGCACCCGGGAGGCCAGGGCCACCCGCTCCACCGGATCCAGCCGGTCGCCGCCGGTGCCGGACTGCGGCGGAGCGGAGAGCCGGATCCCGGCGGCCAGGGCGACCAGGCGGCAGGCCGCGTACGTGGCGTCCGCGTCCGCGGCCGTGGCGCGCTTGCCCGAGGACCGGCCGATGGAGGCCAGCAGGGTGCGGTCGGCCTGGGCGCGGACCGCCTCGCCGGCCGCGATGCCCGCCGCCGTCCGGCTCTCGTGGGTGCGCTCCAGCTCCTCGATCCAGCGGTCCAGCGAGGTCAGCAGCCGGTACTGCTGGTCCACCATGGACTGCCACAGGCCCGGGTCCATCAGCAGGTCGGCCGCCGCCTCGGCGCCGTACAGCGCCCCGTACTGAACACTGCCCGGCGGCACCTGCATCCAGAACACGTCGTCGTCGGCGGGCGCCGCGGACCGGTCCTCGGCCATCGGGGCCTGGAAGAGGACGGACAGGCTGCGGCCCACGCCCAGTGCGAGCGCGTACTCCAGCGGGCTGGTCGCGGGCGGCACGTACTGGGGGTTGCCGTACTCGTCGTAGGACCAGGTCTGGCCGGCGGCCGGCTGGTACAGCTCGCGCAGCCCGATGCGGTGCACCACGCAGTCCCTGAGCGGGCGTGCCACCAGGGTGTGCCGGGGCCCCGCGACCGGCCCGAGCAGCAGCGAGCCCGCCTCCAGCCGGCCCAGATGGTGCCAGTGGCCCTGCTGCGCCGCGTCCACCGCGAACAGGTCCACCGCGCCGGACGCGACCAGCCACAGCACCTGCGGCCCTTCCAGGTCGAGCCGGTTCAGGCCCGTGCAGTCCACCGGCGTGCCCACGGGCGCCAGCGCCCCGAGGACGAGATCGCCTTCGCCGACGGTCGTCATCTCACCGCTCCCTGACCAGCGCCGCGTACGCGCCGCCGCGCGCCACCAGCTCCTCGTGCCGTCCGCGTTCGACGACCGTGCCGTGCTGGAGCACCACGATCTCGTCGCTGTCGCGCACGGTGGACATCCGGTGCGCGATCACCACGCACGCGCAGCCGCGCCGCCGCAGGCTGTCCATGACCACCTGCTCGGTCTCGGCGTCCAGCGCGCTCGTCACCTCGTCCAGGACGAGGATGCTGGGCCGGCGCACCAGTGCCCGCGCGATCTCCAGGCGCTGGCGCTGCCCGCCGGAGAAGTTCCGGCCGTCCTGCTCGACCCGGCTGTGGATGCCGCCGGGGCGGCGCATCACCACGTCGTACAGGGCGGCGTCGCGCAGCGCCTCCACCACGGCGTCGTCCGGGATCGACGGGTCCCACAGGGCCACGTTGTCGCGGACGGTCCCCTCGAAGAGGAACACGTCCTGGTCGACGAAGGACACGGAGGCGGCCAGGGCGCCGCGGGGGATGTCCTCCAGACGCTGCCCGTCGATGCGGATCACACCTTCCCACGGCGTGTACAGCCCGGAGATCAGCCGCGACACCGTCGACTTGCCGCTGCCCGAACCGCCCACCAGCGCCACCTGCTGCCCCGGCCCCACGGCCAGGTCGAAGCCCGAGAGCAGCGGTTTGTCCAGCGGGCTGTAGCCGAAGCTGATGTTCTGCAACTCCACGTGGCCGTGCAGCCGACGGGTGGAGTCGCCGGCGCCGGGACGGGCGTAGAGCGGGTCCGTGCGGAAGTTCTCCACGTCCTTGAGCCGGGCCACGTCGGCCGCGAAGTCCTGGATACGGCCCGCGACACCGTTGAGGCGGGTCAGGGGCGCGGTGAAGCGGGTCACCAGTGCCTGGAACGCGACCAGCAGACCCACCGAGATGTGCCCCTCGATGGCCCGCATGCCGCCGATCCACAGGATCAGCGCGCTGTTCAGCGTGGCCAGCGTCGGCGCGACCACACCCAGCCAGGCGCTCGGCACCCCCAGCCGCTGCTGCTCCTCCAGCGTGGTGGCGTGCTGCCCGGCCCAGGTGCGGAAGTAGCCGTCCTCACCGCCGGTCGCCTTCATCGTCTCGATCAACTGGAGCCCGGTGTAGGCGGTGTTCGTCAGCCGAGCCGTGTCCGCCCGCAGCTTCGCCGTACGGGTCGCGCGCAGCCGTACGACCACGCGCATCGCCACGATGTTCAGCAGCGCGACACCGATGCCGACGAACGTCAGTTGCGGGTCGTAGGTGTAGAGGAGCACCGCGTACAGCACCACGACCACCGCGTCCACGCCCGCCGCCGCCAGGTCGCGGGCCAGCGTCTCGGCGACCTGGTCGTTGGACTGCAGGCGCTGCACCAGGTCGGCCGGGCTGCGCTGGGCGAAGAACGTCACCGGCAGCCGCAGCAGATGGCGCAGGAAGCGGGCCGCGGCCAGGGTGGAGGAGATCACCCGGCCGTGCAGGAGATTGGCCTGTTGCAGCCAGGTCAGCACGACGGTGAGCAGCACGCACGCGCCCATCGACGCGAACAGCACGCCCAGCAGCGACGTCTGTCCGCCGATCAGGTAGGTGTCGATGTAGGTGCGGCTGAGGGCGGGCACCGCCGCGCCGACCACCACCAGCAGCAGACTCGCCAGCATCGCCGCGGGCAGCGCGCCGGCGGTGCCGCGCAGCCGGGCCGGCAGGGCGCCCAGGATCCCCGGCCTGCGCCCGCCGCGGGTGAAGCCCTCGCCCGGCTCCAGCACCAGCACCACACCGGTGAAGCTGGTGTCGAAGTCCTCCATGGGGACGAAACGGCGGCCCTTGGCGGGGTCGTTGACGAACACCCCGCGCCGGCCCAGGCGGCGGCCCATGCCGTCGTAGACGACGTAGTGGTTGAACTCCCAGAACAGGATGGCCGGCGCCGTCACCTCGGCGAGGGCGGCGGTGTCCATCTGCATGCCCTTGGCCGTCAGGCCGTAACTCCGCGCGGCTTTCAGCAGATTGCTGGCGCGCGAGCCGTCGCGGGACACGCCGCAGGCGATGCGCAGCTCCTCCAGCGGGACATGGCGGCCGTAGTGGCCGAGCACCATGGCCAGCGAGGCGGCGCCGCACTCCACGGCCTCCATCTGGAGCACGGTGGGCGTACGGACGGCACGGCCCCGCCCCTTGGGGACCGGACGCCTGGTCGGGGCGGCGCGGCGGCGGCTCCGGGGCCGGGTGGTGGTCGTCACGGCAGCAGCCAATCGACGGGACGCTGGTCGGCCAGGCGGATCGAGGCCGTGGCCAGGGTCATGGAGTCCGGCCGGAACGGCGGGCCGTCCGCGGACGACCACCGGTAGCCGCTCTTCGTCGCGGGTGCCGCGTTCAGCCGTACGAGTACGGCGACGGGGCGTCCCTTCCTGGCGAACTGCTCACCCAGCTGGCTGTCCCCGAGGTACGCGGCGATCTGCTGGGCCGACTGCGCCGAGCGGTCCACGGACTTCACATGGCCGCGCAGCACGCCGTAGCGCTGGGCCGGAACGGAGGAGACGGTCAGGTCGACGGCGGCGTCGGCGGGGATGGCGGCGGCGTTCTGGGCGGGGACGTAGACGGTGGCGTACAGCGGGTCGGAGGCGTGGGCGACCTTCTCGACGGCGGCGACGTTCGTACCGGTGGAGACGATCTGCCCGACGGTGGCGGCGAGCGTCGTGATCCGCCCCGCGGCGACCGTACGGACGACCGACTCGCCCCGAGCCGTGCGCACCTTCAGCACGGGCGCGTCCGCGGGCAGCCGCCGGCCCTGCTCGGCGAGCACCGCGGTGACCTGCCCGGCGACCGGGCTCTGCAGGACGTAGCTGCCCTGTGCGTGGGTGAGGACGGCCGGCGCGGACACCGTGGAGGCCACGGACCCGGTCACGGCCCACACCGAGGCGGCGGCCATCGCCACGAGCGTGACGGACAGCACCAGCCAGCCCTGCGGGCGGGCGAGCCGCACCGGAAGGTCGAGCTCTTCGGGTGACTGCAGCTTGGCGAGGGCCTGTTGGCGGAACTGCACGGAACCTTCCCTCACCTGGGAGAGATGTCTCAGGGGATGTTTCACGGGGTGTTTCGGGACGCCGGGTTTTCCGGACGCCCGAGAGTCCCGGAACCGGGGCAGGTTCCGGGACTCAGGGATGACGCGGTGCGATCAGAGACCGGCGACCAGGTTGGTGACCGGGGCGGTGTTCAGGCCGGTCACACCCTCGACGGTGCCGACAGCCATGTCGACCAGGCCGGACACCGGGGCGAGGCCGTCCACCAGGCCGCTGGCGGTGCCGAGAGCGTTCACCGACAGACCGCCGGAGACGTTGTCGAGCTCGGCGTCGGAGATCTCGACGGTCTCAACCTGGGGGGTGGAGTTCATGATGGAACGTCCCTTCCTATGGGATTCACAAGGGGGAAGCGGCCCCCTCTGAGGACAGATGGACGGCCGCGACCACGGGTGCCGGACACCGGAATCAGCTGTGTCCGGCGGGCCCCGCGGTGCGATGGATCAAAGCACGCCGCGACCCGTCGGTTCCACTCAACCAGGCCTCTCACCTGGGAACTTGTCGCTCCGCCCACCCCATCCGTGCATGTGCGGACACGACTTGTCGGCCACTTCTTCACATGCCCCACGGCATCGGCGCGTTCAGCCCCTTGCTCCGGTTGCGACGAATCCGGCACTCCGCGCCAATGCCGCCCGAGGGGGCGTGCGGTTGTGCAGATCCACGGCGCACGGTGACTTCGTTGGGCATTCGCTGTGCAGATTCGCTGAAGCCATGCTTCCGCTCTTGATCGACGGCGGTTCGTCGACGGAACGTCGCCGGTCGATCGCCCGGTGTAGTCCGGCCGCCGTGCGCGTCCCGGCCCATGCCCCCGAGCGAGTCGCCGAATCCGCGCGCCGCGAGGCCAGTTGGGAGCGGACCACGGGGCAGGACGGGAAACGTAATTGAACGCCCCGCCCGAGGCCTGCGTACCAACAGCCATCCAGGCGCCCCCAACCCACTGCCGGACGGCGGTCCCGGCCCCGTCCCCAGGAGGTCGAGAAGTTTGAGTCACAAGCGAATCCCGAAGCGCAAGGCCGCGATAGCGGCGGGCGGCGTGGTGGCGCTCGGCGCGGCGGCGATACTGCTCCCCGGCGCCCACGCCTCCCAGGACGGCGCGGCGGACGGCGCCACCCCCAGAACCCTCAAGGCGACGGACGCCTCGGACCTCGCCGCACAGCTGGCCACGTCGCTCGGCGACGCCGTCGCCGGCTCCTACTACGACAGTGCCAGGCAGCAGCTGGTCGTGAACGTGGTGAGCGGCGACAACAACGTGATCGTCCAGGCGAAGAAGGCGGGCGCGGCCGTCCGCCGGGTCGAGAACAGCACCGCCGAACTGACCTCCGCCGCCCGGACGCTGAAGACCCGGGCCACCATCCCCGGCACCTCATGGGCCGTGGACCCGCGGACGAACAAGGTCGTGGTCACCGCCGACCGCACGGTCACCGGCGCCAGGTGGGACAGACTCCGGTCCACCGTCCAGAGCCTCGGTTCCGGCATGGCGGCCCTGAAGAGGTCCGCCGGGACCTTCAAGACCTTCGCCTCCGGTGGCGACGCCATCTTCGCCCAGGCGCAGGGCGGCACGGTCCGCTGCTCCCTCGGCTTCAACGTCACCGCGTCCGACGGCAGTCCGGCGTTCCTGACCGCCGGTCACTGCGGCGTCGCGGCCGAGCAGTGGGCCGACTCCCAGAACGGGCAGCCGATCGCCACGGTGGACCGGGCGACCTTCCCCGGCAGTGACTTCTCGCTGGTCAAGTACGACGACCCCGCCACCCAGGCGCCGAGTGACGTCGACGTCGGCAACGGGCAGACCGTCCAGATCACCCAGGCCGTCGACGCCACCGTCGGCGAGACGGTGTTCCGCATGGGCAGCACCACCGGCCTGCACAACGGGACCGTCACCGGCCTCGACGCCACCGTCAACTTCCAGAGCGAGACCGACCCGAGCGGCGTCGACACCGTGAACGGCCTCATCCAGACGGACGTCTGTGCCGAACCCGGCGACAGCGGCGGCTCACTGTTCACCCAGGACGGGGGCGCGGTCGGCCTCACCTCGGGCGGCAGCGGCGACTGCACCCAGGGCGGCGAGACCTTCTTCCAGCCGGTCACCGCGGCCCTTCAGGCGACCGGAGCGACTCTGGGCGCCGGCAACGGCGGTGGTGGTGGCGGTGCGGGCGACGGCGCCGGGCAGCAGGGTGCCGGTGACCAGGGCGTCGGAGACCAGGGCGTCGATGCTCCGGGCAGCGGGGACCAGCAGGCCGGGGGAGACCGGTCCGGCGCCGGCTCGCAGAGCGCGCCCGGCGACCCGTCGGGCGCCGGGGACGGCACCGGCGCCGCGGACGACCCTGGGGCGGCAGACGGCTCCCGGGGCGCCGGCGGCTCCGGGACGGCCCTGAACCACTGACCGGTACACCCGGCGGTTCCCCACCGGTCAGTGGATCGGTCCGGCCCTCCGGCGGGACGGCCGGACCGATCCGTACCCCCTCGGCCCCGCCACCGCCGTCCCGCCCGCCGCCCGGGCGTCAGCGGTTCCCGCGCGCCCGCAGCAGCAGCACCGCCACGTCGTCGATCCGCTCCCGTACCACCGCCGACTGCTCCACCAGGACGTGGGCCAGCTGACTCAGCGGCACGTCCCCGGCCGCGCCGAGCCGCTGTCCCAGCTCGGCCAGCGCGTCCTCGATGTCCGCCCCGGGCGTCTCGACGAGCCCGTCGGTGTAGAGGACGAGCACCGAGCCGGGGGCGAGGTCCACGCGCGTGGTCGGATACGTGGCGGCCGGGTCGATGCCCAGCAGCGGGCCACCCGCCAGGTCGAGCACGCGCACCCGTCCGTCCGGCCGTCTCAGCAGCGGCGGCGGGTGCCCCGCCCGGGACATCACCGCGGAGCCGTCGGACGCGTCGAGCCGCAGGTACAGACAGCTCGCGAACAGCTCGACCCCGAGGTCCATCAGCAGCCCGTTGGTGCTCCGCATGACGTCCTGGGGTTCCTGCCCGACCGTCGTGTAGGCGCGTACAGCCGTACGCAGCTGTCCCATCAGGCCGGCGGCGGTCACGTTGTGCCCCTGCACGTCCCCGATCACGGCGGCGGCGGTCGGCCGGGCGGGTACCAGGTCGTAGAAGTCGCCGCCGATCTCCATGCCCTGGGTGGCCGGCAGATAGCGGGCCGCCGCGTCGAACCCCGGCAGCCGCGGCAGCGAGTGCGGCAGCAGCGCCTGCTGGAGGCCGTGGGCCAGCCGGTGCTTGGCGTCGTAGAGCCGGGCCCGCTCCAGCGCCTGCGCGATCAGCCCGCCCAGGCTCGTCAGCACCGCCCGCTCCTCCGCGGCGAAAGGGTGCGGGTCGGCGTAGGACAGCACACAGGTGCCCACCGGGCGCCCGGACGCGATCAGCGGCAGGTACGCCCAGGCGGCGAAGCCGTCCCGGATCGCCTGCCGGACCGGATACAGCCGCTCCAACTGCTGCCAGGAGTCGAAGAACGCCGGTGCCCCGGTCGTCAGCACCCGTGTGGTCGGCGCCGGCGCGGACAGCGGAGTCCCGTGGAACTGCTCGACGGCCCGCGGATCCCGGTAGCCGCGGTGCCCCAGCACGTGCAGCCGCCCCGACTGGCAGGCGAGGATCATCAGACCCTGGCTGCCGACGGCCGGGACGATCTCGTCCGCGACCAACTGCACCACGTCCTCCACGCCCACCGCCTCGGTCAGTGCCCCGGCCAGGTTCAGGACCTGGGAGATGGTCACCAGGCTGGGCGCTGCGGAGGCCCCGCCGGACGGGGGCGCGGCGCGGCCGAGCTCCGCCACCGCCCGGGCCCGGCTGATCCGGATGCTCAGCCCGGTGGTGTCGGGGTACATCCGGAACGACAACCAGTCCGCGGGCGGGCGCAGCGCCACGAAGGACGTGACGCGCTGACTGAGCAGCGCGCCACGATACCGGTCCTCGTACATCGGGTCGTTGAGCCACGGCACCGACGCCCACAGCCGGGTGCCGAGCAGTTCGCTGACGGGCAGGCCGAGCAGCTCGGCCGCGGCGGCGTTGGCGTAGGACACCCGGCCGTCCAGGTCGAGCGAGGCCAGTCCGTAGGGCAGGCGGTGCACCATACGGGCCGCCTCGGCCGAGCCCGGGGCGCCGGCCGCACCGACGACCGACGGGACGGCGAGGAGATCCGGCTCCGGCGGCAGCCTGCGGCGCTCGGCCGCCGCCCCCTCCAGACGCAGCGCCAACCGGTCGCAGGCGCCGGTCAGGTGCTCCCGCTCCCAGTCGGCCAGCACCGGAGGGTGCTCGGCGGGCCAGGTCACGAAGATCGCGCCGTACACGGCGGACGGCGTCGCCAGGGGCAGCGCGGCCAGCGCGAAGGGGTAGGGCAGGACCACGGCGACGCGTGGGAAGCAGCGGGCCATCTCCTCCTCCCCGCCGACCCAGACCAGCCCCCGCTCGCGCACCGCCTGGGCGACCGGGACCGGCGCGCTCAGCCCGACCCGCTCCCAGGGCGCGACGAACGCGCGGGGCATGCCCGCCATCACGGCCATCTGCAGCACCGGCTGGTCGGGCGCGAGCAGGTACACGGCACCCGAGTGGGCGTGGACCTCGTCCATCATGGCCGCCAGCGCCAGGGACAGCAGCGGTCGCCCGACCGCTCCGATCCCGGTCGGCGCCGCCGGTCCGGACGGCTGGTCCTCGGCCACGCCGACCACCTCCTCGTACCCGCACGGCTGCGCGACGGGTCCCCCGGATCAAGACTCCCTCCGGAACGCCGGCCGCGCACGGCGGGCGGCGCCCGCGAGCCCGCTTCCGCGGGCCGCGGCCGGCCCCGTCGGCTCGGTGCTCCGCATCCTTTGCCACGGCAGGCCGCCCGGTGCGGCGAGCGCGGGCGCCGGACGCCGGGCCCCCGCGTCCGCGGGCACTTCACGGAACCGTCACAGGGGCTGCGCGACGAGCCGATACGCGCTGTAATGGCCAACGTGGTCAGTGAGGGCGCTACGACACGCAGAACAAGGTCTCTGCGGGCCGAACTTGCCCTCAGGACGGTCGCCGCCACCACCGCCCCGGGCGACCGGTCGCGCCGCGTCCTGGAACAGGCCCTGGTCTTCACCTCGGCGGCCTTCGCCGGCGTCTACACCCGTGCCGAGACCGGTGACGTGCTGTGCCTGGCGGAGTCCGTCGGCGCCCCGCGGACCCTGTACGGGCTGCGGGACACCTACCCCCTGGCCGGGCGGTCCCCGATCACCGACGCCCACCGCACCGGGCGGGCCCAGTGGCTCGGGCCGGAGGAGGTCGCCGACTGTTCCGACGCCCGGCGGATGCCCGAGTGCGACGTCTTCATGGCCGCGCTGCCGCTGCCCGGGGAAGGGCGCGGCTGCCTGCTCGCGGTCACCGAGAGCCCCGGCGGCTTCGACAGCGAGGACCGGGAGTGTCTGGAGCGGGTCGCCGAGGCGGTCGCCTGCCCCGCGCCCGACGAGGCCGCACCGGGCGAGGAACTGCCGCCGAACGCGTTCAGCCTCGCCATGGACACCGGCCGGGTCGAGGTCGGCGACGACCTCCTGGCCCTGTTCGGCATCGACCGCGCCGACTTCGACGGCAAGGTCGAGACGCTGCTCGCGCTGACCGTGCCGGAGGACCTGCCCGCGCTGATGTCCGTGGTGGAGGCCGACCACATGACCATCGGCGATCGCGAGCTGGAGTTCCGCGTCCTGCTGCCCGAAGGGCCGCCCAGGTGGCTGCGGCTGCGCGGCCGGCTGGTGGCGGGCGGCGAGGGCCGCCCGCCCCGCCTGGTCGGCACCGTCGCCGACGCCTCCACCCTGCGTCCCGGCGTCACCGACGTGGCCCGGGTCCAGCGTCTGGCCGCCGCCCTGGCGACCGCGGGCACCGTCCGTGACGTCAGCCAGGCCGTGGTCACCGCGCTGCGCAAGCCGCTGCGCGCGGACCGGATCGCGCTCGCCGAACTGGAGAACGACCGGCTGGTCGTCACCGTCCTCGACCCGCCCGAACCGGGGGCCTGGCCCGAGATGTGGCGCCAGGAGTGGCGCAGCGAGTGGCCGGACGCGCCGGTACGGTCCATGCCCACCCTGGCCGCGGCCCTCAGCGAGGGCCGCGCCCAGATCTGGCCCGCCGGGACCGCGCTGGAGCCCGCCCTCGCCGACGTCGGCCCCGGCGGCCTCGCGGTGCTGCCGCTGCCCGCCGCCGGCCGGATGGCCGGCGCCTGCCTGATCGGCTGGGACGAGCCGCACGAATTCGGCCCCGACGAACGCGCTCTGCTCACCGCCTCGGCCGGCCTCGCCGGCCAGGCCCTGATGCGCGCCCACGCCTTCGACGCCGAGCACGAGCTCGTCGGCATGCTCCAGCGGTCCCTGCTGCCCCGCCGGCTGCCGAAACTGCCCGGGGCGGAGGCGGTGGCCCGCTATCTGCCCGCGACGGCCGGCCTGGAGGTCGGCGGCGACTGGTACGACGTGATCCCGCTGCCGGACAACCACGTCGCCCTCGTCATCGGCGACGTCCAGGGCCACAGTGCGGGCGCGGCCACTCTGATGGGCCAGATGCGCACCGCGCTGCGCGCCTACGCCGCCGAGGGCCACCCCCCGGACGTGGTCGTCTCCCTCGCCAACCGGCTCCTGCTGGACATGGAGACCGACCTGTTCGCCACCTGTGCCTACGTCGACGTGGACATGGAGGCCGGCACGGCCTGGTGCGTACGCGCCGGGCACCTGCCCCCCGTACTGCGATACCCCGACGGCCGCGTGGAGATCGCGGAGGCGGAGGGCGGGCCGCCGCTCGGCGTGCTCGGCCAGGCCGACTTCCCGATGAATCCGCTGCGCCTCCAGCCCGGCACGGTGCTCGCCCTGACCACGGACGGTCTCGTGGAGTCACCGACCTCCGACATCGACCAGGGCATGGCCCGCTTCGCCGCCGGCCTGGCCGCCGCCGACCCCGGCCACCTCGGACTGGTCGCCGACACCCTGCTCACCGACGCCGGGCGGAACGACGACATCGCGCTGCTGTTGATCCGCTACGAGGGCCTGGCCGTACGGCCGCTCAGGGAGACCTGGACCGTGTGGCGGGTGCCCGAGGCGGTCAGCCACGCACGCCGCTTCACCCGGCGCACCCTGCGGGCCTGGCAGGTGACCGAGGAAGCCGACACCGTCCTGCTCGTCGTCTCCGAACTGGTCACCAACGCCCTCGTGCACACCGACGGACAGGTGCGCCTGGACCTCGCCCTCGTCAACGACCGGTTGCGCATCGCGGTCGCCGACACCTCGCCGCGTACGCCCGTCAAACCGACCCGCATCGGCTGGGAGGCCACCGGCGGCCGGGGCATCCTCCTCGTCGAGGCGGTGTCGGCCGCCTGGGGCACCCTGCCGGTCAGCGGCGGCAAGCAGGTGTGGTGCGAGCTGGCCCTGGGGGAGTGACCGGCACCCGCGCCCGTGACCTGAACCTGACGGTGACTCGTCACCTGAACCGCGACTGTGACGGTGACTCGTCACCTGAACCGCGACCTGACCCGTGACCGGACCCAGCACGTCGCCGGCCGGCGGGCGGCTCGCACGGACCCGCCACACGGGTGTGCCGCACCCGGCCCCCGGCAGGTCTGAGCAGCCGCGCGGCCCTGTCCTGTCTAGGGTCCTGGGGTGTGTCACACACCTTCGAAGAGCTTGTCGCGAAGCAGCGCGCGGCCGACGAGGCGCACACCCGGGTCGAGCAACTGCGGCAGAACTACGGGCCGCCCGCACAGGAGCGGTGGACCGGACTGCAGAGCGAGACGTACGAGACGGCCTGGCGCGCCTGGCGCGACCTCGCGCGCGATCTGCAGACCGCCCTGAACGAGTACGCGAGCGACGAGGGCAGGCCCCGCACCGAGGTGGAGGCCGACGTGGAGCGGGCCGCGCGGCCGGCCGGGGACGACGGCGGCAGCGGGCCGCGGGAGCCGTGAACGCAGGTCCGGACCGGCCGTCGGGAATCCGCAGGCCCGGGCCGGGTACCCGCCCGACATGGACACCACTGGATATGAAACGGTCGCGGCGAGCACGGGCTACGGGGTCGCCGCCTTCGTCATCGGCGGCCTGGTCGTCGTCGGTGTGCTGATCTGGGCCGTGCGGCTCGGCATCAGAGTGATGCGGAGCGAATCGAGGACCCCCCGTGGCGGCGAACACCCGACACTGCCGGACTCCGGGCCCGTCCACGAGACCCGGCAGCGGCGCGAGGCGGCCGAGGTCCCGCGTGCCGAGGAGACCGGCCGCCGCCTGACCCCGCACGAACTGGGTTCGTCCGGCAGCAGGCGCAGCGACGACCAGAGCCGCCCGCGCTGGAACACCGGATCCAGCGGCTCCTTCGGCGGCGGGGGCCCGGGCGCGACCTGAGCCCGCGAGTTTGTCCCCGGGGCGCCCGGGGACCCGAAGACCGCGGGACCGCAGGGTTCCGGTCGCCGTCCGAACCGGCGGGACCGGAACGGATCGGACAGCTCCCGACAGACCGGACAGGACCGGACGCAGAAGGAAGATGAGCGTCGTGACCGCGCACACCACGGACAAGCCGATGACCCACCGTCTTGAGGAGACAGGTTGGGCGGAGGCCCGCCGACGGGCGGAGAACGGTGTGCGCACCTGCCTCCCGGCGGTCGAGGACCGCGGCGGTCAGCGCGCGGACCACGGCGGTGCCGACTGGAACATCGTGCGAGGCGAGGACTGACCGGCCGGAGGGGCGACCGACGACACCGCGCGGGGCGAGGACCGAGCCGTCCGCGCTCGACCTCGCCCCGCCGCGGGCGCTCAGCCGTGGGTCTTGGCCAGCTCCAGGATCTCCGCGGTGCTGCCCGTCTCGCCCAGGCGCGGGAAGATCCGCTGGAGGCTGTTCGTGTGGGCCTCCGCGTCCAGATCGCTCATGGCGTCGGCGGCCAGCGTGACGTGGTAGCCGTGCTCATGGGCGGCGCGGGCGGTGGACTCCACGCCGATGCTGGTGGCGATGCCGGCCAGCACGATCTGGGTCACTCCCCGCCGGCGCAGCTGGACATCGAGATCGGTGCCGTGAAAGGCGCCCCAGTTGTGCTTGGTGACGGTGATGTCACCGGGGTGGCCCGCCAGTTCGGGCACGATGACGTCCCAGCCCTCGGGCCGCGCCCGCCCGGAGCCGGCCGCTTCGGTGCGCCCGGGCGGCACGTCCCGGAAGTCGGGGGAGAAGGAGACCCGGACCAGCACGACCGGCAGGTCATGGGCGCGGAAGGCGTCGGCGAGCTCCACGGTGCGCGCGACCACGTCGGTGCCGGAGTGGGGAGCGGTCGGCGAGGCGACGATGCCCGCCTGGAGGTCGATCACGACGAGGGCGGTACGCGGGTCGAGGGCGGTGACTGCCATGGTGTCAGGCCTTTCGGGTCTTGCCGGGGATCTCGGTCTTGCTGTTGGTCTCGGTGGTGCCGAGGGTTTCGGTGGTGCCGGGTGTTCCGGCCGCGCGGCGGACGAGAGGGGCGAGTGATCGGCCGGGCACGGTGCTCACCAGGAGCAGGGCCGATCCGGCGATCATGAACAGGGCCAGGCCGTGCAGCCCGGCCGTGTCGGCGCGGTGCGGGAAGTAGCCCGCGGTGCCGGCTGACGCCGCCAGCGCGCCGAGGTACATGAAGGTGCGCAGCAGCCCCGCCGCCGAGGCGATCCGCGCCGGATCGGCCTGCCGGTAGAGCGCGTTCTGGTTGGCGAGGCCGATCAGCCCCTGCGGGACTCCCATCACGGCCCCCGCCGTCAGCAGCAGCCACAGGGGGCTGCCGGAGCCGACCAGCAGCAGGACGGCACAGGCGACGACCTGGACGGCGGCTCCGACGACGAGCTTCACCCGTACGGCCTCGCGGCGTCCGGTCAGGCCCGAGACGGTGAGCGCGGCGGCCGACAGGGGAAGCATCACCAGTCCGGCCGTGGAGGCGCTGAGCCCGTGGCCCTCCTCCAGCCACTGCGCGTAGCCGTACATGAAGGCGTAGGAGGTCGTGTAGCCGAGCAGTTGGCGCACGTACGTGGCCAGCAGCGGCACATTGCCGGCCAGTACCCGCAGGTCGACGAAGGGCCGCGCGACCCGCAGCTCCCGCGCCGCGAACGCGGCGCCGGTGGCGGCGGCGAGCAGCAGCAGGTGCCAGTGATCGGCCCGCGGTTCCATGAGGAACAGCATCAGTGACACGAGCATCCCGGCGAACAGCGCCATACCGAGCGGATCCACGTCCCTGCGGCGGGCGGGCACGGTGCGGCGCTCCCTCGGCAGTCGCGACACGCCGAGGATCAGACAGGCCGCGGAGAGCGGCACGTTGACCGTGAACACCGCGCGCCAGCCACCGACGCCGATCAGCAGGCCGCCGAGCGCCGGGCCGACCACGGCCACCGTCTGGTTGGCGACGGCCAGTGCCGTCAGCACGCCCGTCGGACTGTCCCGGCCCGTTCGTTCGGCCTCGCGCCGGGTGAGCTGCATGGCGGCCGGGTACGCCGCCGAGGTCCCGAACCCCAGCAGCACGCGTGCGCCGACGAGGGCGCCCAGCGTCGGGGCGAGGGCGCCCAACAGCCCCGCCGCCCCCACCAGGGCCGTACCGATGAGGTAGAGCCGGCGGGGCCCGTACATGTCGACGAGCCGCCCGATGACGGGCTGGCCCACGGCGGTCGCCAGATAGAGCGCCGAGACCAGCCAGACCGTGCGGGCCGGCGGTGCCCCGAAGGCGGCGCCGATCGGGACGAGGGCCACCGCGATCATGGAGGAGTTGATCGGGTTGAGGACCGAGCCCAGGACCATCGGGGCGATCAGGCGGCGGTCGAAG
The DNA here is from genome assembly GCF_053589015.1 of Streptomyces sp. NPDC003393. Lineage (NCBI taxonomy): Bacteria > Bacillati > Actinomycetota > Actinomycetes > Kitasatosporales > Streptomycetaceae > Streptomyces > Streptomyces sp. NPDC003393. Next base: position 147,114 of record NZ_JBSFRB010000001.1, on the reverse strand, counting down.
GCACCGGGGGGCGGGGCCGTCGCGCCCCTGGTGTCCCCGGGGCGGCCCTCGGCGCGGGCGTGACCGCGCCTCACGGCCGCGTCAGCCGTTCCAGCAGCGTCAGCGCCTCGAGGAGCGTCTGCCGCTCGTCCTCGCTGTACCGGTCCTCCAGGGCCCGGGCCAGCCACTCCGCGCGGACCTGCCGGTTGCCCTCGATGCGCTCGCGGCCGCCGTCGGTGAGGGTGACCAACTGCCGCCTGCCGTCGTCGGGGTCGGGGCTGCGGCGGATCAGTCCGTGCTGCTCGAGGGCGGCGAGGGTGGCGGCCATCGACTGCGGCCGGACCCCCTCGGCCGCGGCGAGGGCGCTGGCCGTGGCGGCCCCGTGCTTGCCCACCAGGGTGAGCGCCGACACCTGGGAGGGCGTGAGGTCCTCGTCCTGCGCCACCTCGCGGATCCGGCGCCGCAGCCGGCTGAACACCACCCGCAGGTCGCGCGCGGCCAGGGCGGCGGACACGGAGACGCCCTCGGGCACCTCGGCGGTCTGGTGATCCATATGGTTCACCGTAAAACCATCAGGTGAAACTGTCCAGTCTGGACTGAACAGTTTCACCTGGAGGTCTTGTGCGGAGACCTTGCGTGAAGACTGTGCGCGGAGACGTTGCGCGGAGATCTCGCCGCGGATCTCCGGCGGATCCGGGACGCGACCCCGGTGGTGCCGCACTACGCTGACCGCGTGCGCCTGCTCCTGACGTCCGACACCCATCTGCCCAAGCGGGCCAAGGAGCTGCCCGCGCCGCTCCTCGCCGAACTCCCCCGGGCCGACGCCGTCCTGCACGCCGGGGACTGGGTCGACACCGCCACGCTGGACCTGCTGGAGAGCCGCAGCCGCCGGCTGATCGGCGTGTACGGCAACAACGACGGCCCCGCGCTGCGCGCCCGCCTGCCGGAGGTGGCCCACGCCGAACTCGGCGGGCTGCGCTTCGGCGTCGTCCACGAGACCGGGCCGGCCCAAGGCCGCGAGCGCCGCTGCGCCGCCCGCTTCCCCGACCTGGACGTGCTGGTCTTCGGCCACAGCCACATTCCCTGGGACACCACCGCCGCCTCGGGGCTGCGGCTGCTCAACCCCGGTTCGCCGACGGACCGCCGTCGCCAGCCGTACTGCACTTATATGACGGCGGAGGTCGCCGACGGCCGCCTCGCGCGGGTGGAGCTGCACCGGCTGCCGCGCCGATGAGGGCGCCGCCCGTCACGGCTGTGTCCGGCGGGGACGGAGTGATTCATTCCGTCATTGTTGCCTCTGTGGCCTGCGAGTTTGCGAAATTTCCCAGGTTTGCCGGATTCGATGGTTGGGTTCCCTCCAGGAGGGTAGGCGGCCGTCAACGGATGAGGCACGCATGCGACGCCTCGCAGCACATGTGCAGCACTTCCTGTCTGGAAGGAGGTCCGTGAGAGCGCATACTCGCAGCTCCCGGGCCGCCACCGCGCACGGAGCGGCCCGGATCTCGCCGAGAAGTCGGAAACGAGAAAGGGAAGAGTGACCCTGGGGCGGCCCGCGATCGGGCCGCCCTCCTGGTGCCCGGCGTGCGACGGTCAGCGGCGCCTCAGCCGCCGTACGCCGACCACGACGAGGGCCACCAGTACGACGGCCCCGGCCGCCGCCCCGGCGCGCTTGGCGACCGGCACCCCGGCGGCGCGCAGCAGGTCGAGCGGTTCCGCCTCCTCGCGGCCCGCCGTGAGGTCCGTCCCGCCGGCCGCCGCGGGAGCCCCGCCCTTCTGCGCGGGGCCGGCCGCCGCCCGGGCTGATCCGGTACCGGGCTCCTCGGTGACCTGCGGCGTCGTAGCGGCCAGCCGCTGCGACAGACAGTCCGCGAACTGCCCCACCAGCCGGTCGCCCACCTCCGCCAGCACCCCGCGCCCGAACTGCGCCGGGCGCCCGGTCACCGTCAGATCGGTGCGCACCGACACCGCCGTGCCGCCCTCGCGCTCCTCCAAGGTGCCCGTGACGGTGGCCCGTGCCGTGCCCTGCCCGCGGGTCTCCCGGCCGCTCGCCACGAGCACCATGCGCCGGGCCGCCTCGTCCTGTTCCTCGAAGATTGCCGTGCCCTTGTACGTCACGGTGATCGGCCCCAGCTTCACCTTGACCGACCCGGTCACCGTCTTGCCGTCGTACTCCTCCACGCTGGCCCCCGGCAGACACGGCGCGACGCGCTCGATGTCGAGGAGCGCCCGCCAGGCGTCGTCGACCGGTACGGGCACCGTGAACGCGTGGTGCAGTTCCATGACGTCCTCCTCGTCCAGCTCGTCGTCCGGCTCGTCGTCCGGGCTCGTCCATGCTCTCGTTCGGGCGGCGCCGGTCGCGGTTCAGGCGAAGCCGGTCGTGTGAATGGCTCCGGCGGTCGCGGTCAGGGGCGCCCCGGTGCCGCCCCAGCGCAGGGAGATGATCTCGGCCGCGACGGACACGGCCACCTCCTCCGGCGTACGGGCCCCCAGGTCGAGGCCGACCGGGGAGCGCAGCCGGGACAGCTCGTCCTCGGTCAGCCCGGCCTCGATCAGCCGCTGCATGCGGTCGTGATGGGTGCGGCGGCTGCCCATCGCCCCGATGTACGCCGCCGGCCGGCGCAGCGCCTCCTCCAGCAGCGGCACGTCGAACTTCGGATCGTGGGTGAGCACGCAGATCACCGTGCGCTCGTCGGTGTCCGTGGCGTGCAGATAGCGATGCGGCCAGTCCACGACGACCTCCACGGGCTCCGGGAACCGCTTGGGTGTGGCGAAGACCGGGCGGGCGTCGCACACCGTGACCCGGTAGCCGAGGAAGGAGCCGATCCGGGCCACCGCGGCGGCGTAGTCGATCGCTCCGAACACCAGCATGCGCGGCGGCGGGGCGAAGGAGTGCAGGAACACCGTGACGGCGTCCTCCCGCCGCTCGCCACGGGGCCCGTAGTGCCTCAGCCCCGTCGCGCCGCGGGCCAGTTCGCCGCGGGCGTCCGCGGTGACCGCCACGTCCAGCCCGGACGCGCCGAGCGTCCCGGCGACCGTCGTGGGCCAGACCACGAGCGTCGCCCCGCGCGGCGCCGGCCCGTCGACGACGGTCGCCACGGTCACCGGCTCACCGGCGGCCACCGACGCCGCCACCGCGCCGAAGGCGGGGTCCGACTCGGGCGTCACGGGCCTGACCAGCACGGTGATCTCGCCCCCGCAGGTCAGCCCGACCGCGAACGCGTCCTCGTCGCTGTAGCCGAAGGTCTCCAGGCACGCCTCGCCGTTCGCCACGACCTCCTGGGCCAGCTCGAAGACCGCGCCCTCCACACACCCCCCGGACACGCTGCCGACCACCTCGTCGTCCGGACCGACGGCCATCGACGCGCCGGGCTCGCGCGGTGCGCTGCGGCTGACCGAGACGACCGTGGCGAGCCCGAACGGCACCCGCGCCGCGTACCAGCGCTCGAGCGCCGGAAGAATGTCACGCACGCTCCGCTCCTCTCCTGCGGGCTGTTCCGTTCCGCCAAGGGGCCTCACTGCACGGTACGGCGCTCGCCCCCGGTACGCCCGTACCCGACCGCCACCGTGCCGGGGCCGGCCCTCACGGCGGTCGCCGCGGCCCGCCACCGGCGACGGGCGGCGCCGGCACGGACGCGACCGGCGCCGCCGGCCCACCGGTCGCATCCGTGCCGGCGCCCCGTACCACCGCTGCCAGGTGCTCCAGAGCGGCGAGACTGTGGCCCTCGACGAAGGCGTCCACGTGCGGCAGGGCCGCGGCCATGCCCGCGGCGAGCGGGGCGTAGCCGGGGCGGGCCTTGCGGGGGTTGGCCCAGATCACCCGGTGCGCCAGCCGGTGCAGCCGGGTCATCTGGGCGGCGAGCAGCACCGGATCGCCCCGCTCCCAGCCGTCGGACAGCAGCACCACGACGGCGCCGCGCGCCATGCCCCGCTGCCCCCACCGGTCGAGGAAGTCCCGCAGCAGCTCCCCCAGCCGGGTGCCGCCGCGCCAGTCGGGTACCGCCTCGGCCACCGCGGCCATCGCCAGCTCCGGGTCCCGGTGGGACAGCTCCCGCGTCACCCGGGTCAGCCGGGTGCCGATGGTGAACACCTCCGTGCGCCGCCTCCGGGCCGCCGCGTGCGCGAACCGCAGCAGCGCGTCCGCGTACGGGGCCATGGAGCCGCTGACGTCGACGAGCAGCACCACCCGGCGGGGCCGGTCCACGCGCGCGTGCCGCCGGAGCAGCGCGGGTTCGCCGCCCCGCCGCAGCATCTCCCGTACGGTGCGATGCGGATCGACGGGGCCGCTCCGGGCCGGCCGCCGCCGCGCGCTGCGCCGCGACTGCCCGCGCAGCGCGAACGCGGCCAGCAGCCGGCGCACCTGTGCCCGTTCGGCCGGACCCAGTTCCGCGACGTCGCGGTGGCGCAGCACCTCCACCGAACTGGCGAGCGAGGCGACGGGCGGGCCCTGCGGCTCGTCGTCCGGGCCGCCGGTGCGCGTACGGGGGGCCGCCTCACGCACCGTCGCCCGGAGCCTGGGCCGGGGAGCGGTCCGTACCGGCCGGGCCGGGGGCCCGCCTGGGCCCTGCCCGAAGTACGCGCCGAACACCCGCTCGTAGCGGTCCAGGTCGTCCCGGTCCCCGCACAGCGTCAGCCGTCCCGCCCAGTACACGTCCGCCCGCACGCCGGGCCGCAGCGCGTCCACCGCCCGCAGGAAGGCGTGCACCCGCTCGGCGCTCACCCCCACCCCCGCCGTGCGCAGCGCCCGCGCGAAGCCCAGCAGCGCGGCGTCGGCGCCTCGGAGCGTGCCCGTACGCGTCACGTCCCTCCCGCCCCCCGCCCCGCGAGGATCGCCGCGAAGTCCAGGCCCCGGGCCCGGACCGTGTCCTCGCGGTACTTCAGCACCGACCCGAGCGTGGCCACCGCCAGTTCGGCGTCGGCCTCGGTCGCGCCGAGCGCGTCCAGGGCGGCTGCCCAGTCGAGCGTCTCCGCCACGCCCGGCGGCTTGAGCAGGTCCTCGGCGCGCAGCGCCTGCACCAGCGCGGTCACCTGCTCGGCCAGCCGCGCCGACACCCGCGGCAACCGGCGGCGGACGATGGCCAGTTCGCGGGCGAAGCCGGGGTGGTCGAACCAGTGGTACAGGCAGCGCCGCTTCAGCGCGTCGTGCACCTCCCGGGTCCGGTTCGAGGTGAGGACGACCACCGGCGGCACCTCGGCCCGCACCGTGCCCAGCTCGGGAATGGTCACCTGGAACTCCGACAGCACCTCCAGCAGGAACGCCTCGAACTCGTCGTCCGCCCGGTCGATCTCGTCCACCAGCAGCACCGACGGCTGCGTCTGCAACGCCCGCAGCAGCGGCCGGGCGAGAAGGAACCGCCGGTCGTACAGCTCGTGCTCCAGCCGGTCGGCGTCGGTGACACCGGCCGCCTCGGCGGCCCGCAGATGCAGCAGCTGACGGGGGAAGTCCCAGTCGTACAGCGCCTGCGAGGCGTCGATCCCCTCGTGGCACTGGAGCCGGATCAGCGGGGCGCCGAACGCCTCGGCGAGAGCGGACGCCAGCGCCGTCTTGCCGACGCCCGCGTCGCCCTCGCAGAAGACCGGCCGGTGCAGCCGCAGCGCCAGGAAGCAGGCGACGGTGAGCCCTTCGTCGACGAGGTAACCGGTCGCCTCCAGACGGGAACGCACCTGCTCGGGGCTGTCGACGGTGATGATCGGCGCTCACCCCATCCCGGCCGCGGCCAGCACCGCCCGTTTGGTGAGTACACGGGCGAGGTGCGCCCGGTACTCCGGTGAGGCCGAGGCGTCCCCGGACGGCCGGGTGCCCTCCGCGGCCGACTGGGCCGCCCGGGCCACCGCGTCCGGGTCCCCGGCGCCGGCCAGCGCCTGCTCGGTCGCCGGGGCCCGCAGCGGGGTCGCGCCCATGTTGGTCAGGGCGATCCGGGCCTCGGCGATGTGCCCGTCGTCCCGGCGGACCAGCGCGGCCACACCCACCATCGCCCACGCCTGAGCCACCCGGCTGAACTTCTCGTAGTGGAAGCCCCAGCCGTCCCGTTTCGGCACCCGGATCTCCACCAGGAGCTCGTCCGGGGCCAGCGCGGTCTGCAGATAGTCGGCGAAGAAGTCGCGCGCCGGGATGGCGCGCCGCCCGCCCGGTCCCACGGCGACCAGTTCCGCGTCCAGGGCCAGCGCCACCGCGGGCAGGTCCCCGGCCGGATCGGCGTGCGCGAGCGAGCCGCCGAGGGTGCCCCGGTGGCGTACGGCGGGATCGGCGACCTTCTGCGTGGCCCGGGCCAGCAGGCCCGCGTGCCGCCGCACCAGCGGATCACGGATCACGTCGTGGTGCGTGGTCAGCGCGCCGATGGCGAGCGCGTCGCCGTCCTCGCGCACGCCCCGCAGCCCGGGGATCCGCCCGATGTCGACGAGGAGTTCGGGGAAGGCGAGGCGCAGCCGCAGCAGCGGCAGCAGGCTCTGCCCGCCGGCCAGCACCTTGGCGTCCTCGCCGGCGTCGGCGAGCGTGCGTACGGCCTCCTCCACGGTGGCCGGCCGGGCGTAGTCGAACGCGGGGGGAATCATGCCGAGGCCTCCTTGTCCGCCGTCCCGGACGACTGCGCCGCCGTGACCGCCTCCCAGACCCGCTCCGGGGTGCAGGGCATCCGTACGTCGTGCACGCCCAGCGGGCGCAGCGCGTCCACGATCGCGTTGACCACGGCGGGCGTGGAGGCGATCGTGCCCGCCTCGCCGACGCCCTTGACGCCGAGCGGGTTGTCCGCGGGTGTCTCGGTCCGGTCGGTGACGAAGTCGGGCAGGTCCACCGCCGAGGGCACCAGGTAGTCGGCCATCGTCCCGGAGACCAGGTTGCCCTCCGTGTCGTACACCGCCTCCTCGTACAGGGCCTGCGCGATGCCCTGGGCGAGCCCGCCGTGCACCTGCCCCTCGACGATCATCGGGTTGATCACCCGGCCGACGTCGTCGACGCAGACGTAGGAGCGGATACGGGTCCGCCCGGTCTCGGTGTCGACCTCGACCGCGCACAGGTGGGTGCCGTGCGGATAGGAGAAGTTCTCCGGGTCCAGCACGTGCTCGGCGTTGAGGGTCGGTTCCATGCCGTCGGGCATGTCGTGCGAGGTGAACGCCTCGAAGGCGATCTCCTGGATGGACTTGCGCGCTTCGGGCGATCCCTTCACCGAGAACACGCCGTCCTTGAACTCCAGGTCCCGCTCGCTGGCTTCGAGCAGGTGGGCCGCCACCTTCCGCGCCTTGTCCACCACCTTCTCGGCGGCCCGGTGCACCGCCGACCCGCCCACGACCAGCGAGCGCGAGCCGTAGGTGTCCATGCCCTGCGGGGCGACCTTGGTGTCCCCGTGCACCACCTCGACGTCCTCGAACGGCACACCGAGGACGTCCGCCGCGATCTGGCTCCAGCAGGTCACGTGCCCCTGCCCGTGCGGGCTGGTGCCGGTGACCACCTCGACCTTGCCGGTGGGCAGCATGCGGATGCTCGCCGCCTCCCAGCCACCGGCCGCGTACCTCAGGTCCCGCAGCACCCGGCTGGGCGCCAGGCCGCACATCTCGGTGTACGTCGACACCCCGATGCCCAGGCGTACCGGGTCCCCGCGCTCGTTGCGCTTGCGCTGCTCGGCGCGCAGGTCCTCGTACCCGAACAGGGCGAGGGCCTTGTCGGTCGCCGCCTCGTAGTTGCCGCTGTCGTAGGTCAGGCCGGCGATCGAGGTGTAGGGGAACTCCTCGTGCCGGATCCAGTTGCGCCGCCGCACCTCCACCGGGTCCAGGCCCACCTCGGCGGCCAGTTCGTCCATGGCCCGCTCGATCGCGTACGTGGCCTCCGGGCGTCCGGCTCCCCGGTAGGCGTCGGTCGGGGTCTTCGTGGTGAACACGCCGGTGCAGTTGAACTCGTAGGAGTCCATCTTGTAGATCGCCGGGTACATGAACGCACCCAGGATCGGGATGCCCGGGGTGACCAGCATCAGGTAGGCGCCCATGTCGGCGAGCAGGTCGACCTTGAGGCCGAGCAGCTTCCCCTCGCGGGTCGCGGCGATCTCGATGTCCTGGATCATGCCGCGGCCGTGGTGGGTGGCGAGATAGCCCTCGGAGCGGGACTCGGTCCACTTCACCGGCCGGCCCAGCTTGCGCGCCACCGCCAGCGCGAGCGCCTCCTCGCCGTACACCTGGAGCTTGGAGCCGAAGCCGCCGCCCACGTCCGGAGCGACGACCCGCAGCTTGTGCTCGGGCACGCCGGTGACCGTGGAGAGCATGATGCGCAGGATGTGCGGGATCTGGGTCGCGGAGTACACCGTGTACTCGCCGGAGGCGGCGAGCGGGGTGACGACGACCGCGCGCGGCTCCATGGCGTTGGGGATGAGGCGCTGCTGGTGGTAGCGGCGCTTGAGCACGACGTCCGCGCGCTGCCGGACGGCTTCGAAGTCGTCGCCCGTCCTCAGCGGCCAGACGTAGGCGCGGTTGGTGCCCTTGTCGGCGTGGACGAGCGGAGTGCCCTCGGTGAGCGCGTCCTCCAGGTCGAGCACCGGGGGCAGGGGCTCGTAGTCGACCTCGATCGCCTCCAGCGCGTCGGCGGCGGCGTACCGGTCGCGGGCCACCACCACGGCCACCGGGTCGCCGGCGTGACGGACCTCGTCGAGCGCGAGCGGCGGGTGGTCCGGCAGCACCATGTCCTCGGTGACGGGCCAGGCACAAGGCAGCGAACCCAACCCGTCGGCGAGGTCCCGGCCGCTGTACGCGGCGAGCACGCCGGGGCGCTGCAGGGCGGGGGAGACGTCGACCCGCTCGATGCGGGCGTGGGCCATGGGGCTGCGCAGGATCGCCATGTGCAGCAGCCCGGTGACGGTGATGTTGTCGGTCCAGTTGGTCTGTCCGGTGATCAGCCGGGCGTCCTCCTTGCGGAGCCTCGCCCTGCCCACCTCACGCTCGACGGCCTGGTCCGTCATGCCGTCACCTCCTGCGTGGGGGTGGCCTGCCGGCCGGCGGCGGTCTCCTCCCCGGCGACCGCGAGCACCGCACGGACGATGTTCTGGTAGCCGGTGCACCGGCACAGATTGCCTTCCAGCGCCCCGCGCACCTCGTCGGCGGTGGGATGCGGGTTCTCGCGCAGCAGATCGCGCGCCGCCATGATCATTCCGGGTGTGCAGTAGCCGCACTGCAGCGCGTGCCGCTCGTGGAACGAGCGTTGCAGCGGGGTCCACTCGCCGTCCGGTGCCAGCCCCTGGACGGTGGTCACCTCGCCGCCGTCCGCCTGTACGGCCAGCACCGTGCAGCTCTTGACGCTCGTGCCGTCCAGCTCGACCGTGCAGGCCCCGCAGTTGGAGGTGTCGCAGCCGATGGGGGTGCCGGTCAGGCCGAGCCGGTCACGCAGATAGTGGACCAGGAGGAGACGGGGCTCCACCTCGTCCTCGTACATCGTGCCGTCCACCGTGACCGAGATATGCGTCATGTGCCCTCCAGAGACCGAATGGGCGTACGTGAGGGAGTCCAGCGACCAGCGTGGTGTACGTCACTCTATGGCCGAGCCCCCGGCACGGCGAGTGGTGCGACGGGGTTTGTTGACCATTAATCCATTGCCGCCGGGTGCGCCGCCCTGCTGCACTGTCCGTGAGCCGACGCCACCCGACGAGGAGCATCCATGCGCACTGCGTCCATGTCCGCCCAGGAAGGAATCCCGCCCATGCAGAAGGACATGACGCTCAGTGCACTTGCTCAACCTCGGCATCCTCGCGCACGTAGACGCCGGTAAGACCAGCCTGACCGAGCGGCTGCTGCACTCCGTCGGCGTGATCGACGAGATCGGCAGCGTCGACGCCGGCAGCACCCGGACCGACACGCTCGCCCTGGAGCGGCAGCGCGGCATCACGATCAAGTCCGCCGTCGTCTCCTTCCCGGTCGACGGCATCACCGTCAACCTCATCGACACGCCCGGCCACCCCGACTTCATCGCCGAGGTGGAACGCGTCCTCGGCGTGCTCGACGGCGCGGTCCTCGTGATCTCCGCGGTCGAGGGCGTCCAGGCGCAGACCCGGGTGCTGCTGCGCACACTCCAGCGGCTGCGTATCCCGGCCCTGCTCTTCGTCAACAAGATCGACCGGCGGGGCGCCCAGGACGAGACCTTGCTGCGCGCCGTCGCACGGCGGCTCACGCCCGACGCCGTGCCCATGGGGCGCGTCGAGGGGCTCGGCACCCGCGCGGCCCGCCTCGTCCCCGGTCTCGGCCCGAACGCCGCCGACGTCCTCGCCGGCCACGACGACGACCTGCTGACCGCCTACGTCGAGGGCGCCCTCGGCGACGACCTCCTGCACACGGCCCTCGCCGCCCAGACCCGACAGGCCCTCGCGCATCCGCTGTACTTCGGGTCCGCGATCACCGGAGCCGGTGTGGACGCGCTGATCGGCGGCGTCAGGGACCTGCTGCCCGCAGCGGAGGGCGATCCCGGCGGGCCGGTCTCGGCCGGCGTGTTCAAGGTCGAGCGGGGACCGGCGGGGGAGAAGGTGGCCTACGCGCGGATGTTCTCCGGCACGCTCCGCGTCCGCGACCGCGTCCGTTACGGAGAATCCCGCACGGAGGGCCGCATCACCGCGATCGGCGTCTTCGACCACGGCACGGACGTCCGCGCCGACGCCGTCCCCGCCGGCCGGATCGCCCGGCTGTGGGGCCTGACCGACATCAGAATCGGCGACGCCGTCGGCGAGCCGCTCAGGACACCGGAGCGCCACTTCGCACCGCCGACCCTTCAGACCGTCGTCGTTCCGGGCCCCGGAACCGGTCGCGGGGCCCTGCACCTCGCGCTCACCCGGCTCGCCGAGCAGGACCCCCTGATCGGGCTGCGTCACGACGAGGTGCGCCGGGAGACGTCGGTGTCGCTGTACGGGGAGGTGCAGAAAAAGGTTCTCCAGGCCACGCTCGCCGACGAGTTCGGGCTGGACGTCACCTTCCGCGAGACCACCCCGCTGTGCATCGAACGGCCGGTGGGCAGCGGAGCGGCCGTGGAGTTGAACAAGAAGGACGGCAACCCCTTCCTCGCCACGGTCGGGCTGCGCGTCGACCCCGCCCTGGCCGGCTCCGGGGTGGACTTCCGGATGGAGGTGGAGCTGGGCTCGATGCCGTACGCCTTCTTCAAGGCGGTGGAGGACACCGTGCGCGAGGCGCTCGGGCAGGGCCTGCACGGCTGGCAGGTCACCGACTGCACGGTGACCATGACGCACTCCGGCTACTCGCCCCGCCAGAGCCACGCCCACCAGGGCTTCGACAAGAGCATGTCCAGCACCGGCGCCGACTTCCGCGGGCTGACCCCGCTGGTCCTGATCGAGGCGCTGCGGCGCGCGGGCACCCGTGTTCACGAGCCGATGCACCGCTTCCGCGTCGAGGCGCCCGCGGACACCCTCGGCGCGCTGCTGCCGGTGCTGGCCGCGCTGCGGGCCGTGCCCCGCACCACCCGGACCCGTGGCAGCGACTGCGTCCTGGACGGCGAGATCCCGGCCGCCCGGGTGCACGCGCTGGAGCAGCAACTGCCGGGACTGACCCGCGGCGAGGGCGAACTGGAGACGGCCTTCGACCACTACGCCCCGGTCACGGGCGGCACGGTTCCCGAGCGCCCGCGCACCGACCACAACCCCCTGGACCGCAAGGAGTACCTGCTCAACCTGACCCGCCGGGTCGGCGGATGAGCCCCCGCGATTGACCCTGCCCTCACGTCAGGCTTCAGGCTGTACCCGACGAAAGGGCAGGAGCATGAGCTACTCCGTCGGACAGGTGGCGGCCTTCGCCGGGGTCACGGTCCGCACACTGCACCACTACGACCGGGCCGGACTGCTGTCACCCAGCGCGCGCAGCCGGGCCGGGTACCGGCTCTACGACGACGGTGACCTCGCTCGCCTCCAGCAGATCCTCTTCTACCGCGAACTCGGGTTCGCCCTCGACGAGATCGCCACCATCCTCAAGGATCCTCAGGCCGACGTGCTCGAACACCTCCGGGCCCGGCAGCTGCGGCTGCGCGAGGAGACAGCGCGGCTGCAGCGGCTGGCCGAGGTCGCCGAACGCGCCATCGAGGTCCAGCAGACCGGCGTGTCCCTCACCCCTGAGGAGCGCTTCGAGGTCTTCGGCGAGATCACCTTCGATCTCAGCTACGCCACCGAGGCCCAGCTGAAATGGGCCGACTCCGAGGGACACCGGGAGTCCATGGCGCGGGCCGCCGCGCACACCAAGGAGGACTGGCGCCTGCTCATGCGCGAGGCGGCGGCCTGGCGCGCCGAACTGCTCGCCGCCTTCGACGACGGTGAGCCCGCCGACGGCGAGCGGGCCATGGACCTCGCCGAGGAGCACCGCCTGCACATCTCGCGCTGGTTCACCACGTGCCCGCCGGACATGCACCGGCGCATCGCGGACGACATGGCCGCCGACCCGCGCGCCTTCGCCCTCGTCGTGCCGCCGTCGCAGCAGCGCCCCGGCCTCGCCGCCTACCTGGCCAAGGCGGTGCACGCCAACGCCTCCCGCCGCACCGACCCCGAGGGGAACCGATGAGGATTCTGCTGGCCGCCGCCGGCTCGAGAGGGGACGTCGATCCCTACACGGGTCTGGGCGCCGGACTGCGGCGGGCCGGACACGAGGTCACCGTCGCCGCGCCGGAGCCCTTCGGGCCCCTGGTCCGCCGGGCCGGCCTGGAGTTCCGCGGGCTGCCCGCGCGGCCCGAGGCCCAGGACGGCGCCACCGGCCGGCGCGCCCTGATGCGTGCCGCCGCCTTCGTCACAGAGGTCGGGCGCGGCTTGACCGACGTCATGGACGACGCCACGGAGCTGCTGGTGCTGTCCACGACCACGGCCCCGCTCGGCCGGCACCTCGCCGAGGCCACGGGCACCCCCAGCCTCGGCGCCTATCTCACGCCCACGCACCCCACCGGCGACTTCCCACCCGTCGTCACCGGCACCCGTTCCCTGGGCCGCCTCGGCAACCGTACGGCCGGACGGCTCGCCCTCCGCATGGCCGACCGCCTTTATGAGAGGGCGGTCGCCGAACTGCGCGGCCGACTCGGCCTGGCGCCACTCGGTCCCGCAGCCGACCGCCGCCGGCAGGAGGCGGCGGCCTGGACCGTCCTGTACGGCTTCAGCCCGACCCTCGTGCCCCGACCCGCCGACTGGCGGCCCGGCCTGGAGGTCGTCGGCACCTGGTCGCCGTACGTCGATCCGGCCGAGAGGCTCCCCGCCGAGCTGGAGGACTTCCTCACGGCCGGGCCGCGGCCGGTGTTCATCGGGTTCGGCTCCATGGCGGGCGGGCACGGCGAGCGGCTGAGCGAGCTGGCCGTGGCGGCATTGCGGCGCGCCGGGCTGCGCGGCGTGCTCCAGTCCGGCAGGGCCGGGCTCGCCGCCGAGGGGGACGACGTGCTGACCGTCGGTGATGTGCCGCACGCGCTGCTCTTCCCGCGCGTGGCCGCCGTCGTGCACCACGCCGGCGCCGGCACCTCCGCGGCAGCGCTGCGCGCGGGGGTGCCTTCGGTGCCGGTGCCGGTGACGGCCGACCAGCCGTTCTGGGCCGCACGACTGGCCGCCCTCGACGCGGCCACGGACCCGGTGCCGTTCGGGGAGCTCACCGCCGAACGACTGGCCGACGCCCTCGTCCGCGCCGCCCGGGACGGGCGCCACGCCCACGCCGCCGCCACCGCTGCCCGCGCCATGGCGGGCGAGGACGCGGTGGGGCGGACCGTGGAGGTCGTCGAGCGGGTAGAAGGGCCGACGGGCCGAGGGGGCCGTGTGAGCGGTCCGGGGGACGAGGCCGTTCGCCGCTAGGCTAGCCGGCGGACGGCCCGGTCCAGTCGGCCGGGACATGGCCCAGGCGCACCCGCTGCGGATGGTCACCGACCGCCACCGAGGCGGTTTTGCGGCCGGTGGCGAAGTCGATGGCCGTGACCCGGTCGGCGCCGCTCTCGGAGATGACGCAGTCCTTGCCGTCGCCGCTGACGGTGGCCCAGTACGGCTTGACCGCGGGGACCAGCGGGCCCTCCTGAAGGCTCGAACGGTCCACGACCGTGGCGTAGTCGTCCATGGTCCCGGCGACGCAGAGCCTGGTCCCCTCGGGGTTCATCGCGATGCCGTGGTGGCGCGAGTCGAGGAGCCAGGTGGTGCGGTCGGGGTCGGTCCCGGGGTTGCCCGGCAGGGTCTTGACCCGGGTGATCCGGTCGGTGGCGACGTCGTACTCCAGGAAGCCGTTGAAGAAGGAGACCTGGAAGTACAGCTTGGACCAGTCGGGGGAGAAGGCGGCCGGGCGGACCGCGTCGGAGAAGTCCTTCAAACCGATCGCGTTCAGCCGGTCCCGCATGTCGATGGTCCGGACCTGCTGGAAGGTGGTGGCGTCGACGACGGTGATGTGCCGGTCGCCCTTCGTCCAGTCCCATCCCGGGCTGTCGAGCGAGGTGGTGACCTCGCCGATCGACATGTTCCAGATGTACCGGCCGCCGTCGGTGAAGACGTTCTCGTGCGGCTTGTCGCCGGTGGCGAACTCGCCCACCTTCCTGCCGGTGTCGATGTCCAGGACCTGCACCTTGTTCGCGGTGGAGGCGGACACGGCGACCCGGGTTCCGTCGGGGGAGACCGCCATGTGGTCGGCCCGGTAACCGGCCACCGGAAAGCGCCAGTTGACCCGGCCGGTGGCCAGGTCGATGGAGACGACGTCGGCGAAGCTCGGCCGGGAGACCACCACCGACCTGCCGTCCGGAGTGGAGTACATGTCGTCCACGTACTGGTCGTGGCCCTCGCCGACCTGGTCGCGGACGGAGGTGTAGAAGATCCACTTGATCGGGTCGGCGTAGATCTCCGCGAGCCGCTGCTGCTTGTCGGGGATCACATCGACGCGGCCGATCCTCGCGAAGTCGCCGGTGGACCGGATCACGTCGGCGGTGCCGTCCCAGTTGTCGCCGACGAACAGCACCTCGCGCAGCCCGTCGGAGGAGCCGGTCGCGGCGGACGCGGCGGTCGCCGGCCCGGCCACGGTCATCACGAGTGCGGCGGCCAGGGAGCACAGGTGCCTGGTTCTGGAGGCAGGCATGACTGCTCTCCTTCCTCGGGTTCCACGGGTGATCCGAACACGGGCCCGTCCAGGTGAACTTACCGAAAAGTAAGGAAGGTTGAGCTCCTCGACAAGATGTGTTCACGACAAGAATGGTGATCGGGTGACCGTTGGGCCGGATGATTCGAAAGTTTCGAGCCAAGATCGACCGACTTGCGGTCGACCTTCGTGAACGTCCGTGCACGCCCCCGCAGTGGCCCCCGTGGGCTCTCAGGGTGCGAAATGGCCTTGTGCACATGCCTTGACCCTGCCGAGCGGTCGCCCTTACATTCCCTCACGTAATTCGTACTCTTGATGCACGTTCATGTATGTGATTGAGCATCGGATGGGGTCACCATGCTTCAGGGCGTTCTTTTCTTTCCTGTCACTCCGTTCGCCGCAGATGGGTCGGTCGACACGGCGAAACTTTCGATCCATCTGGAGTCCGGCATCGAAGCCGGCGCGGGCGGGGTGTTCGTCGCCTGCGGAACGGGGGAGTTCCACGCGCTGGAGGTGGGGGAGTTCGCCGCCGTGGTGTGCACCGCCGTCGAGGTGGCCGGCGGTCGCGTCCCGGTCTTCGCCGGCGCGGGCGGCTCGCTGCCCCTCGCCCGCCAGTACGCGCGCGCGGCGGAGGAGGCCGGCGCGGACGGGCTGCTGCTGATGCCCCCGTACCTGGTGGCCGGCCCGCCGGCCGGACTGGTCGCCTACGTGCGCCAGGTGGTGGCCGCCGGCTCCCTGCCCGTGATCGTCTACCAGCGCGGCACGGCCCGGTTCGACGTCGCCGCGGCCCTCGAGGTCGCCCGCCTGCCGCAGGTGGTGGGTCTGAAGGACGGCACCGGCGACCTCGACCTCCTCGGCCGGATCGTGACCGCCGTCCGGGCCGATCCGGCCACCGGCGGCGGCGACTTCCAGTTCTTCAACGGGATGCCCACCGCCGAGGGCACCGTACTCGCCTACCGGGGCATCGGCGTCGGGCTCTACTCCTCGGCGGTGTTCTGCTTCGCCCCCGAGATCGCCCTGGCCTTCCACCGGGCCGTCACGGCCGGGGACGACGAAACGGTGCAGCGGCTGCTGGCGGGATTCTTCCACCCTTTGATCGCGCTGCGCGACCGCGTCCCGGGCTACTCGGTCGCCCTGGTCAAGGCGGGCGTCCGGCTGCGGGGCCTGGACGTGGGCGGCGTACGTCCGCCGCTGACCGACCCCGCGCCCGAGGACGTGGCCGAGCTGGAGGCGCTCGTCGCGAGGGGCTCGGCCCTGCTCACCGAGACCCTCCCGGCCGACGGAACCGGGTACACCGACGAGGCCGAGAAGACCTCCGCCGCCGAGGCGGTGGCCCGATGAGCGAGGCACTGCGGATCGCCCGCGTCGACATCACCCCCGTGGCGTTCAAGGACCCCGCCCTCCTCAACGCCGTCGGCGTCCACGAACCCTACGCGCTGCGCGCCGTCGTCGAGGTGACGACCGATCAGGGCGTCAGCGGCCTGGGCGAGACCTACGCCGACGAGGGCCACCTGCGCAGGCTGCGCACGGCCGCCGACGCGATCACCGGCATGGACGTCCACGAACTCGGCCCGATGCACCGGCGGATCGCCGAGGCGCTCGGCGGGGACAGCGGCGGCGACGGGCACGGACTGACCGGCATGATCACCACCAGCAGCACGACGGACCGGGTCTTCTCCCCGTTCGAGGTGGCCTGCCTGGACATCAGGGGCCGCGCCGCCGGCCGCCCGGTCAGCGATCTCCTCGGCGGGGCCGTCCGCGACCGGGTGCCGTTCAGCGCCTACCTCTTCTACAAGTGGGCCGGCCACCCGGGGCACGAGCCCGACGACTGGGGCACCGCCCTGACGCCGGAGGACATCGTGGCGCAGGCCCGGCGCATGGTGGACCGGTACGGCTTCGAGGCGATCAAGCTCAAGGGCGGGGTGATGCCCCCCGAGCAGGAGGTCGAGGCCGTACTGGCGCTGCGGGAGGCCTTCCCCGACACTCCGCTGCGCCTGGACCCCAACGCCGCCTGGACCGTCGAGACCTCGCTGAAGGTGGCCCGCGACCTCGAAGGGGTCCTGGAGTACCTGGAGGACCCCACACCGGGCCAGGAGGGCATGGCCCGGGTCGCCCGAGAGGCCCCGATGCCGCTGGCCACCAACATGTGCGTGGTCGCCTTCGACGAACTGCCCTCCGCGGTGCGCGCCGACGCGGTCCAGGTCGTGCTCTCCGACCACCACTACTGGGGCGGTCTGCACCGCTCCAAGCTGCTCGCCGGGATCTGCGACACCTTCGGCCTGGGCCTGTCGATGCACTCCAACTCCCACCTCGGCATCAGCCTGGCCGCGATGACCCACCTGGCCGCCGCCACGCAGAACCTCACCTACGCCTGCGACACGCACTGGCCGTGGAAGGACCCGGCGGAGGACGTGATCGCCCCCGGTGCGCTCGGCTTCCGCGACGGCTCGGTCGCCGTGCCGCGCGGCCCGGGCCTCGGCGTGGAGCTGGACCGCGACGCGCTGGCCCGGCTGCACGAGCAGTACCTGCGCTGCGGCCTGCGCAACCGGGACGACACCGGCTACATGCGCCGGCTGGACCCGACGTACGAGAAGAAGTCCCCGCGCTGGTGACACCGGGCGGCGCCGGTCCGCCGCCCGCTCCCCGAACGCCCCCACGTTCCCGACCCCGTGACAAGAAGGTCCTGGTATGCACTGGCTCGACTGGGCCGCCGTCTGCGGCTACTTCCTGGTGATGCTCCTCATCGGCGTGTGGTCGCACCGGCGTGTCAACGACGTCTCCGACTACTTCACCGGCGGCGGCAAGATGCCCTGGTGGCTGACCGGCATCTCGCACCACATGTCCGGCTACAGCGCCGCGGTGTTCGTCGCCTACGCGGCCGTCGCCTACAACTACGGCATCACCGTCTACGTCTGGGCGTTCCTGCCGCTCGCCCTCGGCACCGGCGTGGGCGCCTGGCTCTTCGCCCCCCGGTGGAACCGGCTGCAACGGCGTTTCAAGGTCGCCTCGCCGCTGGAGTACCTCGCCCGCCGCTACAACATCCCCGCCCAGCAGGCACTGGCCTGGAGCGGCGCCCTGCTCAAGGTGTTCGACGTCGCCGCCAAGTGGGCGTCGGTGGCCGTGCTCCTGAAGGTCTTCACCGGCATGTCGATGACCAACGGCATCCTGCTCACCGGCGTCGTCACCCTGCTGTACTGCACGGTCGGCGGGCTGTGGGCGGACGCCTTGACCGAGTTCGGCCAGTTCGTCATCCAGGGCGTGGCCGCGCTGTCGATGATGTGGGTGGTCCTCGACCGGCTGGGCGGTGTGTCGAGCCTCGGCACCCTGTGGCACCGGCTGCCGTCCGGGCACACCGACCCGCTCGTCGGCCCCTACACGGCCGGCTTCCTCACCGCGTACGTCGTCGTGAAGCTCTTCGAGTACAACGGCGGCATGTGGAACCTGGCCCAGCGCTACATGGCCACGGACTCCCCGCGCGCCGCCCGCCGCTCGGCGGGACTGTCGGCCGCCCTGTACCTGATCTGGCCGGCCGTGCTGCTGCTGCCCGCGGTCGCCGCGCCGGTCCTCATGCCGCACATCGCCGACCCGCAGCAGACGTACGCGCTGATGGCGCAGTCCTACCTGCCCATGGGCCTGGTGGGTCTCACCCTCGCCGGGATGTTCTCCCACACCATGGCCATGGCCTCCTCCGACGCCAACGCCATCTCGGCGGTCGTCACCCGTGACATCCTGCCCGCCCTCCTCCCCGGCTTCCGGGACGCGAGCACCGAGCGGGGGCTGCGGGTGGCGCGGGTGGTCACGGTGGTCTTCATCACCGTCTCCATGGTCGTGGCCATCGAGGCCGACCACTTCGGCGGCGTCCTCGGGATCATCGTCGGCATGGTCGCGGCCGTCATGGGCCCGATCTCCATCCCGATGCTGCTGGGCCTGCTGCCGGCGTTCCGCCGCTGCGGCTCCCGGGCGGCGCTGACCTCCTGGGCACTCGGCCTCGGCGGTTACTTCCTCGTCAAGTACGGCCTGGACGGGGCCTCGCAGACCACCGTGGTCGTCACCCCGCTGGTCACCTCGCTCGTCGTGTACATCGGCCTCGGCCTGCTGCTGCCGGAGCCGGACGCGGAGGCCGACGCCGTCGTCGCGGCCGTCTCCGGTCCGGAGCCCGGCCCCGAGGCCGCCGCCCTGAAGCCGGTGGCGGAGCAGGCCTGATGCGGCCCGGCTCCGGTCACCGACACGCGCCCACCGAGAACGGACAGCACAGACCGACCGAGAACAGATGGAGGTAATCCGCGGATGAAGAGATCCTCGCTGGTGAGCGTCGCCGTCGCCCTGGTCGTGGGCACGGCGGGTCTCACCACGCACACGGCGTCCGGTGCACGCGACGCCGCGCCTCGGCCCGCGCGGGCCGCCGCCGCGACGAGCGACGCCGGCGGCCACTGGGTGGACACCTGGGCGTCCATGCCCCAGCTGACCGAGCCCGGCAACATGCCGCCCGCGCCCTTCACCCAGGCCGACCGCGTGTTCGAACACGCGACGCTGCGCCAGACCGTGCACATCGGGGTGAGCGGGCAGCACCTGCGGCTGCGCTTCTCCAACGCGTTCGGCGGCACCGACCTGCCCGTCACCGGCGTCACCGTGGCACGCCCGGCCGACGGCAAGGCGGGCGTCGACACGATCGTGCCGGGCACCTCCCGGACGGTGACGTTCGTCGGGCACCGGGGCATCGACATCCCGATGGGCGCACAGGCGGTCAGCGACCCGCTGGACTTCGACGTGCGGGCCGGAACCGACCTCACCGTGACCCTCTACCTCGCCGACGGCCAGGCCTCCACCTCCCTCACCTCGCACCCCGGATCGCGCACCACGTCCTACATGCTGGCCGGCGAGCACCTGGACGACACGGCACTGCCCGGCGCCACCACCGCTGACCACTGGTACTTCCTCAGCGGCCTGGAGGTGTGGTCGAAGAACCCGACGTCCGCCACCGTCGTGCTCGGCGACTCGCTCAGCGACGGCCGCGGGTCAACGACCAACGGCAACGACCGCTGGCCGGACCAGCTCCAGGACCGGCTGCGGTCCGGCCCCGGCACGGCGGGCATCGCGGTCATCAACGAGGCGGCCGGCGGAAACCGGGTCCTCCACGACGGTCTGGGCCCCAATGCCCTGGCCCGCCTCGACCGCGACGTTCTCGCCCAGAGCGGCGTCGACCGGCTCATCGTCTTCGAGGGCGTCAACGACATCGGCACGGCCGACGCGACCGGGCCGGCGATGAAGCAGGTCACGGACGACCTCATCAATGCCTACCAGCAGATCGTCACCCGTGCCCACGCCCAGGGCATCCGCGTCTACGGTGCCACCCTCACCCCCTTCGGCGGCAACGGCTACGACGACCCGGCCGGCCTCCGCGAATCGGCCCGGCAGGCGGTCAACCGGTGGATCCGCACCAGTGGCCGGTTCGACGCCGTCATCGACTTCGACCGGGCGGCCCGTGACCCCCGAGACCCGCGCGCACTGCTGCCCGCCTACGACACCGGCGACCACCTCCACCTCGACCCGGCCGGGTACAAGGCCCTGGCCGACACGGTGCCGGTGCGCCTCTTCCAGCAGCGTCCGCAACCGGGGAACGGGGGTGTCGGCCCGGCCTGACGGGACCCGGCGCCGCACACGGCGTGACCAGGTGACCGCGTAGGACACTGCCGACGGCACCGCGACACACCCGCCGGCGACGGACGAGACGACCGGTCACGGACGAGACGGCCGGCGACGGTCGAAGGCGGCCCGTGACGGACGAAGGCGGCCCGCACCTTCGTCCGTCACGGGCCGGTCAGCCCGCCAGCCGGTCCACGGCGGCGAGTACCGGCGCGACGCCGTCCTCCTCGCGGATCCGGGCGCCCAGCGCCTGGGCCCGTCGCAGGTGGGCGGCGTCCCCGGTGGCCCGGGTGAGCGCGGCGGAGAGCGCGTCCGCGGTGAGCCCGCGCAGCGGGACGGCGCACGGGGCCACCCCGAGACGGATCAGGCGCTGCGCCCAGAACCCCTCGTCGAACTGGACCGGCAGCGGCACCGCGGGCACCCCGGCGCGCAGCCCGGCCGCCGTCGTGCCCGCCCCGGCGTGGTGCACCACGGCGGCCATGCGCGGGAACAGCGCCGAGTGCGGGACGTCGTCGACGGTCAGCATGTCGTCACCGGCCGCCGCCAGCCCGGCCCAGCCCCGCTGCACCACCCCGCGCAGTCCGGCCCGGCGCAGCGCGCGCACGATCGTTTCGCTGAGCCGGACGGGGTCGGGCACGGTGGCGCTGCCCAGCCCGACGAACACCGGGGGCGGCCCCGCCTCCAGGAACTCCCGCAGGTCGCCCGGGAGCCGGGCGTCACGGTCGTACGGCCACCAGTACCCGCCCACCTCCAGACCGGCCCGCCAGTCACGCGGCCGGGGCACCACCAGCGGGCTGAAGCCATGGTGCACGGGCAGCCGCAGCCCCGCGCGGATGCGGCGGGCGGTGCCGATGCGCGAGGCGGGCAGCCCCAGCCGCGCCCGCACGGCGGGCACGGCCGCCGAGAAGACCCGCTCCACGGCGAGGTTCACCCCGTGCCCGGCGAGGCGGTTCACCGGCGCGCCCCAGTGACCGCCGCCGAGCAGTGGAGGGGCGAACTCCCGGGTGGGCGACAGAGGTTGCAGATGGGCGCCCATGCAGGGCAGGCCCAGCGCCTCGGCGATGGCATGCCCGACCGGCCCCAGGGAGCCGGAGAGCAGCAGCACGTCGCTCTTCTCCGCCGCCGCGATCAGCTCGTCCGTCATCTGTGCCAGCGCCGCCCGCGCCAGGCCGACCGCCCGCAGCATCTTGCCCGCACCGGTCGCACTGCGGTGCAGGCTCCGTCCGCGCCGGGACCCGAGCTCGGCCCGTGGATCCACCGGCAGCGCGTGGAAGCCGAGTCCCGAGCCCGCGACCAGCGGCTCGAAGCGCCCGTGGGTGACCAGGGTGACGGCATGCCCCGCGCGGGCCAGGCCGTGCCCCAGTCCCGTGAAGGGGGCGACGTCTCCCCGGGAACCCGCCGTCATGATCGCTACGCGCACGACGGTCAGTATGGCCGCGCCGGAGCCGGCCGCCGGTGAACGACCCGGCGGATCCGGAGGCGTTCACTCCGCGCCGGTCACACGCCGAGCTGCCGGGCGGCCGCGTCCACCGTCTGCTCCAGGAGCGTGGCGATGGTCATGGGGCCGACACCACCGGGCACCGGCGTGATGAGCGAGGCCCGCTCCACGGCCGAGTCGAAGTCGACGTCGCCGACGTTGCCCTCGTTGTAGCCCGCGTCGATCACGACCGCGCCCGGCTTGATGTCCTGGCCGCGGACGAGCCGCGGCCGGCCCACGGCGGCGACCACGACGTCCGCCTCCCGGACCACGGAGGAGAGGTCACGCGTCCGCGAGTGGCAGTACGTCACCGTGGCGTCCCGGGCGAGCAGCAGCATGCCCACCGGCTTGCCGAGGATCGCGCTGCGCCCCACGACGACGGCCCGCTTGCCGGCCAGGTCGACGTCGTACGCGTCGAGCAGCCGCAGGATGCCGCCGGGCGTGCAGGAGACGAACCCCGGCAGGCCGAAGCTCATCGTGGCGAAGGAGGCGAAGGTGACACCGTCGACGTCCTTCTCGGGCGCGATCGCCTCGAACGCGGCCCGTTCGTCGATGTGGTCGCCGACCGGGTGCTGGAGCAGGATGCCGTGGACGGAGGGGTCCTGCGACAGGGAGCGCAGCGTGCCGACCAGTTCCTCGGTGGTGGTCTCGGCGGGCAGCGCCACACGGCGGGAGTCGATGCCGGCCTTGCGGCACCGGTTCTGCTTCATCCGGACATAGGTGACGGAGGCCGGGTCCTCGCCGACCAGCACCGTCGCCAGACAGGGTGCGGTGCCCGTGCGGTCGGTGAGGTCGGCGGCCTTGCGCGCGGTCTCCTCGACGATGCGTCGGGCGAGCGCGGTGCCGTCCATGAGCCGGGCCTGGGACATGGTCCACTCCTGAGCGTTCGACGGAATCACCCAGGCGCGCGGCTACGACTCGCGGGGGCCGCTCCCCGGTGGTGCTCCACCTCAGCGCCAGTCACGGCCCCGCCCCAGCCTAGCCGAACCCACCCGCCGGCCCGGCCGGACCCGCGGCCCGCGGGCGCGGGTCCGGGGCCGTACCGCGTGCAGGAGGGACCTCACCAGAGCGGCGGAGGCCAGCCGCTGCGCCGCGGAGGCGGCCCGCGAGGGCCGCAGCCGGGCCGAGTGCGACCCGCCCACTCCGGCGCGGGCCGAGAAACTCCATGTCAGCCGGGAGCTGACCTGGACCCGTGCGGCCTTCCTGCCTACGCGTCCCATGTCCTGATCACGATCCGACCGGTGATCCCGCCGTCGCGCGGCGCTCCGGTGCCGCGGGCCGGGCGTGCCGTGGTCGCCATGTGACCTCCCACGAAGCCGTGGCCCGGCGGGAGCGGGCCGTCACGGGCCTGTCCTTCGAGCGTCCCCCGTGTGCGCGGGCCGGGCAAGCCGACCGGCCCCGCGCACGCGGATGGTGCCGCCGGCACGCGGGGTCGGACGTGCGGCCGGTGTGCGGGGTCGGGCCTACGTCCGGTGCGCGCCGTGCCGGATCCAGGAGTTCGCGGTGAACGCCCCGTCCGTCCGCCGCGTTCTCGTCCCCGCCGCGTTCTCGCCCTGTCGGGTGAGCGAGGGTGCCAGGCCGTGTCCGGGTGGGGGCGGCCGCGTTGCTGAGGACATGATCTCCACCCGACGTATCGTCACCGTCGTCGCTCTCGCCGCCTCCGCCACGGGTCTCGCCGCGCTGCCGGCGAGCGCCGCCGACGCCGGGGTCCCGGTCGCCGGCAGGCTGGTGCCGCTCGACGCGGTCGACTCGCTCGCCCGCACCGGCCTCCCCGCCGAGCAGCGGAACGCGGTCCCCTCGGTCTCCGAGCAGCTCTCCTCCCTGAACCGCGCGCGCGACCTCGACCGACTGAACCAGCTCAGGCAGGTCACCGGTCTCGCCTCCCCGCTCTTCGGGCTGGTGCCCGGCATCCACTGATCACGCGGGCGCGGCGACCGGCGCGACCACGCCTGTACCGGGTGGCCGCCGGTAGGGTCGGAACCACGGACATCGGTCGACGGAAGGGACCACCACCATGGCCCAGGAAGTGCGCGGCGTGATCGCACCGGGGAAGGACGAGCCCGTACGGGTCGAGACGATCGTCGTGCCGGACCCCGGGCCCGGAGAGGCCGTCGTACGGGTCCAGGCCTGCGGCGTCTGCCACACCGACCTGCACTACAAGCAGGGCGGCATCACCGACGAGTTCCCCTTCCTGCTCGGGCATGAGGCCGCCGGGGTGGTGGAGTCGGTCGGCGAGGGGGTCACCGACGTCGCGCCCGGCGACTTCGTGATCCTCAACTGGCGTGCGGTGTGCGGGAAGTGCCGCGCGTGTCTGCGCGGACGCCCCTGGTACTGCTTCGACACCCACAACGCCCGGCAGAAGATGACCCTGACCGACGGCACCGAGCTCTCCCCGGCCCTCGGGATCGGTGCCTTCGCCGAGAAGACGCTGGTGGCCGCGGGCCAGTGCACCAAGGTCGACCCGTCCGTGTCTCCTGCCGTCGCCGGGCTGCTGGGCTGCGGTGTGATGGCCGGCATCGGCGCGGCGATCAACACCGGAGGGGTCGGCCGGGGCGACTCGGTCGCCGTGATCGGCTGCGGCGGGGTCGGCGACGCGGCCGTCGCCGGATCGTACCTGGCGGGCGCCGGGAAGATCATCGCGGTCGACATCGACGACCGCAAGCTCGAGACCGCCCGGACCATGGGCGCCACACACACCGTCAATTCCGCTGACACCGACCCCGTGGAGGCGATCCGCGAGCTCACCGGCGGCTTCGGCGCCGACGTCGTCATCGATGCCGTCGGCCGCCCGGAGACCTACCGGCAGGCCTTCTACGCTCGCGACCTGGCCGGCACGGTGGTGCTGGTCGGTGTGCCGACCCCGGAGATGAAGCTGGAGCTGCCGCTGCTGGACGTCTTCGGGCGCGGTGGGGCGCTGAAGTCCAGCTGGTACGGCGACTGCCTGCCGTCCCGGGACTTCCCGATGCTCATCGACCTGCACCTCCAGGGCCGCCTGCCGCTGGACAAGTTCGTCACCGAGACCATCCGGCTGGACGAGGTGGAGAAGGCGTTCGAGCGGATGCACGGCGGCGACGTGCTGCGTTCGGTGGTGGTGCTCTGATGGCCGCACGCATCGAACGCCTCGTCACCGCCGGGCAGTTCACGCTCGACGGCGGCACCTGGGACGTCGAGAACAACGTGTGGATCGTCGGCGACGACCACGAGGCGATCGTCATCGACGCCGCCCACGACGCCGAGGCCATCGCCGAGGCGGTCGGCGACCGCCGGCTGACCGCCATCGTGTGCACCCACGCGCACAACGACCACATCGACGCCGCACCCGCCCTCGCGGACCTCACCGGCGCGACGATCTGGCTGCACCCCGACGACCTGCCGCTGTGGAAGATGACCCACCGCGACCGGGACCCCGACGAGCACCTGTCGGACGGTCAGGTCCTCGAGGCGGCCGGGGCCGACCTCACCGTCCTGCACACCCCCGGCCATGCCCCGGGCGCGGTCTGCCTCCACGACCCCGGGCTCGGCGTCGTCTTCACCGGCGACACCCTCTTCCAGGGCGGGCCGGGCGCCACCGGCCGCTCCTACTCCGACTTCCCGACGATCATCGACTCCATCCGCGACCGCCTTCTCACCCTGCCGCCCGAGACGAAGGTCCTCACCGGCCACGGCGACGCCACGACCATCGGCGCGGAGGCCCCGCACCTCCAGGAGTGGATCGCCCGCGGTCACTGAGCGGCGCGGACGCGACCGACAGAAGGACAGAAGAAGGACAGCAGCAGAAAGCCGACAGTGGATGTCCGGCTTCCGCGCCACCCTCGACGAGGACACCGCAGGAAGACGCACAGGAGGCCGGACATGGCACGCCCACACCCGCGTTCACTGGAAGGCAAGGTCGCGCTGGTCGCGGGGGCGACACGGGGCGCCGGCCGCGGCATCGCCGTGGAACTCGGCGCGGCCGGCGCCACCGTGTACGTCACCGGACGCAGCACACGCGACCGGCGCTCCGAGTACGACCGCCCCGAGACCCTCGAGGACACCGCCGACCTGGTGACCGAGGCCGGCGGCCGCGGCATCGCCGTACCCACCGACCACCTGGAACCCGACCAGGTCCACGCCCTCGTCGAGCGCATCGCACACGACCAGGGCCGCCTGGACGTCCTCGTCAACGACATCTGGGGCGGCGAGAAGCTCTTCGAGTGGGACACCCCCGTCTGGGAGCACGACCTGGCGGCCGGCCTCAGGCTGCTCCGCCTGGCCGTGGAGACACACGCCGTCACCAGCCACCACGCGCTGCCCCTGCTGCTGCGCCGGCCCGGCGGCCTGGTGGTGGAGATGACCGACGGCACCGCCGAGTACAACCGGGACACCTACCGCGTCAACCTCTTCTACGACCTCGCCAAGGCGTCCGTGCTGCGCATGGCCTTCGCCCTGGGCCACGAACTCGGCCCGCGCGGCGCCACCGCGGTCGCGCTCACCCCCGGCTGGATGCGTTCGGAGATGATGCTCGACCACTTCGGGGTGCGGGAGGAGAACTGGCGTGACGCCCTGGAGCAGGTGCCCCACTTCGCCATCTCCGAGACCCCGCGCTACGTCGGCCGGGCCGTAGCCGCCCTCGCCGCCGACCCGGACGTGGCGCGCTGGAACGGGCAGTCGCTGTCGAGCGGGGGGCTCGCCCAGGTGTACGGCTTCACCGACGTGGACGGCAGCCGCCCCGACGCCTGGCGGTACCTGACGGAGGTGCAGGACGCGGGCGAACCGGCGGACGCGACCGGCTATCGGTGAGCGGAATCAGGCGACCGCCTCGGCCGGCAGCGGCACGCACGGCGGCCGGCGCGGCGGCAGCGGTACTCACGGCGGCCGTCCGTACCGGCAGCGGTACTCGCCCCGCCGTCCTCCCCGCTGCCCAGCACGATCAGCGTCTCGCCCCGATGAGGGCGGGCAGTTGCTCCACGAACGCGGACATGACCGTACGGCATCTGCCCGAACGGCCGCCGCGACGGTAGGTTCTGTGCATGACGGACACGAAGCGGTTCGAGGGACACGGAGTGCTCGTCACCGGCGCGGCCCGCGGCATCGGCGCGGCCATCGCCCGGCGACTGGCCGAGGAGGGAGCACGGGTCCTGGTCACCGACGCCGACGGGCCGGAGGCGGAGAAGACCGCGGGGACCCTGCGCGAGCGTGGACTGGCGGCCTGGGCGCACCACTGCGACGTGGCCGACCGGGACTCCGTGGAGGCGGCCGTGGCGCACGCGGTCGAGGTGTTCGGCAGGCTCGACGTGCTGGTCAACAGCGCGGCCCACTGCACCCCCGACACCCCGCTGTTCGAGGACGGCACGGACGAGGTCTGGGCGCGCGACCTCGACGTCACCCTGACCGGCGCCCACCGCTGCTGCCGTGCCGCCCTGCCCCACCTGGTGGCGTCCGGCCGGGGCGCGATCGTCAGCATCGGCTCCGTCAACGGCACCCAGGACTTCGGCAACCACGCCTACAGCGCCGCGAAGGCGGGCCTGGTCTCGCTCACCCGGACCCTCGCCGGGCACGCCGCCGCACGGGGCGTACGCGTCAACCTCGTGATGCCGGGGACGGTGCGCACCTCCGCCTGGGAGGGACGCGAGGCCGAACTCGACCGCGTCCGCGGCCTGTACCCCCTCGGCCGTGTCGGCGAGCCCGATGACATCGCCGCCGCCGTCGCCTTCCTCGCCTCCCGGGACGCGGCCTGGATCACCGGCACCACATTGACGGTCGACGGCGGCCTCACCGCCGTCAACACCGGCTTCAACGCGGCGCTCCGCGAGCGCTGAACCACCCCTCAGGCGCGGACCACCGCCAGCACCTCCTCGCGCAGCCGGGCCATCGTGTCGGCGTCCCCGGCCTCCACGTTGAGCCGCAGCAACGGTTCGGTGTTGGAGGGCCGCAGATTGAACCACCAGCCGGCGGCGCTGATCGTCAGCCCGTCGAGCTCGTCGGCGACCGCACCGTCCCGGCCGGCGAAGGCCGCGCGGACCGCGGCGAGCGTGCGTCGCTGATCGTGGACCACGCTGTTGATCTCCCCGGACGCCTCGTACCGTCGGTACTGTTCCACCAGCGTCGACAGGGGTGTCCGCGTGCCGCCGAGAGCGGCGATCACATGCAGGGCCGCCAGCATGCCGCTGTCGGCGGACCAGAAGTCGCGGAAGTAGTAGTGCGCCGAGTGCTCGCCGCCGAACACCGCGCCCGTGCGGGCCATTTCGGCCTTGATGAAGGAGTGCCCCACCCGGGTGCGCACCGGGACGCCGCCGTGCTCGCGCACCACCTCCGGCACGGCGCGCGAGGTGATCAGATTGTGGATGACGGTGCTTCCCGGGTGCTCGGCCAGCAGACGGGTCGCGATCAGGGCGGTGACGGTGGACGGAGCGACCGCCTCGCCGCGCTCGTCGACGACGAAGCAGCGGTCCGCGTCACCGTCGAAGGCCAGGCCCAGGTCGGCACCGCTCTCCCGCACCTCGCGCTGCAGGTCGACGATGTTCTTCGGATCCAGCGGATTGGCCTCGTGGTTCGGGAAGGTGCCGTCCAGCTCGAAGTACATCGGCACGACCTCCACCGGCAGGTCACGGAAGACCGCGGGCGTGGTCAGGCCCGCCATGCCGTTGCCCGCGTCCACCACGATCTTCAGCGGGCGAACGGAGGAGAGGTCCACCAGCTTCAGCAGATGCGCGGCGTAGTCGCCGAGCAGGTCCCGCCGGGTGACGCGGCCCGGGGTGCGCCCGGTGGCGGGCAGCCCGCCGGCCGCCGACCACCGCTCGGCGAGCGCGCGGATCTCCCGCAGACCGGTGTCCTGGCCCACCGGCCGTGCGCCCGGCCGGCACATCTTGATGCCGTTGTAGCGGGCGGGGTTGTGGCTCGCGGTGAACATCGCGCCGGCGAGGCCGAGGGCGCCGCTGGCGAAGTACAGCCCGTCCGTGGAGCACAGGCCGGTCTCGGTCACGTTCGCGCCGCGCGCCGCCGCGCCCTCGGCGAAGGCGCGCGCCAGCCCCGGGGAGCTGGGGCGCATGTCGTGCCCGGTCACGACGGCGTCCGCGCCGGTCGTCTCGACGAACGCGGCGCCGATCAGCCGGGCGAGGTCCTCGTCGAGCTGATCGGGCACGATGCCGCGGATGTCGTAGGCCTTCACCAGGCCGGAGAGGTCGATGCCGGGCCGGTCACTCACTGTCGTACTCCTTGTGCGTCATCCATACGGTCGTGTCCTGCGGGATGCTGCGGCCATCGAGGGGTGCGCTGGACAGCAGCACCTGGGCATCGTCGTCCAGGTGCAGCGGCCGTGCGCCGAAGTTCACCAGGCACCACAGGCCCGCCCCCCGTTCGAAACCGAACCACGCCCCGTCGTCCGGCCCGTCCAGCTTCAGTGCCGCGTCCGATGCCGGGTGGGCCCGGCGCAGCCGCAGCGCCGTACGGTAGAGCGACAGCATGGAGCCGGCCTCCGCGTCCTGTGCCCTGACCGACAGTCCGGCCCAGTCGGCGGGCTGCGGGAACCAGCAGTCCGCCGGGTCGGCGGTGCTGAACCCGTACGGGGCGGCGTCGCCCTCCCAGGGCAGCGGCACCCGGCTTCCGTCCCGCCCGCGCTCCCGGTGACCGGAACGCTCCCACAGCGGGTCGCGCAGCCGGTCGTCGGGCAGTTCGGCCTGCGGCAGGCCGAGTTCCTCTCCCTGGTAGACGTACGCGGCGCCGGGCAGCGCGAGCATCAGCAGCGCGGCGGCCCGCGCCCGCCGCTCACCGGCGGGGCCGCCGCCGTAGCGGGTGACCGGCCGGACCGCGTCGTGGCTGGAGAGCACCCAGGTGACCGGGGCGTCCACCGTCTGCATGGCGGCCACGGACCGCTCGATCACCTCCCGCATGCCCGCTCCGTCCCACGGGGCTTCCAGGAACGCGAAGTTGAAGACCTGCTGCATCTCGCCGGGGCTGACGTAGCGGGCCAGCCGCTCGCGGTCGAAGATCCCCGCCTCGGCCACCATGACCCGCTCGCCCGGGGGCACGGCACCGGCGAGGGCGGGGTGGCGGTCCAGCAGCCTGCGCCAGTCGCGGAACAGCGGATGCAATTCCTCCTGGTCGTAGTACGGCATCAGGTGGTTGCGGTGGGCGTCCTGGTGCTGGCCCGGGCCCGCGTCGGGCAGGTCCCACGCCTTGAACAGGGCGTGGGCGACGTCGACGCGGAAGCCGTCGACGCCGTGGTCCAGCCAGTGCTTCATGATCCGTTCGAACTCGGCGACGACCTCGTGGTCGCGCCAGTTCAGGTCCGGCTGCTCCGGCGCGTGCAGGTGCAGGTACCACTCGCCCGGCCCGCCGTCCGGCTCGCGGACCCTGGTCCAGGCGCTGCCGCCGAACGCGGACTGCCAGTCGTTGGGCGGCAGTTCGCCGTGCTCGCCACGGCCCGGCCGGAAGACGTAGCGCTGCCGGACCCGCGAGCCCGGCCCGGCGGCCAGCGCCTGACGGAACCAGGGGTGCCGGTCGGACGTGTGGTTGGGGACCAGGTCCACCAGGACCTTGATGCCCAGGGCGTGGGCCCGGTCCACCAGCGCGGCGAAGTCCGCCGGGGTTCCCAGGTCCGGGGCCACGCCCGTGTGATCGGCGATGTCGTAGCCACCGTCGGCCAGCGGCGAGGGGTAGAACGGGGTGATCCACACCGCGTCCACGCCCAGGGTGCGCAGATGCCCGAGCCGCGACGTGGCCCCCGGCAGGTCGCCGACGCCGTCCCCATCGCCGTCGGCGAAGGAGCGCGGGTAGATCTCGTAGCAGACGGCGTCCCGCCACCAGGGGGCACCGGACCCGGTCGTCATACGCCCGCTCCAGGGGCCGTCGGGGACGGGACCGTCACGGGCACGGTACGGCCGGTCCGCGCCGACCGCGTCGCCGCCTCGGCCACCGCGACGGCGGCCAGGCCCGCGCGGGCGTCGGCCACCGGTGTCCCGCCGTGTGCCGCACAGTGCAGCAGGTCGGTCATGGCCGCCCGTACGCTCTCCCGGTAGACGTAGGGCTTGCGTGCCTCGCCGCCCAGATCGATGACGCAGTCGACCCGGTGCGGGACGACCCGCTCGACGCCCCGGCCGCGGGCCGGGCGGTCGGAGCCGGCCCCGCGGGTCACCGACACCGCGACCCGCTCCTCGCCGTGCGGACGCAGGCCCGGGACCGCGAGGAGTTCGGCGGCCCGCCCGGGCAACCGCTCCCAGCGGGCGGCTCCGACGTCGTCGGTCCAGGCGGTGAGCGTCGCGAAGGTGGGGATCCAGCCGGTGACCCGCGCCTCGGCGAAGCCGTGGTCCAGGCGCATCAGTTGGCGCTCGGCGCGGTGGGCGTGGGTGAAGGAGTGGGTGTGGGTCGCCACGGCTCCGCCGGGATGGGTGGCGGTGGCCACCACGATGTCCACCGGGCCGCCGGGCCGGCGCACCGCCGTGCCCTGCACCTCGACCGGGTCGCTGCCCATCAGGGCGCTCGCCGCGTCGAAGAAGTGCACGCCGTGCTCGACGAGGATGCCGCCGCTGCGCGCCGGGTCCCAGAACCAGTGGTCCGGCCCCAGGTCCTCGTCGGAGGCGTCGTTCTCGAAGGCGAACCTGCGCACCGGGTCCAGCAGCCCCTCCTCGACGAGCCGCTGGAGCATGCGCAGGACCGGGTTGTACCGCAGCACGTGGTCGACGGCGAACACGCCCGGCGCGCGGGCGGCCTCGGCCGCGACGCGCGCCGCGTCCTGAAGGCCGACGGCGATCGGCTTCTCGCAGAAGACATGCTTGCCCGCGCCCAGGGCGTCGACGGCCGCGTCCGCGTGGGCGGCCGGCGGGGTGGCCAGGACCACCACGTCGACCCCGGGGAAGTCCATGGCCTCCCCGGCGCTCGTGACGACCGCCGCGCCGTGCCGCCGGGCCAGTGCCGCGGCCCGCTCCCGGTCGGGGTCGGCGCACACCGCGATCCGCAGTCCGGGGATGTCGCGCACGGCGTCCAGGACGAAGGCGCCGAAGCCGCCGCAGCCGATCAGCGCCAGCCCGAGGCCCGGGGTGGGTTCGGCGCTCACTCGGCCCGGTCCAGACGGGCCACGCCGATGTGCGCGTCGGCCATGCCGTAGAAGACGTAGCGCACGCCGTCGATCTCCTCGACGGCGGTGGGGAAGACGACGTTCGGCACGGTCCCCGAGCGCTCCTCCTCGGTCTCCGGGGCCATCAGCGGCTCCGCGGTGCGGGCCAGGACCCGGGCCGGGTCGGCGGGGTCGAGGATCATGGCGCCGGCCGCGTAGTGGACCGTCTGGGTCTGGACGAAGGGGTCGTCGATGGTGCCGGAGACCCCGTGGTGGATGAGCAGCCAGCCCTCGTCGACACGGATCGGGGCCGGGCCGGCGCCGATCTTCAGCGCCTCCCAGGGGAACTCGGACAGGGCGACCAGGCGGTGGTGGCGGGGCCGGGTCAGGGCACGGATGTCCCGCTCGGCCTCGTCGACGGGGACGTAGGAGATCCAGATGCCCGGGCGTTCGTCGGTCACGCCGGCGGGCAGGTGGACGCCCTCCCCGGGGCGGAACCAGCCGAGGTCCCACATGGGGCGGTGCAGCATGGCGAAGTACATCCCCCCGTCCGGGCCCGGCACGGGCTCGGGGAAGTGCACGACGTCCTTGTTGGGGAAGAGGTTGAGGTCGGTGTCCAGCCCGGGCTGGTACTCGAACTGGAGCGGGCCGAGGCGCTCCCAGTGCACCAGGTCCTCGGACACGGCGAGGGCCGGCTTGGGGCCGAGCGGACCGTAGGCCACGTACGACATCACATGCCGGCCCAGCGCCTCGATCCAGGTGGTGCGGGGGTCCTCCACACCGGCGTTGTTCTTGCCGCGCTCCCAGCCCGCGTCCGGGGCCAGGACCACGCCCCGGCGTTCGACGCCGGTGGGGACGCCGTTCTCGACGACGACCTCGGCGAGCCCGACCCGGGAGACGTTGCCCTCGGCGACCAGCCGCGGCAGCAGGTGCAACCGGCCGTCCGGGGTGCGGCCGGACGCGGGGTTGAGCACACCCTCCACCTCGTCGGCCGCGCCGGGCAGCGGGGACATCACGACGCCGACCCGGGTGAGGCGGTAGGGGATGGGGGTGGTGGTGCTGTGGGACACGGGGGTTCAGCCCTTCGTTGCTGAGTCGAGGTCGGTGGAGGTGAAGCGGTGCTGGAAGACGATGTAGAGCGCCACGGCGGGCGCCGCCAGCACACAGGCGCCGGCGAGGATGGTGCCGAACGGGTTCGCGGCGGCCGCGGAGACGGTGCTGATGTAGTTGGCCAGCGAGACGGCCAGGGGCTGCATGTCCTGGCGCTTGGTGACCAGGAACGGCCAGAGGAACTCGTTCCACGGCCCGGTGAAGCTCAGGAGCACCACCGAGAGCAGGGCAGGCCTGCACAGCGGGATGGCGATGCGCAGCAGGATCTGCAGTTCGCTGGCGCCGTCCATGCGGGCGGCCTCGAACATGGCGGGCGGCAGCTGGAGGAAGAACTGGCGGAAGATGAAGACGGCGCTGGTGTTGATCGCGAAGGGCAGGATCATGCCCAGGTAGGAGTCGGCCAGTCCGTAGTCACGGACGATCAGCACGTACAGCGGGATCATCAGCAGCTGGAACGGCACGACCTGCACCAGGAGCACCAGGGCGAAGGTGGTGCCCCGCCCCCGGAAGTGCAGTCGGGCCAGCGCGTATCCGGCGAGCAGCCCGAAGACGGTGGTGCAGACGATCACCCCGCCCGTGAAGATGCCGGAGTTGATCAGTGAACGCCCCAGCGAGATGGCCGAGTTGATCGCGGCGTAGTTGTGCAGACTCAGGTTCCCCGGGTTCGGGAACGCGCCGGCCGGACTCGAGTCGGGCTCCTTCTGCAAGGAGCCGATGATCATGTAGTAGAAGGGGAAGAGGAACGCGAACGCCCCGATGAGCAGCGCGATCTTCGACCGGATCGAGCCGGTGGCGGATCGCGGCGCGTGCGGTGGCCGCCGGCGCCTGCGGCCGGACGGCGCGGTGTCGTCGTCGGTCATCTCAGTCCCTCTCCAGGAAGCGGCGGTAGACGAGCGAGACGGCGGTGATCAGCACGATGAGGATCACGCCGATGGCTGCGGCCTCGTCCGGATGCCCTTGCTGAAGGCCCCGTTGGTACATCAGCAGTACGGGTGACGTCGTCGCGCCGTCGGGCCCGCCGCCGCTGGTGAGCAGATAGGGCTCGGTGAAGAGGTTGGCGCCTGTGATCGTCGCCAGGACCAGGACCAGCAGCGAGGCGGGACGTACCGCGGGAACCGTGATCGACCGGAACGTCCGGAGCCGGCCGGCGCCGTCGAGGGCCGCCGACTCGTACAGCTCGTTGGGCACGTTCTGCAGCGCCGACAGATACAGCACCACGAAGAAACCCAGCTGTTTCCAGGCGACGAAGACCGCGACGACGGGCATCGCCAGATGACTGTTCACCAGCCAGGAGGGATCGGGAGCCAGCGGCCCGAGGACCCGGTTGACCAGACCGCCGCTGTTGAAGAGGAACAGCCAGACGCCCACGACCGCGACGCTGGCGGTGATGTAGGGGATGTAGTACGCCGTCCGGAAGAAGGAGCGGAAGCGCAGCTTCTTGTTCAGCGCACTCGCGAGGACCAGTGAGGCCACCGCCGTCAACGGCACGTTGATGACCAGGAAGATCGCTATGTTGAGGAAGGAGCGCCAGACATCCGGGTCGGTGAGCACGGTGGTGTAGTTCTCCAGCCCCACGAAGGGCCGGTCGACCTGCACACCGGGTGCGGCGAAGAAGTAGTCGTGGAAGGACATCCACACGGCGAAGCCGAGCGGATACAGGAAGATCGCGGCCAGGTAGAGCACGTACGGCGAGACGAACAGCATGCCGATGGGCTGGTGTCCGCCGAGCCGGAACCGCCACTGCGGTCCCCGCCCCGTCGGCGGCCTTCCGGTCTTGTGCGCGGCGCGTCCAGGGCCGCGCGTGTCATGGGTGGTGCTGGAGGACATGGCGGCGGGTCACTGGCTTCCGGCCAGCTTGTCGACCTTGGCGGCGGCGTCCTTCAGGGCGGCGTGGAGGTCGCCCTTGCCGAAGATGACGGCCTTGGTGTAGGCGTCGCGGAAGGTCTGCCAGATCTCCACCGAGTTGGGCACGTTCGGCGCTTCCAGGGTGTGCTCCGCCTGCTGCGCGAAGACCTTGTAGTCCTTGTGGGACGCGAAGTAGGAGGGATAGGCGGACGTCAGGCCCTGTCGCATGGGCATCTGGCCGGTCGCCTCCAGGAGTTTGCCGTCCTGCTCCTTGCCGGTGGCGAACTTCATGACGTCCCAGGCGGTCCCGCGGTTCTTGCAGGAGGTGTACATGCCGATGGACTTCTCGTCGCTGAAGGTGCCCTTGCCGGCGGTGCCGTCGGCGGTCGGTACCGGCACGACGCCCCACTTGACCTTGTCGCCGTAGACGGAGACCGCCCAGGGCCCGACCGTGGCCATCGCGGCCTTGCCCTCGGCGAAGGCGTCGCCGTTGTAGGTCTCCTTGGGAGCGAGTCCCTGGGCGTACATCGTCTTCCACATCTCGGCGGCCTTGATGCCCTCGGGCGAGGCGAACTGGGCCTTGCCGTCCTCGACGAGCTGCTTGCCGGTCTGTGCCGCGAACACCGGGTAGTAGTCGAACCAGGACTGGTAGAACTCCGACGTCGGCGCGGGCCAGATCGCCGCCTTGGACACCCCGCTCTTCACCAGCTTGCGCGAGGTGTCCAGGAAGTCCTGGTAGCCGGCCAGCTTCGGGTGCTCCGGGTCCAGCCCGGCCTTCTTGAACAGCTCCTTGTTGTAGAAGATCATCACCGGGTTGCTCTTCCACGGCATCTGGTAGTACTTCCCGTCCGGGGACGCGTACTGCCCGAGGCGGTCGCCGACACGTGACTGCAGGTACTGCTTGCCGTCGGGGAAGTCGTCCAGCGCGACCAGGCCGCCCTGCTTCTGGAAGCCGGGCACGGCCGCCGGAGCGGTGTTGAGGATCAGGCACGGCTCGTTGCCCGCGGTGATCGCCGCGCCGATGACCTCCTCGGAGCTCTTGCCGGCGGGTATCTCCTGGGCGGTCACCTTCTCCTTGGGGTGGGCGGCGTTCCAGGCCGCCACCATGCTCTTGCCCCAGGCGACCTCCTGCGCGTTGTTGGAGTACCAGATCGTGATCGGGCCATGGGCGTCGTTCGCGCCGCCGCCGGAGCCCGATCCGGTGCCGCCGCCGCACGCGGTGAGTGCCAGAGCCGCTGCCGGCAGCAGGGCGAACAAAGCTTTCTTCATCAGAGGTTCCGTTTCTCACTCGAAGTGATCGGCAGGCGGGCAGGGAACATCACCGAGCTGACGCCGGCCGCTTCCTGGCGGGGAAGAAGTCTGGGAAGTGCCCTGCGGTCACAGGGCGGTACGGGCGGGGGCCGGACCGGTCGAGCCCCGTATCACGAGCGTGGCCGGCTCCAGTTCGACATCGGCGGTGGTGCCCCGCTCGACGACCTCCATCAACGCCTGCGCCGCGGCCCGGCCCCAGGAGGCCGGGTTGGCGCGGCAGGTCGTGAGCGTGGGGCTGGTCCAGGAGGCCAGCGGAACGTCGTCGAAGCCCACCACCGAAAGGTCGTCGGGCAGCCTCAGTCCGGCGTCCTGGGCCACCGCCATCCCGGCCGTGGCGGACAGGTCGTTGCCGTACACGATGGCCGTGGGAGGGTGGGGCCGGGCCAGCAGGGCGCGGGTCGCCTGGGCCCCACCCGCGGCCGTGAAGCCCCCGGACAGCAGCGTGCCGATGGGCAGCCCCGCGTCGGCGAGCGCGTCGGCCCACGCCTGACGGCGCCGTCGGGCGTGCACGAACTCCTCGGGACCGGTCACGTAGGCGATGTCGCGGTGTCCCAGCTCCACCAGGTGCTGCACGGCGTGGCGGACCGCGGGGCGGTCGTCGAGGTTCACCGTGGCCAGGTCGGAACCTGCTGCGACCGCGCCCACGGCGACCGCGGGCAGACCGAGCTCGTCGACCAGCGCCGGTCGCGGGTCGTCCACGCGCAGATCGGTGAGGAAGACGCCGTCGACCCGCCGGTCGGCCGCCAGCCTGCGATAGGTCTCCACTTCGTCGCCCGCGCGGCTCATCTGGAGCATGAGGCCGTCGCCGGTCTCGGAGATCACCGCCTCTATGCCCGCCATGAAGGCCGGGTAGAACGGGTCGTTGCCGATCAGCTCGGGCTCGCGGGCCAGGACGAGGCCCACCGCGCGGGCCCGGCCGGTGGACAGGGCCCGCGCGCTGCGGCTCGGGGTCCATCCGAGCTTCTCCGCCGCCGACCTGACGCGCTGCTGAGTGGTGAGCGCCACACCCGGACGGTTGTTGAGGACGAAGGAAACCGTCGCGCGGGACACCCCGGCCAACTGCGCCACGTCCGCGATGGTGGGACGGCGGGCCATGTGCGACCTCCAACTTCGGGCGAGCGGTGGACTTATGGGCATCTGCCCCGGTTCATGGCCTTGGCCGCCTACGGACAGCCAGTACTTGAACCGGTTTAAATGACGGTTTGTAGCTTCAACTTCATCTCTCGTTAAGTCAAGAGGTCGGCGTGAGACCGGTGGTTTCATCAAGCTTTGCCTGATTTGCCCGAATGGCTGGGCGCATCGCGGCGTCCTGAGCAGGTGGCTGCGCGAACGCCGCCGCGTGCGGTGCCGTCGGCGGGGCGGTCCGGCGGCGCGGCCGACGGGTCGGCCGGGCGAGGGGCCGCGGACCGGTCCGGCGGCGGACGGGCGCGGCGATGCGGCGCCGTTGGCGTGCCGGCGGAAGCACGGGAGCGTCGCGTCGTCCGGTGATCCGGACGGCAGGGCATGCCCCTGTGATGCGCCGTGGTCCCCCGGGCGCGCCCGCAGCCGGCGGAATGCTTCCAGGTGCCGAAGGTCACTGTTTCATGTCGGCATGCAGCGGATTGCAACCGATCTTTCCCCATAGCGGTCTATGTGTCCGAGAGCGCACACACGCGCACGGACCACGGGGGAGAGAAGGCCACAATGAGGGACATCGGCAGGCGGGGAGCCGTCGTACTGGGCGTCACGGGGCTGGTCGTGCCGCTCACGCTCGCGCTCGGCACCGCGCCGGCGCAGGCGGCGAGCTGCACGACGAAGACCGGGCCGTACCAGAGGCAGATCGAGAGGTTCCTCGGCCGGCCCGTCGACGGCCGGCAGTCGACCGCCGACTGCAAGGCCGTACGCGCCTTCCAGACCAAGCACGGCATCACCCCGAACATCGGGTACGCGGGTCCCGTCACCTGGGGTGTGATGAACCTCATGAACAAGCAGAAGGCGGTGGGGAAAAAGCCCAATAAGGACGGCAAGTGCCCCACGAGCAAGGGTCGCATCGCCTGTGTCAACCTCACCCTGCAGCTGAGCTGGATCCAGGACGGCGGCACGCTCGTGTACGGACCCGTACCGGTGCGTACCGGCCGCAACGGCTACGAGACCCGCACCGGCCTGAAGAAGATCTACTGGCGGCACATCGACCACGTCTCGAGCCTCTACAACGTGCCGATGCCCTACAGCCAGTTCTTCGACGGCGGCGAGGCGTTCCACTCGGTGGGCCTCAGCATGTGGAACCCTCCGGGCTCCCATGGCTGTGTGAACATGACCACCAAGGACGCCAAGAAGTACTGGTCGCTACTGAAGAAGGGCGACGACGTCATGGTGTACGGCCGCAAGCCCGGAACCTGAGGTCGGGCGCGGCTGGTTGCCCCGGATTCACGTGATGAGGGACACGGTCCGGAATGTCCGCATGGCGTGCACTTCCTCACGGCGCCTTCACGTCGAGCGGCATATGCTCACACCATGTCCACCACTGTTGAAACCGCTTCCGAGCGATCGGCCGCGGAGGTCAACGAGGAGATCCGGGCCCTGTGGCGCCGGGCGGGCGGGACACTGACCACCGAGCAGCGCGAGCTGTACCAGCGCCTCGTCATGGAGTGGGCCGCCGCCGCTCCGCAGCAGTCGGACAGGGCCGCCTGACCTGCCTCGTGGGGCACCCTCGCCGAACGCGCGAAACAGGGTGCCCCCGACCTCGGCACACCGGCCTCCGTTCGCACCGACCGCCGTCGGCCTGTTCCCGCATCACCTCCGGCACCTTCCTCGTCAGCCCCACGTGGCCGAGTAGTACCGCTGGTACGCCTTCCTGTCCTGCTCCGCGCGGATCCACCGGGTCGCCACCAGCGCGACCAGACTGCCGGCGATGACCAGCAGCCCCGGGCCCACGTTCCTCGGGTCGGTGAGCCGGGCGAGCAGTGTCACCCGGTTCATGGCGCCCGTCACAGGCGCCGGCGACCCGGGAGAGACGGCGCCGGGGGCGACGGCGCTGTGGGTGGCCGGGGCGGACGGGGCGGCGGAGGACGCGGAGCCCTGGCCGGCGCCCTGCCGCGGAGCCGACACGATGAGTTTCACACCCAACGTGGTCAGCGCCTTGGTCACCGGCTGGAAGAACGTCGTACCGCCCGTCGTGCAGTCGCCGGTGCCGCCCGAGGTCACCCCCAGAGCGATCCCCTCCGAGAAGAGCGGGCCGCCGCTGTCGCCGGGCTCGGCGCACACCGTGGTCTCGATCAGGCCGGTGACGGTGCCCTCCGGATAGTTCACCGTCGCGTTCAGCCCCGTCACCTCACCGTCGTGCAGCCCGCTGGTGCTGCCGCTGCGGAACACCCGCTGCCCGACCGCGGCATCGCCCGCGCCCGTGATCCGCACCCCGTTGCCGCCGCCGATCGCCACCACCTCCGCACCCGGACCGGCTCGGCCCGAGGCGTACTTCACCAACGAGAAGTCGCTGCCCGGAAAGCTGCCCCCGACCGTCGTGCCCAGCTGCCGGCTGCCCTGGCCGTCCGCGAACCAGATGGAGCCGGTGGGCCCGCAGTGACCGGCGGTGAGGATGAAGTCGCCCCGCCCGTCGGTCACGTTGAAGCCGGCCGAGCAGCGCCCGCCGGTCGACAGAATGGGCTGCGCCCCGTTGAGCCGGGTGGTGAACCGGCCCCGGGTGCGTTCCATGTGCACGAAAGAGCCGATGCCGTCGGCGACTTGGGACATCCGGCGCCAGTCGGCGGCGGAGACGGTGCTGTCCGCCTCGACCGTCACCCTGTTGGTCCGGTAGTCCGTCACCCATGCCGTACCGGGCACCCGGGGCGCCGTGCGCAGGGCCGCCGTGGCCGATGTCAACTCGTCCATGCTGTGTGGTACGACCTTCGCCTCGGCGCCCGCCCGCCGGACCTCGGCCGCGGCCCCGGTGTCCGTGACGGCCACCACCGGGCGCCCGTCGGCGCCGATCCAACTGCCCGCCGTACGCGCCGTACCCAGCCGTGCCACCAGATCGGCGCCCGCGGAGGCGGCCGCGGTGGCACCCGTGGCGGCTGCCGACCGTACGGAGCCGGGCGCGGCACCGACGGTGCCGGGAGCCTCGTCCGCCATCGCGGCCTGCGCGACCATCGCTCCTCCGAGGAGGAGTCCCGCCACGGCCGTCAGCCGTGTCACCCGTCGGACGACCCGTCGTCGTGCATGCCTCATGCGTGGCTCCCGAACACCGAACACTCCCAACACCGCGCGCCGCATCGGACCTTGGGCGCCCTCCCTCCATACGGGGCGCGGCAGGCCGGTGTTCAGCCCACGGGGGGAGTCCCTGCCGCCGTGCGTCCGCGTCGTTCCGGGGCGCGGGTGCGGCCGCCTGTCCCGGGTGGACGAGGCGGCCTATCTTGGGCGCATGGACGAGATCCCGAACGACCCGGCCGGTGAGCCGCTTTCCCCCCGTGCCCGACTGGCACGGCTCGCGGCCGGAAAGTACCTGCTGATCACCAGCTACCGGAAGAACGGCACCCCGGTGGCCACCCCGGTGTGGGTGGTGCGGGACGGCGACGCGCTCGGCGCGTGGACGGCGGCCGACTCCTGGAAGGTCAGGCGGATCCGCAACCGCGCCGACGTCCTCGTGGGCCCCTGCGACCTGCGCGGCAACCCGACGGGCGACCAGGTCCCGGCGACCGCCGAGATCTGCGACCCGGCCACCACGGCCCGCTACCGGGGTCTGATCGCCCGCAAGTACGGCCTCATCGGCCGCCTCACCCTGCTCGGCAGCCGCCTGCGGCGCGGGGAGCGGGGAACCGTCGGGATCCGGTTGACCCTCACGCACTGACCGGGCCACGAGGGCCACCCGGACGGCACGGCCTCGCCCCGGGACGGGCCGGCGGTCGGAGCCGGGATGACACATATGTTCCGGGGGTCGGGCCTCCGCGTGGCGGCGTTTCGCGGGACGAGCGCCCGGCTAGGGTCCTTCGTCTGGATCGGGCCGGATCCCGCGAACCCGGCGTGGTCCCGACGAAGCGCCCTGGGCCGCGGGCGTCGCGGACAGGGCCGGCACCTGCGGCCGGCCGGTGTCGCGGCAGGGCCGGCGGCGCCCGCGGACGTGACGGAGCTGGTGGAGTGAGGGGAATCCTGGCCCGGGGCCGGGGAGTCGGCGAGTGGCTCATCGCTCGTGCCGGCTGGTGTCTGGCCGTTTCCCTGGCGCTGTACGCGCTGACCGTCGTCACGCATCCGCCCCACCCACTGGACCTGCGCGTCTACCGCGAGGCCTCGCCGCACGTGCTCTCGGGCGGCCTGTACGACCACGTGGTGCGCACCGGTCCGCCCATCCCCGAACTGCCGTTCACCTACCCACCCTTCGCCGCGCTGCTGTTCCTCCCGCTTGCGCATCTGCCCTGGACGGTGCTCGTGGCGCTGTGGCAGGCGGTGTCCCTGGCGGCCCTGCTCGGCATCACGGTGTGCGCCCTGCGGCTGCTGTCGCCGTGCCCCGGCGCCGGCGTCCGGGACCTCGCCCTGCTGTGGGCCGCCGCCGGTCCCTGGCTCGAACCCGTGCGGCACACCCTCGACCAGGGACAGGTCAACCTGCTGCTGGGCGCCGTCGTCCTCGGCGGACTGGCTCTGGCCCGTAAGGCGGCGGGGCGTGGCGCGGCCGTGGGTCTGGCGGCGTCGGTGAAACTGACGCCGGCCGTCGGCGGACTGTATCTGCTGGCCACCCGGCAGTGGCGCGCGGCGATGTGGGCGGCCGCGACCGGCTGCGCGACCGTGGTGCTGGCCTGGGGCGTCGCCCCCGACGCGTCGGCACGGTACTGGTCGGGCCTGGTGACGGACACGGCGCGGGTCGGCCCGGTGTGGTCGGTGCGCAACCAGTCCCTGCGCGGAGCGCTCACCCGGCTGCTCGGGCCCGGCGTGACGGAATCGGCCCTGTGGTGGGCGGCGCTGGCCCTGGTGACCCTGACGGCGGCCTGGGCCCTGCACCGCCGCGTCCGGCGGGGCGACCTGCTCGGCGTTCTCGTCACGGTGGAGCTGTACGGGCTGCTGATGTGCCCCATCTCCTGGAGCCACCACTGGATCTGGTGCGTGCCCGCCATGATCTGGCTGGCGCACGGCCCCGGCCGTCGGCGGACGTTCAGCAGAATCGCCCTCGCCCTGTGGGCACTGGTCACCGTGACCCGGCTGGTGCCGCGTCTCATCGGCGCGGAGGACCGGCTGGGGCACCACGATCCGTATCCCGAACTGCTCGCCTGGCCGGGCAGTGTCTACGCCGTCTGCGCGGTGCTGACCTTCCTCGCCCTGGCCCTGGCCTCGGAGCGCGTCGTGCCGAACACGCCGGGCTCGCGGCGTCCGGAACCGCACCCGGCCGGGCTGTCGTCGGCCAACGGTGCTCCGCGGCGGCTTTCCGGGCCGCCTCGCGACGCCGCCCCACTGCCCGGACGGGGTGGGAGGTAGGCCCGGTCCCGGCCACCGCTCCCCGGTCGGCCCGGGTCGGCGAGGCGCCTCCGCGGACCGGCCCGGGGGGACATCACGGCGGAGTCCCCCGGACCGGAACCCTCGTGGGACCTGCCCCGCCCGAGGGTGCCGTGGTGACGGCGGCTGCCGAGGGATCGTCAGCTCCAGGCGCTGTACGGCTCGTCGACCAGCTGGAAGACCGGCTCGCCGCGCACCGGGTCCTTGGCGGTGGACAGCCGCACCCGGTCGCCGCTGTGGATGCCGATCGGCGGCCCCATGACGCGGCCTCGCACCACGAAGCCCTCACCCATCTCTATGAGCGACACGTTGCGGGCGGCCGGGGTGTTGCGGTGCACCACCGTGGAGTGGCGGACCGTGCCCGTGCCCGCGCTGCGCTCGGTGCGCAACTCGCTGCCCCGGCACACCGGGCACAGCACCCGGTGGAACATCGCCGTGCCGCACCAGGCGCAGCGCTGGAAGTACAGGGCGTCCTGGTCGCGGGCGCCGGGCTCGAGGAGGCCGGTCGCGGAGCCCGCCGTGGCGCGGGCCTCCGCATGAGCCGTGCTGCCTGAGTAGTGGTACACGCTGGTCAACTCCCTGCGCTCGGCCGGAATCCGGCGCGCCCGGTCACCCGTGCACGCCCGTGCGCGGTACCCGTGCCACCGTGCACGGCCACCAGAGTATGGCACTGAGTGCCAGAGGTAAAGGTACTCCGTACCAGAATCTGGCGCCTGCGCGGTACGGAGTACCGTTCCGTGAAAGCTCTGAGGGACAGGTCCGAAATCGATGGCACTCAGTGCAGGACGCTGGGGCGGCCGAGGGCCGAACGAGTCGCCCGGCCTGCCCGCAG
This sequence comes from Streptomyces sp. NPDC003393, assembly GCF_053589015.1. Taxonomy (NCBI): domain Bacteria; kingdom Bacillati; phylum Actinomycetota; class Actinomycetes; order Kitasatosporales; family Streptomycetaceae; genus Streptomyces; species Streptomyces sp. NPDC003393. The sequence continues at coordinate 103,404 of NZ_JBSFRB010000001.1, read as the reverse complement.
TAGCCTTTCCTCGCCCTCTTCCACCAGGCACACCACCCCCGGGAGTCCCGCATGCCGTCCGCACGCCCCCGCCTGCTGTACGTCACCGACCTGGCGTATCCGGCGCGCGGCCGCCGCTACTGCGACGAGGACATATGGCTGACCGCCCGCCTTCGCGAGGAGTTCGACCTGGCCCTGTGCCACCCGCGGGACGCGGCGGCCCTGATGGACGCATTCGACGCCGTCGTCGTCCGCAACAGCGGCCCCGTCCTGGAGTACCGGGAGGCCTACGACGGCTTCCGGACCCGGGCCCTGGCGGACGGAACTCGGGTCTACAACCCGCTCACGGGCCGGGGTGACATGGCCGGCAAGCAGTACCTCCTCGACCTGACCGCCGCCGGGTACCCGGTGATCCCCACCGTCGACCGCCCCGAGGACCTGAGCCTGCTGCCCGCCGCCGACCGGTATGTGGTCAAACCGAAACTGGGCGCCGACTCCATAGGGCTGCGCATCGTCACCGCCGACGGGCTGCCCGGCCTGGTCGACGGCACCGTCCTCGCCCAGCCGCACATCGACTTCGTCCACGAGATCTCCTTCTGCTTCGTCGACCACGACTTCCAGTACGCCCTGTACGCCCCGGACCCCGAACGGCGGTGGGAGCTGCGGCCGTACGAACCCGCCAGGGGCGACCTGGAGTTCGCCCGCCGCTTCATCGAGTGGAACGCCCTCGGCCACGGCATCCAGCGCGTGGACGCCTGCCGCGCCCCGGACGGGGAACTGCTGCTGGTCGAACTGGAGGACCTCAACCCGTATCTGTCGCTGGACGCACTCGACGACCCGGGCCGGGACGCCTTCGTCGCCGCGATGACGCGTTCGCTGCGCGGTTTTCTCGCCGTACCGGGGAAGGCGTAGCGTACGGGCGGACGCGGCCGTGATGTGCCGGCCGGTGCCGCCGGACGGGCACAAGGACCGGAGCGGCGGGCGGAGGGCTGCGGCATGACGGGCATGGACGCGTTTCTGGGGCGGCTCGACCCCGAGATGTACGTGGTGACGGCCGCGGCGGACGGGGAGCGAGCGGGCTGCCTGGTCGGGTTCGCCTCGCAGTGTTCCATCGATCCGGTGCGTTTCGTGGTGTGGCTGTCCAAGGTGAACCGCACCCTCCGGGTTGCCGAGCGGGCGGACCGGCTCGCCGTGCATCTGCTGACCCGCGACCAGTACGCCCTCGCCGAACTCTTCGGCGGCAGCACCGGCGACGACGGCCTGGACAAGTTCGCTCACGTGCCCTGTACCCGGCGGCAGGGCGGGGCCGTCGTGCTCGACGGCGCCCCGGCCTGGTTCGTCGGCCGGATCGTCCGCCGCGCCGACGGCGGGGACCATGTGGGTTTCGTACTGGAGCCGGTGGAGTCCGGCGCACCGGGAGAACACGAAGGGCGGCACGGCCCGTTGCTGCGTCTGACGGACGCGGCCGCCGTCCCACCGGGCCACCCGGTGGACTGACCCGGCCACCGGGCGCATCGGGAAGGATCGGCCGGGCTATGCCCCTTCCACCGGGACCCTGATGTCCAGGACGCAGACGTCGTCCCGCCGTTCGCCCTTGAGCAGCGTGGACAGCAGCGGGCCGGGCGTCTCCGCGCGGCGGGCCGCGGCGGCCTCGGCGAGGCGTTGCAGGCCCTCCTGGATGCTCTCGCCGGGCCGCTCGACCAGGCCGTCGGTGTAGAGCAGCAGCTGGTCGCCGGGCTCCAGCCGGCACTCGGCCTCCTCGAAGTGCGGACTCTCGGTCGCACCCAGCAGCATCCCGCGCGGGCGCTCGAGGTAGCGGGCCTCGCCCCGGCGCAGCAGCAGCGGCGGCAGATGGCCGGCCTGCGCCCACACGAGGCGGTGTTCGTCCGGCTGGTACCGCGCCAGCACCATGGTCGCCGTGCCGTGGACGTCGCGGGAGTGCAGCAGCAGCGTGTTCAGCCGGGCGAGGGCGCCGGTCAGCGAGGAACCCGTGAAGATCATGCCCTTGGCGGTGAACCGCAGCTGGGCCATGGTGGCCACCGCGTCGATGCCGTGCCCGGCGACGTCCCCCACCACGAACAGCGCGTCCCCGCCCGGCAGTTCGATGGCGCTGAACCAGTCGCCGCCGACGTGGACCCCGGACTCGGCGGGCAGATAGGCGAGGTCCACCTTCAGCCCGGCCAGGCGTACGGGCCGGCGGGGCAGCGGCAGCAGCGCGTGCTGGAGCCGGCCGGCCAGCATCCGCTCGGCCTGGAGGATCCCGTGCTGGGCCAGCATCGCCCGCTCGCTCTCCACCAGGGCCAGCTCCGCGCTGCGCTGCGCGGTGAGGTCCTGCACGAAGCCATGGACCTCGGCCGGTGTGCCCTCGGCGTCCGCCACGGCCTCGGCGACGGCCCGCAGGTGCCGTACACCGGACGTCGTGCCGATCCGGAACGGCACGTCGAACGGCTTGCCCGTGTCGAGGAGTTCCCGCACGGCCCCGGCGAGCGTGGGCTCGTCCTCCCGCAGAGCCAGCTTCGGCAAGTCCTCCAGCCGCACCGGGCCGTGGACGGGATCGCGCTCGCAGAGCGCGTAGACCTGGGACGACCAGACGGCCTCCCGGGTGACCAGGTTCCAGGTGGCCCAGCCCAGACGGCCCAGGCGCTGCAGATCCGCCAGGCGCTGCTCCTGCCGGTCGGAGGAGTCCTGGCGCAGCCAGGAGACCAGCAGCCGGTCGCCCACGCGGCAGGCCCGCACCGAGTACGTGGACAGCTCCTGGGCACCGGCCACGAGCTCCTGCTGCGCGTACGGCTCGCTCTCGTAGGGCTCCCCGGTCTCGAGGACGCCCAGCCAGCCCTGCCAGAGCGGTTCCTCGGCGACGGTCGGCCAGCACTCCAGGATCCGCATCCCGGTGAGCTCGCGTCCGCCCCGCCCAGCCGGGTGGACGGTCTGCGGGGTGGCGGCGTCGACGCGGTAGTCCTCCACGTCGCCCGAGGCCGACCGCAGCGGGGTGAGCAGCAGGGTGGTGCCGGGCAGCGCCTCGAACAGGGCGTGGACCTCGGCCGGGGCGCCCTCGCCGGGGTGCTCGGGGCGGGCGTCGAAGGCGCGCAGCCGGCCCGCGCACAGCCGGGCGGCACCGCGCAGCAGTTCCCGGGCGTGCGGGCTGAACGGCCCGTCCTCGTGGCGGAGCACACCTATGGCCACGTGGGCCGGGCTCCCGCCGACCACCGGCAGCCAGGCCCGCGACCGCCACTGCTCGGTGGAGCCGCCGATCAGCAGGTGGCGCTTGCTGTCCTCGGCGAAGTCCTCCAGCCAGCGGGGCTCACCGGCGTCGAGCACGTCCAGCGCGGGGACTCCGCTGGACGGCGGCGCGTGCCGCCACTGGTCCGCCAGGGTGTCGTCGACGCCGGCGTAACCGATCAGCTTCAGCCCGCCGGCGTCCAGCCGCCGGTAGAGGATCACCGCGTCCGCCCCGACGGGCTCGGCGAGGTGCTCCAGCAGGCAGTGGGCGACGTCGTGCGGGGTGCCGGCGCGGATCAAGGCCCGGCCGAGCACCGCGAGGACGGCGGAGTCGCCGCCCGATCCGCCCACCGCGGGCGCGGCCTTGGGGGACGGGGACGGGCCCCGCGTGCCGCCGAGGCCGGAGCCGGCCGGGGCGGCGGAGACGGCCGCGGCGGGCTCGGGGGCCCTCGCGCCTCCGGCGTGGGCGAGCGGGGGCACCAGGGTGCCGAGCGCGATCCAGCACTCCTCCACGAGCGTGTGGCCCGCGGTCTTGGCGCGCTGGATCAGCTCCTCGTGTGCGGCCTCCGGGGAGCAGCCGGTCAGCGCCATCAGCGCCCCCTTGGCCCGCTCGACGACGGTGGAGGTCGCCACCTGCTCTTGCAGCCGGTCCATTTCGGCCCGCTGCCTGGCCACCATCCTGGCCAGCGCCGCCGTGTCGGGTGCGGGGCCGGAGTCCGCGGAGAAGCCGGAATCGCTGGTCACGGGACGAGCATTGCACATCGGCACCGGTCCGATCACCGGATTGCCGGTCGTATTCGAGCAAGAAAGCGATGAGGGACGGGTTTCAGCGGCCGCCGCCGCGTCCCACCAGCGCCTCCGACACCGCCCGGACACTGCGGGCGATGTGCTGGAGTTGCAGCAGTTCAGCGGCGTACAGCTTGATCGTGTGCTCGATGACCGACTCCGGTACGCCGAGCCGGGGAAGGTCGGCGCGGGCGGTCTGCAGGGCGGTGCGGGCCACCCGGATCTCCTGCTGGACCTGGATCTGCGCGTGCCGGGCGAGCAGGACGGGGTGGCGCACCAGCGCGGGGTAACTGCCGTAGCGCGCGGGCACCAGCTCGCGCAGCCACCTGGTCGCCGAACGCTCCCAGTCGTAGCTGCCGGGGGCCTTGACCTGGCAGGGCCAGTCCGGGCTGGTGCGCGGGGTCGTCACAGGCATGATCATCGCTTCCGGGTGTGCGGCGTCGTGGAGGGTGGTCCGACGAGGGCGAGGCGGCCCCGGCCTAGGGGATGACCGGGGCCGCCGCGGGCGCTCGCGCAGGCGGTGCCCGTTCGGACGCCCCGTGGAACGCGCCCGGAGTGGGCCGGCCGCGATCCGTGAGCAGTATTTATATATGCCATCCGCTTGGCAAGACGTATGAAAACATTCATGCCTGCTTTGCGTGACATGCTCCCCATACGTTCCGACCGGTTCCGCGAAAACCGTCGCGACCGGTTCCGCGACCCACCGGTCCTGGTCGGCGTTGTCAGTCCTTGAGGAAGAACTGGTGCTGCTCCGCGAGCTGCTCGTACTCCTCCAGCCGGGCCTGGGTCCGCTCCGGGTCGGCGTCGGTCATGGCCTGGAGCAGCGCCGCGCACATCACACCGGGCCCGGCGTAGGAGTCGAAGACCAGACGGGAGCCCGTGCCGGTGGCGAAGGTGACGTCGGCCTCGTCCGCCACCGGGCCGAGCGCCAGGTCGGTGATCAGCGCCACCTTCAGACCCGCGCTGCGCGCGACCCGGACGGCGGTGAGGGTCTCGTGCGCGTGCCGGGGAAGCGAGAACGCCAGCACCCAGGTGCCGCCGGCCTCACGGGACTGCAGCAGCGCGTCGTAGGCGACGCTCCCGCCGAGGGTGACCAGCCGCACGTCGGGGTGGATGCGCCGAGCGGCGTAGGCGAAGTACTCGGCGAGCGAGACGGAGATGCGCAGCCCGAGCACGGTCAGCGGGGTGGACCGCGACAGCTCGCGGCCGACGGTGATCACACGGTCGGGGTCGGCGAAGTCCCGCCGCAGGTTCTCCAGGTTCTCGATCTCGGCGTCGACCGCGGCCTGGAGTTCGTTGCCCCGGTCCTCCTCCGCCGCGCCCGGACCGCCCGCGAGCGTCTTGAGCGCGATCGACTGGAGCTTCTCGCGCAGCGCGGGGTAACCGCTGAAGCCGACCGCGCCGGCGAACCGCGTCACGGAGGGCTGGCTGACGCCGACCCGGTCCGCCAGCTCGGTGATCGACAAGAAGGCCGCCTCGGCGATGTTCTCGATCAGGTACTGGGCGATGCGACGCTGCCCGGGCGACAGACGGGGCCCGTCGAAAAGCTCTCTGAGCTGGGAGGCCGGGGCCGCCTCCGCGTCCGGCACCGTCTTGCCCGCGGTGATCGCGGACGCCTGTGCCCGGGCCTGCTGCGGCGATGGCGCCTGGGCGCCTTCAATCTCTCCCACAGAGGTTCAACATAGCTCACTCACCGTCATGACCTGGGCTCAGCGCCGGTAGAGCGTGATCGAGTGACCGACCTCGCCGACCGGGCGGGCGGACCGGATCAGGGCGGCCAGCCGCCCCTTCGCCTTGGCGGCCGCCGAGTCCGACACCGCCAGCAGACCGTGCACCCGCCCCGGGGGCACCCCGCGCGGATCGGTGGCGTGGATGCCGTAGAAGGAGGGCACGCCGCTGCCCTTGTAGACGAGCCAGACCCGTTCCCGCGGGTACCGGGTGCGCAGCCGGTCGGCGAGCCGGCCCAGGTCCTGGCCCCAGTCCACGTTCGAGTCGTGCAGCCGCAGATGCGTCTTCGTCGGACCGCCGAACGCCTCGTTCGAGTACGGCAGGTAGTACGGGAACGTCCGCAGCGAACCGACCGCTACCCACGCCACCAGCATCGCCACCACGGCGAGCCCCCGTCCCGCGCCGCGGAGGGCCGGCGCTCCGGCCGTGCGGGGGACCGCCCGTGCCGCGACGGTGACCGTCCCGGCCGCGGCGACGGCGAGGAACATGGGCAGGAACAGCGCGTACCGGGTGCCGAAGTCGCGCGAGGAGTGCATGGCCCCGGCCAGCAGCACGGCGGGCGGCGCCAGGACGTACGGCGCCGCGCGCCGCAGCCGTCGCACCGCCACCAGGGCCACGGCCCCGGCGGCCCACAGGGCCAGCGCGCCGAGCGGCGTCTTCACCAGCAGCGCGACCGGCAGGTAGTACCAGCGCGGCCCGGTGTACACGTGCCCGAACAGGAATCCCTGCCACGGGTGGGCCTCCAGCCCGAACTGGATCCGCATCCCGTCGCGGTACGACACGGGCAGCGGCAGCAGATCCACCAGCGTCCCGGGCAGCCCGTGCACGGCCGGCACCGCCTGCCGGGGCGGCGGCCGCAGGTGCGGGTCGACGACCAGGTACGAGAGCCATACGACGGCGACCGCGACCGCCGCGGCGACGGCCGCCCGTCCGGTGCCCACGGCCAGCAGCCGGGCGGTCCCGCCCCGGTTGCCGCCGGCGTCGCGACGCCGGCCTCCGGCCCACGCCGTGAGCACCGCGAGCGCCAGCAGCACCGGCACGGCGGGCAGCGCGTTCATCTTGGTGGCCACCGCCGCGCCGAGCGCCGCTCCGGCCGGCGGGACGTACCGCATCGGCCGCAGCCGTGCCCGCCACATCAGCCACGCCGAGAGGAGCACGAAGCCGGCCGCCGGCACGTCCAGCGTGGCCAGCGAGCCGTGCGCGATCAGATCGGGCGAGAACGCGAACAGGGTGAGAGCCACCAGCGCGCCCGCGGTGCCGGCGACCTCCCGGGCGAACGCGAACACCACCAGTCCGAACAGCACGGTCATGACCATCACCGGCAAACGGGCCCACAGCATCAGCCGCCAGGGGTCGTTGCCCGACTCGTACAGCAGATGCCGACCGAGCCGGCCCTGGTCGCCGGTGAACGAGGCGTCGAAGTGCGGGCGGGCGGCGGCGACTCCCGTCGCGATCAGCAGCTTGCCGAGCGGCGGGTGTTCGGGGTTGTACGCCAGGCTGTGCTCGTGGAGGTAGACGGCCGCCGTCCCGACGTACACGGGCTCGTCGATGGTGGGGGTCTGCTCGGCCGCCGCCGTGACCATCGCCACGGCCATCTGCGCCAGCAGCAGGACCACGGCCAGCGGCACCAGCCACCGCCGGTTCCGCCGCAGCACGGCGTACCCACGCGCCGACCTCGCGACCCCGGCCGCGCCGGGCGGCACGGCGGACGTCCCACCGGGGGACGGCCGGCCACTGGACGTTCCTCCGGAGGACGTCTCACCCGCGGGGGCCCGACCGGTGGAAGCCCGACCGGTGGAAGCCCGACCGGCGGGAGCACGACCGGCGGAAGCCCGGCCGACGGAAGCCCGGCCGGCCGGGGCCCGAGGAGACCCGTCGCCGGGAGACCCCGGGGCCGGGGTCGTGTGCTGTTCGCCCGCCGTCATCCGCCGTGTCACCGCTCCAGGCTCGTGCCGGCAGACCCTCTGCCGCACCCACCGGTACGGGCGCGGGCGGGCCGTGGTTCACCCGGCTGCCTCGGCCGCTTCGGCGCGGGCCCCGGCCCCCGGGCCCGGACCGGGTGCCGGCGCGGCACGCCCGCCCCGTACCAGGGCCTCCGGCACGACCAGATCCGCCCGGTCCCGGGTCGCCGCCACCAGATCCGCGTTGCGCTGGTCGGTGCCCAGGACCGAGGCGACCGCCTGCTCGTGGTCCTTGCCGAACTCCTCGTGCCGGGCGACCAGCCGGGCGATCCGCTCCCGCTCGTCGAGTTCACAGAACCACACCTCGTCCAGCTGCGGCCGTACGCGCGCCCAGGCACCTGTGTCCAACAGCAGGTAGTTGCCCTCCGTCACGACCAGCCGGACGGAGCAGGGCACCGGGATCGCGCCCGCGAGCGGCTGTTCCAGGACGCGTTCGAAGCCGGGCGCGTACACCGTCCCGCCGCCGTCCGCCGCCGCGACCCCGTACTCCTCGCGCAGCCGGCGCAGCAGCGCCGCGTATCCGGCCGCGTCGAAGGTGTCCGGCGCGCCCTTGCGGTTCCGGCGGCCGAGCCGGTCCAGTTCCACGTCGGCGAGGTGGAAGCCGTCCATGGGGACGTGCGCGACCCAGGGTTCTCCCGTGCCGTTCAGCTCCCGCACCAGTCGCTCGGCGAGGGTGGACTTGCCCGCGCCCGGGCTGCCCGCGATGCCGAGGATCGCGCGGTGCCCCTCGCGGGTGAGGGACCGGGCCCGGATGAGCAGATCGTCGAAGGTCGAGGTCGGCGCCACAGGCCACAGTGTGTCACCCGGTCACCCGGTCACCCGGTCGGCCCTCCTTACCGTCGCACCCAGGGCGTCTGATGGTCCGATGGTTGTCGGAAGGCATGCGGACGGCATGCGGAAGGTATGTCGGAAAGTACGTCTCATGTGGCGCGTGACACCCGCTCGGTCCCGCGTCGTGGGGAAGGGTGCCTGTATGACAGAGCTCGGTCTGCCCCAGACAATCCTGGCCTGCCTCTTCGACCTGGACGGCGTCGTCACCAAGACGGCCGTGGTGCACGCGGCCGCCTGGAAGGAGACGTTCGACGCGTTCCTGCGCGAGCGGGAGGGCGCGGACTTCCGGCCGTTCGACGTCGTCGCCGACTACGACGAGTACGTCGACGGCCGCCCCCGCGCCGACGGGGTGCGCACCTTCCTCGCCTCCCGGGGCATCCAACTGCCCGAGGGCAGCCCGGACGACCCACCGGACGCGCAGACGGTCAACGGCGTCGGCAACCGCAAGAACGAACTCCTGCTGCGGAAGATCCGCACCGACGGTGTCGAGGCCTACGACGGCACCCTGCGCTACATCGAGGCCGTCCGGTCCGCGGGCCTGAAGACGGCGATCGTCTCCTCCAGTGCCAACACCCTGGACGTGCTGCGCTCCATCGATGCCGAGCACCTCTTCGACGTCCGGATCGACGGCGTGGTGGCCCGCGAGCGGAAACTGCCCGGCAAGCCGCACCCGGACACCTTCCTCGCCGCCGCCCACGACCTGGGCGTCGAGGCGAAGCAGGCCACCGTCTTCGAGGACGCCCTGGCCGGCATGGACGCCGGCCGCTCCGGCCACTTCGGGTACGTCGTCGGCGTCGACCGCGTCGGCCAGAGCGACGCCCTCTACGCACACGGCGCCGACGTGGTCGTCAAGGACCTCGCCGAGCTCCTGACCGGCAAGGGAGGTGCAGAGTGATCACCCACGGCGCGTTCGCGGTGGAGCCCTGGACGGTGCGCGAGACGGAACTCAGCCTGGACGTGCTGGCCCAGAGCGAGTCCGTCTTCGCCCTGTCCAACGGCCATGTCGGCTGGCGCGGCAACCTCGACGAGGGCGAACCGCACGGCCTGCCCGGCTCCTACCTCAACGGTGTCTACGAGGCCCACCCGCTGCCGTACGCCGAGGCCGGCTACGGCTACCCGGAGTCGGGCCAGACGGTCATCAACATCACCAACGGCAAGATCCTGCGGCTGCTCGTCGACGACGAGCCGTTCGACCTGCGGTACGGCCGGCTCGTCTCCCACGAGCGCGTGCTCGACCTGCGCCGCGGGGTGATGGAGCGGACCTGCGAGTGGTGCTCGCCGGCCGGCACCCGCATCCGGGTGCGCTCCACCCGGCTGGTCTCCCTCGCCCAGCGGTCCCTCGCCGCGGTGTCCTACGAGGTGGAGGCGGTCGACTGCCACACGCGGGTGGTCATCCAGTCCGAACTCGTCGCCAACGAGCAGTTGCCGCAGACCAAGGGCGACCCGCGGGCGGCGGTGGCCCTGGAGTCACCGCTGGAGCCGGAGGAGCACTTCGCCTGCGACAACCGGCTGCGCCTGGTGCACCGCACCCGCACCAGCGGGCTGCGTGTGGCGGTGGCCGCGGACCACGTCGTCTCCGGCCCGGAGCGCACCACGACCAGCGTGGAGAGCCACCCCGACCTGGCCCGGCTGACGGTCGCCTCCGTCCTGGAGTCGGGGGAGAGGCTGCGTGTGGACAAGCTCGTCGCCCACGGCTGGTCCGGTACCCGCTCCCTGCCGGCGATGAGCGACCAGGTCGACGCGGCCCTGGCGGCCGCCGCGCATGACGGATTTCAGGGCCTGGCCGAGGAACAGCGGGCGTACCTCGACGACTTCTGGGCGTGCGCGGACGTCGAGGTGGAGGGCGACGAGGAGATCCAGCAGGCGGTCCGCTTCGGCCTGTTCCATGTGCTGCAGGCCGGGGCCCGTGCCGAGGAGCGGGCGATCCCGGCCAAGGGGCTCACCGGCTCGGGCTACGACGGCCACGCCTTCTGGGACACGGAGATGTTCGTGCTGCCCATGCTGACGTACACCGCGCCCGGCGCCGTGGCCGAGGCGCTGCGCTGGCGGCAGAACACCCTGCCCGCCGCCCGGGAGCGCGCCGCCCAACTGGGGCTGCGCGGTGCGGCGTTCCCCTGGCGGACCATCGCGGGCGAGGAGGGGTCGGCGTACTGGCCGGCCGGCACGGCCGCCTTCCACGTGAACGCCGACATCGCGCACGCCCTGGTGCGCTACGTGTCCGCCACCGGCGACGAGGAGTTCGAGCGTGACACGGGGCTGGAACTGCTGGTGGAGACCGCCCGGCTGTGGCGCTCGCTCGGCCACCACGACCACCGCGGCACCTTCCACATCGACGGCGTCACCGGCCCCGACGAGTACAGCGCGATCGCGAACGACAACCTGTACACCAACCTGATGGCCCGGGCGAATCTGCTCGCCGCCGCCGACGTCGTCGAGCGCTACCCGAACGAGGCCCAGCAGCTCGGCGCCGACGACGAGGAGAGCGCCTCCTGGCGGGACGCCGCCGAGAGCATGAACATCCCCTACAACGCCGAACTGCGGGTGCACGAGCAGCACGCCGGCTTCACCCGCCTCCAGCACTGGGACTTCGAGGGCACCGGCGCCGACCAGTACCCGTTGATGCTGCACTTCCCCTACTTCGACATCTACCGCAAGCAGGTGATCAAGCAGGCGGACCTGGTGCTGGCCATGTACACCTGCGGCACCGAGTTCGACGACGACCACGTCGTCCGCAACTTCGACTACTACGAGCCGCTGACCGTGCGGGACTCCTCGCTGTCGGCGTGCATCCAGGCCGTCATGGCCGCCCAGGCGGGCTATCTGCGCCTCGCCTACGACTACACGGTCGAGGCGGCCCTGATGGACCTGGAGGACCTGCAGCACAACACCCGCGACGGGCTGCACATCGCCTCGCTCGCCGGAACCTGGATGGCGCTGGTGACAGGGTTCGGGGGCGCCCGCCGGGCCGGCGAGACCCTGGAGTTCGCGCCGCGGCTGCCGGAGAAGTTCGGCCGCCTGGCCTTCGTCATGCTCTTCCGCGGGCGCCGGCTGCGTGTGGAGTTCACACAGGAGACCGCCACGTACACGCTGCTGTCCGGACCGGCGCTGACGGTCCGCCACCACGGCGAGGCCGTCCCCCTCCAGGTGAACACCCCGACGTGCCGCCCGGTCCCGCCGCCGAAACACCTTCCGTCCCCGGAACAGCCCCCGCACCGACGGCCGAACATGCGCTGAGGACGCGGGCCCTCACGCGGGGCCGCTGGTGAGCAGCTCCCGCAGGGCCCGCTCCTCCTCGGGGCTCAGTCCGGTCACGAACTGCCGCAGGGCGGCGATCGGATCAGGGCCCCGGTCCAGCGCCTCGTGCATGGCCTGGGCGGTCAGCTCCGCGGCGTTCTTCGCGGGCCGGTAGGCGCCCCGCCGCCCGTCGACCTCGCGCAGCACCAGGCCCTTGTCGTAGAGCCGCTTGAGGATGGTGTGCACGGTGTTGTAGGCCAGACCGTCACCGAGCGTCAGCTGGATCTCGGCCGGCGTCAGCGGCCGCTCGGTCGACCACAGCGTGGCGAGGACCGCGCTCTCCAGCTCTCCCGAGCTGCGCCGTTCCGTTCTGCCATGAGGCCCTCTGCCAGCCATGCCCTCAACCTTACAGCGCGTAGTGATCTCCGCCGTCCGGCGGTGTCCCGCCCGGCGGGGCGCCCGGGCGCGGGTTACGTTGTCCCTGTTTCGCCGTTTGAATCGTTACCTCAGCTTATTCAACGGATTGTCGTTTTTGTTGGTTTTATCGGATTCTGGCCGAGTCCACGGACAGTTTCGCGACGCTTTCCCGCCGATTCCCGACGTCTTAGCCGACTCCTGCATCGATCCCGCCAGACTTGGAGAGCCAGAACCCTACAGCGCGTAGGGGTGAGGGGTGGAGATGGCCGACAGTCCGCACGCCTTGCTCGCCACGTCCCGGCGAGCCGGACCGGCGCCCGGCCTCGGCCGCGTTCTGCCCTCCCGCCGCGACGTGTCCCTCGCCGCCGTGGCCGCCGCCTTCACCCTGGCCCAGCTCCTCCTCGTCCGCCCCGGCATGGGCCTGGGCTGGGACGAGACCGTCTACGTCAGCCAGGTCAGCCCGCACGCCCCGGCGGCCTTCTTCAGCGCCCCGCGCGCCCGCGGCGTCCCGCTGCTGGTGGCCCCCGTCGCCTCCTGGTCGTCGTCCACCGCGCTGCTGCGCGTCTACCTCGCCGTCCTGTCCGGCCTCGCCCTGTACCTGGCCCTGCGCGTATGGCGGAATCTGTTCCCCACCGGGGTCCTGCCCCTGGCCGGCGCCCTGTTCGCCTCCTTGTGGGTGACGCTGTTCTACGGCCCCCAGGCCATGCCCAACTACTGGGTCGCCATCGGCGCCCTGGTCTGCGCGGGCTGCTTCCTGCGCGTCCACGCGGACCGGCACGACCGCGCGGCGCTGTGGGGCCTCGTCAGCGGCTCCGCCCTCATGGCGTGGATGCGGCCGATGGACGCCGTCTGGGCGGTGCTCCCGCTGCTCGCCCTCGCTCTGTTCCGGCGCCGCCTGCAACCGCCGGCCGCCCTGCTCGCCGGGCTCGTCGCCGGCTCCGCCGAGTGGGTCATCGAGGCCTACGTCGGCTACGGCGGCCTGCTGCGGCGGCTCTCCGACGGCTCAGCCATCCAGGGCGGCCTCGGCCTGCACGTCGCCGTGGCCGACCAACTGCGCAGCCTGGGCGGGCGGACCCTGTGCCGCCCCTGCACGGGCGAGCTGCCGAACCCGCTGGTCACGGCCTGGTGGTACGTCCTGCCGCTGCTCGCGGTGCTGGGCCTCGCCCTGGCCCGGCGGGCCCGGCGTCCCCTCCCCACGCTCATCGCGCTGGCCTGCGGCGCCTCGGTCGCCATCCCGTACCTGTTCATGATCGGTTACGCGGCGCCGCGCTTCCTGCTGCCCGCCTACGCCCTGCTCGCGATCCCGGTCGCCGACGCTCTGGTCCACCTCGTGCGCGCCCCGGGCGGCACCTGGCGGCCGGTGCCGCTGAGCCTGGTCGGGCTCGGGCTGGTCCTCCACGTGGGAGTCCAGTACGCGGTCCTCGCGCACACCGTCGAGCGGACCACCGCCGACCACCGGGAGTGGGACCGCGTCGCCGCCGCGCTGCACCGCCTCGGCGTACGCCCGCCCTGTCTGCTCACCGGAGAGGAGGCCATCCCGATCGCCTTCTACACCGGCTGCGGCTCCGCCGCCACCGGCGGGCACAACGCCAACTCCACCCCGGCGGCCATCGAGGACACCGCCCGGCGCATCCCGGTCGCCACCCTCGTCACCGCCGAGGGCTCCCCGCCCGCCTACGCCCGCACCTGGCCCTTCCAGCAGAGTGGCGACCTGCGCCTGTACGTCGCGCCGGCGGCGCAGAGAGGCGCCGCTGGATGACCTCTCCGCTCCTCACCGCCACGGCAGGCCCACGCGGCCGCGTCTGGTGGCACACCGGGGCCACGCTCGCCGTACTGCTGTGCGCCGGCTACCTCGGCCGGCGTCACTGGCCCGTGCTCGAGACCGGCGCAAGCCGGCTCGCCACCGCCGACCAGGCGTGGCTGCTGGTGGCCGCCGCGGCCACCGTCGCCACCTGGGGGTGCTCGGCTCTCGCCCAGCAGGGCGCGGTGGCCGAGCCACTACCGGGCGGCCGGCTGGTCGCCGCGCAGTTCGCCGCCTCCGCCGCCAACCACGTCCTGCCCGCCGGCCTCGGGGCCGGCGCGGTCAACCTGCGTTTTCTGATGCGTTGCGGACTGTCCGCCGGCCGCTCGGCCAGCGCCCTCGCGGTCAAGGCTGCCGCCGGTGTCCTCACCCGCGCCGTCCTGATCGCCGCCCTGGCCGCGGCCTGCCCGGGCGTCCTGCGGCTCCCGCGCGTCCCGGGCGCCGCCGTGGCCGCCGTCCCGGCCGCCGCGGTGCTGGTGACCGTGCTGGTGCGCGGGCCGCTGCGGTCCCGGTGCGGCTCCGCGGCGGCGTCGGTGCTGAGCGACATCCGGGCCGTGCACTCCCGGCCGCGCCGGGCCGCCGCCCTGTGGGGCGGTTCGCTCGCCTTCGCCTCGGCGCACTCGCTGGTGCTGGTCGCCGTCACCCGGGCCGTCGGGCTGCCGTTGTCCCCGGTCCGGATCGCCCTGCTCTACCTGGCCGCGAGCAGCGCCGCCGCCCTGCTGCCCACCCCCGGCGGCCTGGGCTCCCTGGACGCCGCGCTCGCCTTCGCCCTGACCACCGGCGGTGCCCCCGCGACGACGGCCGCCTCCGCCGTGCTCGGCTACCGCCTGCTGACCGTCTGGCTCCCCCTCGTCCCCGGCCTCCTGGTCCTGACGGCCCTGATCCGCCGCAGAGCGGTATGAGCGGGCGGGGGACGGCGGCGCGCGGGCAGGGCCGGGTCACCGCACGCCACGCGTGCTCGCCCTCGGGTGCGGGCGGGCGCGGACGGATGAGTCCACCGCCGGGGAAGACGATGCGTCAACCGGGGTGATTGGGCCGGGCGCGGCGGGAAACGCGAAACAGGGCACTCCGACACCGAGCCCCGCCGCGAGGGAGGACCCGTGAGCAGCGATCCGATGGCCGACGACGCCTACCAGCCCACCGGGAGCAACGAGGAGCAGGAGGACGCCGCGCCGCTGGACATGCAGGACGCGGTGGACGAGCGTACCTACGACGACACCCTCGACGAGGGGTACTCCCCGCCCGAGCGGCCGCTCGGCGTCGACAAGTACGGCACGACGGCCGCCGAACAGCACGACGGCGAGACCCTGGACCAGCGTCTGGCCCAGGAGCGGCCCGACGTGGCGGAGCGGGAGGGCGACGACATCGGCGACCTGCCCGGCGGCGAGGGGGAGCCGGTCGACCCGGAGGCGGGCACGGCTCGCGCCGGCCGGCTGGTCGCCCCGGACGAGGGGGCGCACACCGACACCATCAAGGAGGAGATCGCCGCCGACCAGGGCGTCGACGGGGGAGCCGCCGGAGCAGAGGAGGCCGCCGTGCACGTCGTGGACGACGACCACACCCTCCCGGACGACGCCGGGCGCTGAGCCCCGCGGAGCCCGCCGGCCCGGTCCCGGAGCGGTCACCCCCGGCACGGGCGAAGGAGGCGTCCTCCTGCCCGGTCGCGGAACGTCTGCCGGACCGGTCCCGGCGCGTTGGCCGGCTCAGTCCCCGAGCCGGTCGATCTGCCGCAGCTTGTTCGTCGCGTCCAGGGCGGCGACCTTGTACGACTCCGCGAGCGTCGGGTAGTTGAACACCGCGTCGACCAGGTAGTCCACCGTGCCGCCGCAGCCGATGACCGTCTGTCCGATGTGGATCAGCTCGGTGGCCCCGGTGCCGAAGCAGTGCACGCCGAGCAGCGTGCGGTCCTCGGGGGAGACCAGCAGCTTCAGCATGCCGTGCGAGTCGCCCATGATCTGCCCGCGGGCCAGTTCCCGGTAGCGGGACACGCCCACCTCGAACGGGACGCGGTCCTCGGTCAGCTGGTCCTCGGTCCGCCCGACGAAGCTGATCTCCGGGATGGTGTAGATGCCGATGGGCTGAAGGCCGTGCATGCGGCCGACGGGCTCACCGCAGGCGTGGTAAGCCGCCGCCCGGCCCTGCTCCATGGAGGTCGCCGCGAGCGCCGGGAAGCCGATCACGTCGCCGACCGCGTAGATGTGCGGCACCTGCGTGCGGTAGTGCTCGTCCACCGCGATCCGGCCGCGCGCGTCGGCGGCCAGCCCGGCCTTGTGCAGGTCCAGACCGTCGGTGAGCCCCTGCCGGCCCGCCGAGTACATCACCGCGTCCGCCGGTATCTTCTTGCCGCTCTCCAGAACGGTCAGCGTGCCGTTCTGATGCCGCTCGACGGCGGCCACCGTCTCCCCGAACCGGAAGGTGACGGCGAGGTCCCGCAGGTGGTAGCGGAGTGACTCGACGATCTCGACGTCGCACATGTCGAGCATGCCCGCCCGCTTCTCGACCACGGTGACCTTGCTGCCGAGCGCGGCGAACATGGAGGCGTACTCCATGCCGATCACCCCGGCGCCGACGATGACCATGGACCGCGGCACCCGCTCCAGCGCCAGCACGTTGTCGGAGTCCATGATCGTGCGCCCGTCGAACTCGACGCTGTCGGGGCGGGCCGGGCGCGTACCGGTGGCGATGACGATGTGGCCGGCGCTCAACAGCCGTTCGTTGCCGCCGGCTTCGCGCAGGGCCACGGTGTGGTCGTCCACGAAGCGGCCGGTCCCGGCGAACAGGGAGACGTGGTTGCGGGAGAGCTGGTTGCGGATGACGTCGACCTCGCGGCCGACCACGTGCCGGGTGCGCGCGGTCAGATCGGCGACGGTGATGTCCTCCTTCAGCCGGTAACTCTGCCCGTACAGATCGCGCTGGGTGAGTCCGGTGAGGTAGAGCACCGCCTCACGCAGGGTCTTGGAGGGGATGGTACCGGTGTGGATGGAGACCCCGCCGACCATGTCGGGGCTGTCGACGACAGCGACCCGGCGGCCCAGCTTGGCCGCGGCGATGGCGGCCTTCTGGCCGCCCGGTCCGGATCCGATGACGAGCATGTCGAAGTCGGGCACGCACCGGAGTCTGACAGCACCACGCCTCCCGCGGAAAGAGCCCGGAGGGACCGGAGCGGCACCCTCGGTCGCTCAGTCCCTCCGGGCTCCCTCCGGACGGCCCGGCGGACCCGCACGGTCCGCCGGCCGAAGGCGCCCTCCGTCCGGATCACCCCGACCCGATCGACGACGCATCGCCGTCCCGGCGTCCCGGGACGGCACGGCTAGGGCAGCAGCTTCTCCAGGGCGGCCGGGCCCTCCGTTTCGATCTTGCGCTTGGCCCACTCCAGGTTGCGCGGGGTGATGTCCCGGCCCGCGGCCAGCACGATGTCCTCGGGTGAGACCTCGGTGCCGGTACGGGCGTGGAGCACGCTGTCCGGGGTGCGGCCCCCGGTCTGACGGGATGCATCGGGTTGTGACGTCGACATGTGTCCTCCTCGGCTCCGGCCGGGTCCCCGCCCGGGTCCGGACTGCGCCGCCCGTGCTGCGGGACCGGGACCTTCTCCCACCATTGCCCGGCGCGCCGCACCCTGCATCCGGAAGGGCCCGCCGCACCGGCCGGATCGGCCCCGGCCGGTTGTGGGGCATCTGCCCGCCGCGTCCGAAAACATCCGTCTCGGCCGTCCGCTCATAAGCTGGAAGGGCCCGAGAAGGCCGGACAGCGGCTCGCTCCGGAAGCTGTCCGCGTGTGCCCAGACAGGGAGGCCGCCGCGATGGCCGACACCCCGACCCCGTATCCCGCGCCCGCCCCGGGCCCGTACCCCGCGGGCGGCACCCAAGGCCCGTACCCCACGTCCGGCACGCTGTCCCGGCCCGGTGCGGCGGGCTATGTGCCGATCGCCGAGCACGGGCTGATCGGCGATCTGCGCACCGTCGCCCTCGTCGGCAGCGACGGCACGATCGACTGGTACTGCTGCCCCGCCTTCGACGCCCCCAGTGTCTTCGCTGCGGTGCTGGACGCCGAGCGGGGCGGCTGCTTCGAGCTCGCCGCGGCCGAGGCGGCACGCACCAAGCAGTTCTACTTCCCCGACACCAACGTGCTGATCACCCGGTTCTTCACCGAGGACGGCGTCGGCGAGGTGCAGGACTTCATGCCCGTGACCGGGAACTCGGGCGGCGGCGGGGAGGCTGCGAGGCACCGGCTCATCCGGCGGGTGCTGTGCGTGCGGGGCACCCTGCCGTTCCGTGCGCGCGTCGCGCCGCGCTTCAACTACGGTGCCGACCCGCACACCCTCCAGGCCCAGGGCTGCGTGGTCCTGTTCGAGTCGGCGACCCTGTCCCTGGCCCTGACGGCCACCGTGCCCCTGGAGATCGACGGCCCCGACGTACGGGCGGACTTCAAGCTCTCCGAGGGCGAGTCGGCGGTCTTCGCCCTCGACCAGGTGGGCGGCGAGGTGGCGCCGCGCCGGTGCGCACACCTGGAGGCCGAGGAACAGTTCACCGCCACCGTGGCGTACTGGCGGCGCTGGCTGGGGCAGTCCCGCTACCGCGGCCGCTGGCGGGAGCATGTGCACCGCTCCGCGCTCACCCTGAAGCTGCTCACCTACGCCCCCACCGGCGCCATCATCGCCGCGCCCACCACGAGCCTGCCCGAACAGATCGGCGGCGAGCGCAACTGGGACTACCGCTACGTCTGGGTCCGCGACGCCGCGTTCGCCGTCTACGCGCTGCTGCGCCTCGGCTTCACCGGCGAGGCGGAGGCCTTCATGCGGTTCCTGACCCAGCACATCAGTCCGGGCGACGGGAAGCCCAACGGTCCGCTGCAGATCATGTACCGCATCGACGGCGGCAGCGAGCTGCCCGAGCGGGTGCTCGATCACCTGGAGGGGCACCAGGGCTCGGCTCCGGTGCGGGTCGGCAACGCCGCCGCCGACCAGCTCCAGCTCGACATCTACGGCGCCCTGATCGACTCGATCTACCTCTTCGACAAGTGGGCCCAGCCGATCTCGAGCTCCCAGTGGGACGACGTGTGCGACCTGGTGAACTGGGTGTGCGACAACTGGGACCAGCCCGACGAAGGCGTCTGGGAGACCCGCGGCGGCCGGAAGAACTTCCTGTACTCGCGCCTGATGTGCTGGGTGGCCATCGAACGCGCCATCCGGCTGGCCAACCGCCGCGGGCTGCCCGCCGACCTGTCCCGCTGGCAGCGGAACCGGGACACGATCTACCGCCGCATCATGGACCGCGGCTGGTCGGCCGGGCGCCAGGCCTTCGTCCAGTACGAGGACGGCGACGTGCTGGACGCCGCCGTCCTGATGATGCCGCTGGCGAAGTTCATCGCGCCGACCGACCCCAAGTGGCTGTCCACCCTGGACGCGCTGACGGAGGACCTGGTCTCCGACTCCCTCGTCTACCGCTACGACCCGCACTCGAGCCCCGACGGGCTGCGCGGCGACGAGGGCACGTTCTCCATCTGCTCGTTCTGGTACGTGGAGGCCCTCACCCGGGCCGGCCGGCTCGACGAGGCACGGCTCGCCTTCGAGAAAATGCTCACCTACGCCAACCACCTCGGCCTGTACGCCGAGGAGATCGGCCGCACCGGCGAGCAGCAGGGCAACTTCCCGCAGGCGTTCACGCACCTGTCCCTGATCAGCGCCGCCTACAACCTCGACCGCGCCCTCGGCTGACGCCGTCCGCGTCCGCGCGTCATGCGCCCGTACGGTCAGCCGATGTGGTACGGGTCGCCGTACACCTGCCAGTCCAGCGGCGGGTCCAGGTCGAGGTTGCCCCGGCGCAGGAAGACCCGCTGCTCGGTGTCGACCCTGCTGGTGTCGCTGTGCGCCTCCTCCTGCTTCATGGCCCACACCCGCGCGTCCAGGAACGCGTCGAGGTACGTCACCTCGTCGCCGCCCTGCGCCGGCGGCCTCGCGGCCCGCAGGGCGCGCTCGCGGATGTTGCGGAAGCTGGTCGGGTCCTCGCCGTCGCCGTGCATCACGATCGCGTCGTAGTAGGCGAACTGGCCGAGCGCGCGCAGCCCGTCCGCCTTGCCCTGCCGGACCGCCGGCCCGAAGTAGACGCGGTCCCGCTCGTCGTTCTGCGCCTGCTGGAACGTCGTGTCCCGGGCCGCCCTGCGCCAGTCCCCGGGGAAGTCCGGGTCCAGTCCCTCGTGCGAGTCGGTGCCGTTCACGCGGCGCAGCGCCGGGAGGTATCCGGCCAGGACGTTGCCGGGATCGCGGTCGGTGTAGAGCCGGACCAGGTCGAGCATGTCGCCGGTGCCCGAGCAGAAGCCGATGATGCCGGCGGTGTAGCCGCGGCCGTCGCCGATGTCCTCGATGTACCGGTACTGCGCCTTCCAGTCCAGCGAGGAGTTCTCCGCGCTGGACACCAGGCGCATGGCCATGTCCTTCTTCGCCGGGTCGTCCAGGCCCGGTGCCGTCGCGGGCGCCGCCGCCGCGCGCGGGGCGTCGAGCAGGGGGACGGCGGCCAGGCAGGCGCCGATGACGGCGAGGACGCCGCGGCGGGAGACGGCGGCGGGAACGTCCGTGCCGGAGTTCGGATGCACCATGGGGGGCTCCAGGAGTGAGTGGGGGGTGGGGAGTCGGCGCGTGAAAGCCGACTGACAGGAAGGTTTACTATCAAAGCTTCGAACGGGTGGACACCCGTCGAACGTGAAATTCGTAGAAACGCACAATAGTGCTCGAGAGTGCTCGGGAGCGCGGCCCCGCGCCGTCAGGACAGCGGCTGCTCCGCCCAGATGACCTTGCCGGTCGGCGTGTACCGGGTGCCCCAGCGCTCGGCCAGCTGCGCCACCAGGAACAGTCCGCGGCCGCCCTCGTCCGTGGTGGTGGCGTGGCGCAGATGCGGCGAGGTGCTGCTGCTGTCGAAGACCTCGCAGATCAGTGTGCGCTCACGCAGCACCCGCACCCGGATGGGCGTGCTGCCGTAGCGGATGGCGTTGGTGACCAGTTCGCTCAGGAACAGCTCCGTGGTGAACGTCAGCTCCTGGAGTCCCCAGTCGGCCAGCCGCCGGCCCACGGCGGCCCGCACGTCCGCGACGGCCGCCGGGTCCCCGGGCACGTCCCACTCGGCGACCCGGTCCTCGCCCAGGGCCCGGGTACGCGCCACGAGCAGCGCGATGTCGTCGCCCGGCCGGAACGGCTGCCGGGCGTCGAGCACCGCACGGCACGTCTCCTCGGGCGACTCGCCGGCCGAGGCGAGCTGCTCGCGCAGTTCCTCCAGCCCGGTGTCGATGTCCCGGTCCCGGTCCTCCACCAGACCGTCGGTGTACAGGACCAGCCGGCTGCCCTCCGCGAGCTCGAGTTCCGCCTTCTCGAAGGGCAGCCCGCCCAGTCCGAGCGGGGGCCCGGCGGGCACGTCAGCGAACACCACCTCGCCCCCCGGCCGGATCACGGCGGGCGGTGGATGGCCGGCGCGGGCCATGGCACAGCGCCGGGAGACCGGGTCGTAGATCGCGTAGAGGCAGGTCGCGCCGACGACGGGGGCGCCGGCGTCGTCCGCCGTCTCGTCCTGGTCGATGCGGCCGACCAGTTCGTCCAGCAGCCCGAGCAGTTCGTCCGGCGGCAGGTCCAGCGCCGAGAAGTTGTGCACCGCGGTCCGCAGCCGGCCCATGGTGGCCGCGGCATGCAGGCCGTGCCCCACCACGTCCCCGACCACGAGCGCGACCCGTGCCCCGGACAATGGCAGGACGTCGAACCAGTCGCCGCCCACGCCCGCCTGGGCCGGCAGATAGCGGTAGGCGATGTCCAGGGCG
The DNA here is from genome assembly GCF_053589015.1 of Streptomyces sp. NPDC003393. Lineage (NCBI taxonomy): Bacteria > Bacillati > Actinomycetota > Actinomycetes > Kitasatosporales > Streptomycetaceae > Streptomyces > Streptomyces sp. NPDC003393. The sequence goes on along the minus strand of NZ_JBSFRB010000001.1, from coordinate 81,651 downwards.
CTCTGCTCGGGCAGGCTGCGCGGCAGCAGACTGCGCTGCAAGGTGACCGCCATGCCGTGCTCGCGCGTGTAGCGGCGAGCGTTGTCGATCGCGACCGCGGCCCGCGCCACCAGCTCCTCGGCCAGGGCCAGCTCCTCGGCGTCGAAGGGCTCGGCCTGCTCGGACCGCCAGAAGTCGACCAGGCCCAGCACCACCGACCCGGCCCGCACCGGAACCGTGATCAGCGAGTGGATGCCGTACCGCGTCAGCTGCCCGGAGCGCTCCGGGTCCTGGGCCGCCCGGCCCGGGGCCGCCTCCAGCCGGGGCTCCAGGACCGGCCGCCGGGTGCGCAGGCTGTCCGCCTGAGGGGAGGAGGGGACGAGACGGATCTGCCGTCCCACCGGGTACAGCGGGGCGTCGTCGCGGATCCCGCCGGACGCGGTGCGCCGCAGGGCGTCCTCCGGATCCGGTTCCTCGCCGCGCAGCACGGCGTCGTACAGGTCGACGGTGACGAAGTCCGCGAACCGGCCCACCGCCACCTGTGCCAGTTCCTCGGCGGTCCGGGTCACGTCCAGGGTGGTGCCGACGCCCACCCCGGCGTCGTAGAGCAGGCTCAGGCGCTCACGGGCCACCTCGGCGCGGCCGGAGAGCGCGCGCAGTTCGGTGGAGTCGCGCAGGGTGGCCACGCTGCCCGCCGGGCCGCCCTCCAGATCGGTGGGTCGCTGGTTGACCGCCAGCAGCCGGTCGCCGACCAGGTGCACCTCGTCGGTGGCGACCCGCCCGGACGACAGCAGGCCGGCGATGTCGGGGGCGAGACCGAGATCGGGCACGCGCCGCTTCTCCGCGTCCGGCGGCAGGCCGAGCAGGCGGTGCGCCTCGTCGTTGGCGAGCAGCAGCCGGCCCTCGTCGCCGACGATGATCACACCCTCGCGCACCGAGTGCAGCACCGCGTCGTGGTGCTCGTACATCCGGGTCATCTCACCCGGCCCCAGCCCATGCGTCTGCCGCATCAAACGCCGGCTGACCAGCGCCGTACCCGCCGTGGCCAGCGCCAGGGCCGCCGCCGCGGCGCCCAGCACCACGGGCAGCTGACGCGCCGCGACGCCCCCTACCTTCTGCGTGGTGATGCCGGCCGACACCAGGCCCACCACGGTGCCGTCCGGCGCCTTGACCGGCACCACGGCCTGCACCAGTTCCCCGATGGTCCCCTGGGTCTCCTCGACGACGGTGCCGCCGCGCACCGCGGGCCCGATGGTGCCCACGAACTTCTTGCCGATGCGGTTCGGTATGGGATGGGTGTAGCGGATCCCGTCGGTGTTCATGACGACGATGAAGTCGACGTGCGCCCCGATACGGGCGGCCTCGGCGCGCGGCTGAAGGACCGTCGTCGGGTCGGGCGCGGCCAGGGCCGCGCGGATCCCCGGCGCGTCGGCGAAGGTCTCGGCGACGGCGAGCGACCGGTTGCGGGCCTCCTCGGTGCTGTCGTGGCGCACCTGGAGCACCAGGGCCCCGACCGCCGCGAGAACGAGCAGCAGCACGATGACGACCTGAAGGAGGAACACCTGCCCGGCGAGAGTGCGTCCGCGCAGCGCGGCCCGCACGCCCGTGGACCGGCCGTCCGCGGCCCGGGGCCGCTCGGCGCGCTCACGGGCTCGCCCAGCGGAGCCAGGCGCCTGTTCGAGGCGCTGACCGCGAAGACGGCTGGTCGACCGGGTGCCGGTTCGACCCGGAAGCCGGACCATGAGCCATGTCTACACTGCCGCGCCCCGTGAGGCGAGGCCCGTCACACCCGCCGTTCATCGGGTGACGACCGAGCGCCCGCAGGGCGGAGGTGGAGAGCCCCGCGTACCCGTCGGAGCGCGTGGCGGCGTCGGGGGCGCCGCCGCCGATCGTGTCGTGGACGCCGGCACGTCCGGGCCAGGTGCATGGGGTCGGTGGCGCGCGGCCGGATCGGCGACCTGTGTGCATGCCCGCACCGGGGCGCTCGGCCGGCCCGAAGACACCTTCGGCTCAAAGCCAAGGTGCAAGAGAATGGATGACGGGGCGTCAGTGCCTCCGCCCGGCACGCGTGCCGGGTGCAGTACGGTACGGCTGTGTACACCACGACGGTCTCGCGGCAGGTGAAGGCGCCGCCCGCGGCCGTGTACCGGGCGCTCGTCGACCCGGACGCGGTGGCGGCCTGGCGGGTCCCGGACGGCATGACCGGCCACGTCCACGAGTTCGATGCCCGCGAGGGCGGCAGGTTCCGGGTCTCCCTCGTCTACGACGAGCCCGGCGCCGAGGGGAAGTCGGGTGCCCGCACGGACACCTACCGGGGCCGTTTCGCGCGGCTGGTGCCGGGTGAACTGGTGGTCGAGGTCCTCGAGTTCGAGACGGACGACGACGCGCTGCGCGGCCCGATCACGATGACCACGTCCCTCACCGAGGTGCGGGACGGGACGGAGGTCGTCATCCGGCACGAGGGAATGCCGGACGCCGTCCCCGCCCAGGACAACGAGCTGGGCACCCGGATGGCTCTGGACAACCTCGCCCGGCTGGTGGAGGGCGTGCGGCGGTGAGCGCTCAGCGGCCGGCGCCGCGCGCCGCCTCGACGGCCTGCCGGGCGTACCCACGGCCGAACAGCACCGTGTGCACCAGCAGCGGGAAGAGCTGGTGCACCCCGATACGGTGGGTCCAGCCGTCGGCGAGCGGGGCCACCTCCTGGTAGCCCTCCAGCACCCGGTCCAGATGCGGGCAGCCGAACAGGTGCAGCATCGCCAGGTCCGTCTCGCGGTGCCCGCCGTGCGCCGCCGGGTCGATCAGCCATGCCTGCCCGTCCGCGCCCCAGAGCACATTGCCGTTCCACAGGTCGCCGTGCAGTCGCGCGGGTGGCTCGGCGGGGCCGGAGAGTTCCGGCAGCCGTTCCAGGGCGTCCTCGATCACGGCGGCCTCGGCGGGGCGGAGCGAGCCGTCGTCGACCGCGCGCCGCAGATAGGGAAGGACGCGGTGCTCGGCGTACCAGTGCGGCCAGTCGTCGCCGGGCGCGTTGCGCAGGGGCGCGAGCCCGATGTACGCCCGCTCGGGGCCGCCCGGGGGAGGGGCCCCGAACGAGGGTGCCCCGGCGGTGTGCAGGGTCGCGAGCTCACGCCCGAGGCGGAGCGCCGCCCGCGCGCCGGGCGGGCCCGGAGGAACCCGGTCCGTCACGAGCCAGCGCTCGTCGTGTCCGTGCACGGCGGGGACCGCCACGGCGCCCGCGGCGGCCAGCCAGCGCAGCCCCGCGGCCTCGGCGCGCACCGCGCCCGGCTCGTCACCGCGCTTGACGATCACCACCCGCCCGTCGTCGAGCGTCACTTCGGCGAGTGCCGAGGACATCGGGCGCAGGGTCGTCACCCGACGACCCGTCAGCCGGGCCGCCGCGGCAGCCGGGTCGTCCGGGCCGGCGCCCGCGTGGTCCGGCGCGGCGCCGACTTCGTCCGCCCGTCCGTGCTGTCGCTTCCGCACGTCACGACGGCCGGCGTTCGCGCACCCAGGCCAGCAGTCCGGGCATCGCCGCCTCGATCATTCCCAGCACCTCCTCGAACCCCTCCGGACCGCCGTAGTACGGGTCGGGGACGTCGAGGTCGCCGGTGGCCTCCGGGTCGAACGAGCGCAGCATCCGCACCCGGGACGGGTCGTCGACGAGACGGCGCAGTGCCTTCTCGTGGCCGCGGTCCATGGCCAGGAAGAGGTCGGCGTCCAGGTGCTCGGCGCCGATCTGCGCGGCGACGTGTTCGACCGGGTAGCCGTGCCGGGCCAGTGTCTCGCCGGCCCGCTCGTCGATGGGCTCCCCGGCGTGCCACGGTCCGATGCCGGCGCTGGTGACCCGCACCGACCCGGCCGACCCCGCCCGGCGCAGATGCTCGGCGAACACCAGGGCCGCGGACGGAGACCGGCAGATGTTCCCGCTGCAGACAAAACAGATGTGCACGGCCCCAGGGTACGGGGCGGCGGCCCGGTTCGTCGTCCTCCTCGCCCCCCGGCAGAGGCGTCCGGGAGGCTTTCGAGGACCCTCGAACTCGGCGTCCGGAGCCTGCTGTTTGCCTGGACGATCCGGCCGTCCCGTCGCCGTGCGGCGGCCATGGTGTGACTACGCGGGTTCACCGGCGGCGCCGGCTCCCACCGGCTGCCGCGCGTGCAGGTGGTACACGTGGAAGGCCCGTCCGATCACCGGCTGGGCCACATTGCGCACCCGGACTCCGCCGTTGGTCATGCCGTTCTCCGTGCCCAGGTGCGCATGGCCGTGCACGGCGAGGTCGGCCCCGGCCGTGTCGATGGCCTCGGCCAGCAGATAGCTGCCGAGGAAGGGATAGATCTCCAGGGGCTCGCCGGCGAGGGTCTCCGGCACGGGGGAGTAGTGGGTCAGGGCGATACGGATGTCGCAGCCCTGCTCGGTCAGCCGTGCCAGCGACGCGCGCAGGCTGTCGGCGCAGCGGCGGGAGTACCGGACGAACTCCTTCATCAGCGGCTCCCCGAACTCGCCCGCGCTGCGACCGACGAAGCCGCCGCCGAACCCGGTAGTGCCCGCCACCCCGACGCGTTCCCCGCCGCAGTCCACGACGACCGAGCGCCCTTCCAGGACCTGCGCGCCGGCGTCCTCCAGGATGGCGGTGACCTCCTGCGGCCGGTCGTCGTGGTGGTCGTGGTTGCCGAGGACGGCCACCACCGGCACGCCCAGGCCGTGGATCTCCCGCGCCACCACCCGTGCCTCCTCCGGCGTGCCGTGCCGGGTGAGGTCACCGGCCAGCAGGAGCAGGTCGGCGCAGTCGGGCAGCGTCTCGAAGGCGGGGCGCAGGGTGCCCTCGGTCTCGGGCGCCATATGGATGTCTCCGACGGCTGCTGCGCGGATCATGCGAGGTCCTCCGCGTGATCGGGGGAGGAGGAGTCGGCGACCGTGATGTCGCAGTGGACCTGGTGTCCGGCCAGCTCCGCCGCGACGAGGTCGCAGATCTCGTCGCGGGTGTGCGCCGAGGGGACCGTGCCGGTCAGCAGCACCGCCTCGCCGCGCACCTCCAGCCGAACGCCCAGCTCGCCCAGGGGCCCGCCCGCGATCCGGTCCCTCAGATGGGCCACCCGGTACTCCACATTCTCGCCGGCGGCCGGAGCGCCGGGCGCCGGCTTTCGGGCGTGGTGGTTCATGGCTGCTCCTCCCCAGGCTCGTTCCGCTCCCGTGGCGCGCCCTGCCGCTCGTTCTGCCGTGTGCGCGCTGTCTTCTGCCGCGGGGCGATGACCTTCAGGCGTTCGAGAAGGAAGAAGAAGGCGGCGGGCATGGGCTCGTCGCCGCAGGCCCGCCGGACGTGGTCCCAGTCGACTTTTTCGCGCAGGGCGCGGGCGATGGGCAGGACCGCGCCGAAGTCGCAGTGGTGCTCGGAGAAGGCGGCGATCAGACCGCACAGCAGATCGTCGGGGGCCAGCACGGGCATCCGCACCGAGTCCACCGGCAGTTCCTCGGCCCGGGCCAGCATGTCCAGGGAGACGGGCTCGTGGGCCAGTTCGAAGATGATGTCGATGTCCTGGTCGAAGCACTTCGACTTGATCAGCCAGTCCTCCGGCGGCGTATGGACCGGCAGGCCGCCGTCGCGCAGGGTGTCCGCGACCGCCTCGGCGTCCTCGCGCCGTACGCAGAAGTCGGCGTCGTGCCGCAGGTTCGCGTTCCCCCCGTGCGCATAGGCGGCCACGCTGCCCGCCAGGGCGAACGGGTGTCCCTTACGCTTCAGGAGCGCACCGACCTGCTTGGCCGCCTCCAGGATCGCCTGTCCCTGGTCGGGCGGCGGATGCTGTTCCTTCGGCAGCGTTCCGTGCGGGCCGTCAGACTCCGCCCCGCCTGCCGCGAGACGAAGGCCGGGGGGTCCTGCCCGCCGGGCGGAAGCCGCGTCGCCGCCGTTCCGCGTCATGCCCACTCCATTCACCGGACCGAACGCCGGGCGGCCCACCGGGCCGCACCTCCACAGGTCGGCCGGCTCGCCCGGTCCCGGACGCCCACTTGTGCCGGATCGGGTACCCGACGTGCCCGTGCCGACACGGCATGCCCGCCCGCCGTGACCGGCCGAGCCCCGGCGGGCACCGGGCGGCCCGCCGGAGACCCGACGCGGCGGCCGACCGGACGCCGGACGCCCCGGCTCGGGGGCGGCGGGCGGCGGACGCGGTCAGGAACGGCGCAGGGTGCGCTTGGCGAGTTCGTAGGCGGGGAGCATCTGGTCGTGCTCCTCGGTGTCGAGCCCGCCCAGGTGCAGCACGACCGGCCCCTTCGGGGTGACGACGGCGAGCGCGCTCTCCGTGCTCGACTCGTCCAGGGTCTTGAGCGTGATCAGGTATTCGACCTGGACGCCGTCGAGACCGCCCCCCGTGAAGGGGCTGTACTGTGCCTTGCTCACGTCGCCCTCGGCCGTCAGGAAGGCCCGCAGCACCGAGCGGGCGTCCCCCGAGCCCGGCTTGCCGGTGTACACCCGCAGAAAGCCGATGATCCCGGCCGGCTTGGCGTCGATCTCGCACGCGGCGGTCACCGGGCCCACCCGCAGGAACGCGTCCGCGATCGCCCTGGCCTCCGGGGAGTCGCCGCCGACGTCCGGGTCCACGGCCTCGGCCTTCCAGTCGGCGGCGACGTCGAAGCTGACGGGGAGGGGGCACGCCGACCCCGCCGCCCCGACGCCGCCTCCGCGCCGGGCCACGCCCCGCGTGGTCTCCGTGCCCGCGTCCGTGCCCGCGTCGGCCGTCCCCGTGCCGGTGGCCGTCGTCGGCGTACGCGAGGCACGGTGCCCGTCGTCGTCCGACGCCTGCGAGCAGCCGGTCAGCGCCCCGCCCAGCAGCACTGCCGCGGCGACCGTACCGCGCCACGCCGTTCCCGCCCCGATGGTCACCGTGTCTCTCCCCTCCCGCGGGCCGGGATCCTTCCCCTCCCGCAGCCGCGTCACTGTAACGGAGGATGCGCCGCGCGAGGGTTGGAGGGATTCACCCCCGCGTCGCGTGCCCCATGCACCCGCCTCCCCGCCGTGAGAGATTGACGGAGTTGATGCCCGTTGAAGGCGTTTTGTTCTTCTCATCCGGGTTAGCCAGTGGGCTCGGGCCCAGCGGTGACGACCGGCCGGGCGGCGCGGACCGGCGCGCCCGCGGACGACCGCCCTGCCGGACAGGACAGCACACGGCCGGGGCACCCAGCCGCGCCACGGCCAGAAGCGGAGGAACGGTACTGATGAGCGAGGCCAGCCCCATCAAGAAGGCAGCCCACAAGGTCGCCGACGCCCTCCAGGGCGACGGCGCGGGACCGGAGGGGGGCATCCCGGGCAAGCCGGGTTCGCGCTCGCCCTCCGTCGCGGAGCCCACGGAGCCCCAGGGGCCCCTGCCGCCCAAGCCGGACCAGACCGGCCCGGACACCGTCTCGCCCACGGGACAGCCGACCGGCGCGGACCAGTCCGCCATGGCACAGGCCGGGAGCTATCTGACCACCGCGCAGGGCGCACGGCTGTACGACACCGACCACTCGCTCAAGGCCGGTCCCCGCGGACCGGTGCTGCTGCAGGACCACCACCTGCGCGAGAAGATCATGCACTTCGACCACGAACGCATCCCGGAGCGCGTGGTCCACGCCCGCGGGGCCGCGGCGCACGGCATCTTCACCAGCTACGGCACCGCGGCCTCGGTGACCAAGGCGGCGTTCCTCGCAAGGGACGTCGAGACGCCGGTCTTCGTACGGTTCTCCACGGTGCTGGGATCCCGGGGATCCGCCGACACCGTGCGCGACACCCGCGGTTTCGCGACGAAGTTCTACACCGAAGAGGGCGTCTTCGACCTGGTCGGGAACAACATCCCGGTCTTCTTCATCCAGGACGCCATCAAGTTCCCCGACGTCGTGCACGCCGCCAAGCCGCACCCGGACCGGGAGATCCCCCAGGCACAGAGCGCCCACGACACCTTCTGGGACTTCGTCACCCTGCACACCGAGGCCACCCACCACACCCTGTGGAACATGTCCGACCGGGGCATCGCCCGCTCGTTCCGGATGATGGAGGGCTTCGGCGTCCACACCTTCCGCCTGGTCAACGCCAAGGGCAACACCACTCTGGTGAAGTGGCACTGGAAGCCCAAGCTGGGTGTGCACTCCCTGGTGTGGGAGGAGGCGCAGATCATCAACGGCGTCGACCCGGACTTCCACCGCCGGGACCTCGCCGACGCCATCGAGGCGGGCGCCTTCCCCGAGTGGGAACTGGGCATCCAGACCTTCCCCGACATCCCCGAGCAGACCTTCGAGGGCATCGACCTGCTGGACCCGACGAACATCGTCCCGGAGGAACTCGCCCCCGTGCAGCCCGTCGGGCGGCTCGTCCTCAACCGCAACCCGGAGAACTTCTTCGCCGAGACCGAGCAGGTGGCCTTCCACCCCGGCCACCTCGTCCCCGGCATCGACATCACCGACGACCCGCTGCTCGCCGGGCGTCTGTTCTCCTACCTGGACACCCAGATCACCCGCCTGGGCGGCCCCAACTTCGGGCAGATCCCGATCAACCGCACACACGCCCCGGTCAACGACATGCTGCGCGACAGCTTCCACCAGTCCGCCGTGCACACGGGCGTCGCCCCCTACCGTCCCAACTCCCTCGACGGCGGTTGCCCGTTCACGGCGGGCGCGGACACGGGCGCGTACATCGAGACGCCCGTACGCGTGCCGGAGGCGAAGAAGGTCCGGGACGCGCCCGAGACCTTCAAGGACCACTTCAGCCAGCCCCGCCGGTTCTGGCTCAGCATGAGCCCGGTGGAGCGCGAGCACATCATCGGCGCCTACACCTTCGAACTCGGCAAGTGCTGGGAGCAGGCCATCAAGGAACGGGGCCTGCGGGTGCTCGCCAACATCGACCCCGAGCTGTGCGCTCAGGTCGCCGCCGGGCTGGGCCTGCCCGCGCCCGAGGCCACCGTTCCCCTGGCCGAGGTCGAGCCCAGCCCGGCGCTGTCCCAGGTCGGGCGGACCTGGCCGACGGAGGGCAGGGTCATCGGCATCGTCGCCGGGCCGGACGGCGACCTGGACGGCGTGCGGGCCGTACGCGAGGCGGTGCTCGCCGACGGCATGGTCCCCTTCGTCGTCGCGCCGACCGGCGGCATGCTCGGCGACGGCGCCGACGCGCTGCCCGTCCAGCGCACCTACGCCACCGCCCGCTCCGTCGAGTTCGACGCCGTCCTGCTGGCCGGGTCGCCGGGCGTGGGCGCCGACGCCTACGGCGCCCGCGACGCCAAGTCCCCTCTGCCCTCCCCGGAGCAGGCGACCCACGATCCGCGCGTCGTCCTGCTGCTCTCCGAGGCCTTCCGGCACGGCAAGGCGATCGGCGCCTGGAAGGGCGCGGAGGCCGCGCTGGAGGCGGCCGGCGTCCCCGTCGACGCCCCCGGCGTGATCGTCGGCGACAGCGGACCCACCACGCTGGAGCGGATCACCCGTCTCCTGGGTGCCCATCGCGTCTGGGAGCGCTTCCCCGGCGAGGCCTGACCCGCCCCGCCCCGCTGGGCGCCGGTCACGTCCGAACCGTCACAACTGCACACCCGCCGCAGCGCCCGGGCCCCCCGTCCCGCACCGCCGTCCACCGGCGCGTGCCGTGTGGTACATGCCACGCCCCGGAGGAGGCCTGGGCCATATGGCCCGCCGCGGCCGACGGCTAGCGTGGACGGAGTCCTTTTCGTCCGTGAACAGCTCGAACGGCCCGGCAGTGCTCGAAGATCTCTCCCCTCTCATCGCGGCGACCACCCAATGGCTGACCAGCGCGTACCCGGCGTCCGGCGGGGCGCTGGCCTCCGCCCTGTGCGAGGTCCAGGCGCGCCAGGCGGTCACGGTCGCGGCCTGGCTGCGCTACCCCACGTCCATGGACGCCGCACTGGTCGGCATGTCGGGCCCCGGCGGTTCGGCACGGCTGGACTGGATCGCCGGCGCCGACGGCGTCGAGGCCGACGACCCGGAGGCGTGCGCCTGGCGCACCTGGGTGGACGAGGTCGTGGCGAGCTGGGCGGCCTGTCTGCTCACCGACCCCGGTCTCGCCGGCCGCGCGGTGGCCGCGCTCGCCGACGGCGACCACCTGGCGGGCGCCTCGGTCGAGTTCCGCCGGCTCCTCGACCCGGACGAGCGGGACCGCCGGGCGGCCGCGCTGCTGCGCCACCCCGACCTCCTCGCCCCGGTGAGCACCCTGCACCACCCCCAGCTCCTGGACCGTCTGCAACCGGACCGGCCCCTGGCGGCCTGACCGGCACGGACCACCAGGGCCCCGGCCCGGGCCGGAGGGCCCCGAGATCACCGGGGTCCGGGAGCCGCCTCCGCCTTTACCGGGACCCGAGTACCTTCCCCGCCGCCTCTCTTGCGGCCGGCAGCGCGGCGGAGCGGTCGGCGGGGACCAGGCCGATGCGGGTCCGCCGGTCGAGGAGGTCGGCCTCGTCGAGCGCGCCCTCGTGCCGTACGCCCCATGCCAGTTCGGCGCGTGTGACGGGATGGCCTTCGAGCACGGGTTCGCGCAGCCGCGGGTCGCGGACCCCCAGGGCGTGGACGGCCGGTGCCTCGGTGCCGTAGCGGCGGATCAGCCGGCGCGGTGCCCGGAGCGCGGACAGGGCGCGTGGCGACGCGGCGCCCACGAGGGGCAGCGAGGCGGTTGGGGAGGGTCCCGCGGCCAGCCGGCGCGCGGCGACGGCGGCGTCCACGGCGTCCTCGGCCATCCGCCGGTAGGTCGTCAGCTTGCCGCCGACCACGGTGATCACACCGTCCGGCGAGGTGAGCACCGCGTGCCGCCGGGAGATGTCCGCGGTCCGGGGCGCCCCTTCCGGGTCGTCGCCCGGCCCGGTGTCCAGCAGGGGGCGGAGCCCCGCGAAGGCGCCCACGACGTCCGCGCGGTGGACGGGCGCCTCCAGAGCGGACCCCAGGACGTCGAGCAGGAACCCGATGTCGGTCTCCGGGGCCTCGGGAACGTCGGGGATCTCGCCGTCGACGGGCTCGTCGGTGAGACCGACGTAGACCCGGCCGTCGCCCTGGGGCAGCACGAGGACGAAGCGGTTGCTCTCGCCGGGGACCGGAATGTGCAGCCCGGCGGGCAGCGGACCGAGGCGGTCGGCCCGCAGCACCAGATGCGTGCCGCGGGAGGGGCGTATACGGATGCCGTCCACGAGACCGCCCGCCCACACCCCGGAGGCGTTGATCACGGCGCCGGCCCGGATCTCGCCCTCCTCGCCGGTGAGTTCGTCGCGGACCCGGGCGCCGGTCGCGGTCAGTTCCAGCGCCCGCACCCGGGTCAGGATCCGCGCGCCGCGCGCCGCGGCCGTACGGGCGACGGCCGTGACCAGGCGGGCGTCGTCGGCGAGCCGGCCGTCCCAGGACAGCAGACCGCCGCGCAGCCCCGTCCCGCGCAGCGCCGGGGCGAGATGGCGCGTCTCCACGGCGGACAGCCGGCGCGGCGCCGGCAAGGTGGCGCGGGCGGTGCGCGCCGCCAGGCGCAGACCGTCGCCCGCGCGCAGGCCCGCCCAGGCGAGGGCGGCCTGACCGCGGGAGACCAGTGGGGTCAGAGGCAGCACGAACGGCTGGGCGCGGACCAGGTGGGGCGCGGTGCGCTCCATCAGCACCCCGCGTTCGACCGCGCTCTCGTGCGCGACGTCGAGCTGGGCCGAGGCCAGGTAGCGCAGCCCGCCGTGGATGAGCTTCGAGCTCCAGCGGGAGGTGCCGAAGGCCAGGTCGTGGGCGTCGATCGCGGCCACGGTCAGCCCCCGGGCCGCCGCGTCCAGCGCGGCCCCCGCCCCGGTCGCGCCCAGTCCGACGACCAGGACGTCCACGGCCGGACCGCCGACGGTCAGGGCCAGCTCGCGGGCGCGACGCGCGACGGTCAGCGACGATCCGGGAGCCGCGCCGTCCGGGGTGGTGTGCGGGTGGGCTCGGCTCATGGCGTCAGGGTCCTCTCCAGGATGGTCCGCAGTTCCACGAGGAACGCCTCGGCGGTCAGGCCGGCATCGTCCTCGTCGGTCATCGTGCGCAGCGACAGCGTGAAGGACTGGACGACCAGCAGCAGGGACCTGGCCTGCCGGTCCGGGTGGCCCGCGCGTACCGAACCGTCGGTGTGGCCCTCGCGCAGGGCGTCGCGGAGCAGCGCCAGCAGGGCCTCCTGGCTGGCTCCGCGGCGGTCCAGTACATAGGGGAGCAGCAGTTCGGGGTCGACGTCGACGATCTTGCGGAACAGTGGGTGCGCGCGGAACGCCGCCACCCCGGCCACCAGCCCGTCGACGACCCGCGTGCGCGTGTCGCTCCCGGACCGGCGCTCGGGCATCGCCCGCGTGGCCACGTCGATCCACTCCCGGGTCATCAGATCGCCCACCAGGGCGCGGACGTCGGGCGAGCGCCGGTACAGCGTCATCCGGGAGACACCGGCACGCCGGGCCACGTCCGTCATGGTCGTACGCCGGACTCCGACGGCCAGCACGCAGTCGCGCACGGCGTCGAGCACGGGATCCCCGGCGGTGTCCGGCGGGACGGAAGCCGCCGCGAGGTCGCCCTTGGCGTTCGGCGCCGCCGAACCGTTGTGACGAATAGGCGTCATGTGTAACAGTGTAACGCGTGTAACGCCCCTTCGATCCGACCGGTGAGGAACAACCCCATGGACATGCTGTGGAGCGGCTGGGGCGACCCGGCCAAGGCCACACCGCTGCCCGACTCGGTGACCGCGCTGCTGCGCGACCTGCTCGGGGTCACGGCGCACGGCACCGGCCCGGTCGAGCTGGAGGACATCGACGTCCCCGCGGTACCGCTGAGCGCCGCCGCGCACCGTGCCCTGCGGGACGCCGTCGGCGACGAGGCGCACCTCCGCACCGACGCCGAGTCCCGGATCCGGCACACCCGCGGCAAGTCCACCCCCGACCTGCTGCGGATCCGCCGCGGGGACGTCACCGACCTCCCGGCGGCCGTGGTGCTCCCGGCGGGCCACGACGAGGTGCTCGCCGTCCTGCGCGCCTGCGCCGCCCACGACCTGGCCCTCGTCCCGTTCGGCGGCGGCACCTCCGTCGTCGGCGGCCTCGCCCCCGAGCAGCCGGGGTCCCGTCCGCGCCCCTTCGTCGCCCTGGACCTGCGCCGCATGGACGGGCTGCTCGCCCTCGACCCCGTCTCCCGCGCCGCCACCCTGCAACCGGGACTGCGCGCCCCGCAGGCCGAGGCGCTGCTGGCGGAGCACGGCTTCACCCTCGGTCACTTCCCGCAGTCCTACGAGTGGGCCACCATCGGCGGATGCGCCGCGGCCCGCTCCAGCGGCCAGGCCTCGGCCGGGTACGGCCGCTTCGACGAGATGGTGCTCGGCCTCACCCTCGCCACCCCCGAGGGCACCCTGGAGGCCGGCCGGGCCCCGCGCTCGGCGGCCGGACCCGACCTGCGCCAGCTCGTGCTCGGCTCCGAGGGCGTCTTCGGCGTCATCACCTCGGTGACCGTGCGCCTGCGCCCGCTGCCGCACACCCGGGTGTACGAGGGTTGGCGCTTCGCCTCCTTCGAGGAGGGCGCCACCGCGCTGCGCCGGCTGGCCCAGGACGGACCGCGGCCCACGGTGCTGCGCCTGTCCGACGAGACCGAGACCCTGATCGGACTCGCCCAGCCCGACGCCATCGGCGCCTCCGGCGGGCAGCAACCGGCCGGCTGCCAGGCGATCGCCGGTTACGAGGGCACCGCCGAGGACGTCGCCCACCGCCGGGAGCGCGCCGCCGCCGTGCTGCGCGCGTGCGGCGGCACGTACCTCGGCGAGGAACCCGGCGAACGCTGGGCCCACGGCCGCTACTCGGCGCCGTATCTGCGCGACGCGCTGCTGGACGTGGGCGCGTTCGCCGAGACCCTGGAGACCGCCGCGTTCTGGTCACGCGTGCCCGAGCTGTACGCCGCCGTCCGCACCGCGCTCACCACGACGCTCACCGAGTCCGGCACCCCGCCGCTCGTGATGTGCCACATCTCGCACGTCTACGAGAACGGCGCCTCCCTCTACTTCACCGTCGTCTCGGCGCAGGGCGAGGATCCCGTGACACACTGGGCGCCCGCCAAGCGCGCCGCGAACGAGGCGATCCTCGGCGCGGGCGGCACCATCAGCCACCACCACGGCGTGGGCACCGACCACCGCGACGGGTACGTCCGGGAGGCGGGACCGCTGGGCGTCGAGGCCCTGCGCGCCGTCAAGCAGCGGCTCGACCCGCACGGTCTGCTCAACCCCGGAGTCCTCCTGCCCCTGGAGTGACGCGGGCGGGCGCGGCGCCCGCACCGACCCGCGGTCCGCGCGCCCGCCCGCTCCCCACCGTTCCCGATCCGCCCGACCGCCCTGACTCCGCCCGGAGGCCCACCGATGCGACAGTTCACCGCCATCGTCAACCCGACCGCCGGCGGATCCGCGGGTGCCGCGGCGCTGCTGAGGGTGGCCAGGCTGCTCCGCGAGGCGGGCGCCGAACTGGAGACCGAGTACAGCCGCAGCCTCGCCCACGCGCAGGACCTCGCCCGGCGGGCCGGCGAGCAGGGACGGGTCGTCCTGGCCGTCGGCGGCGACGGCATCGCCGGAGGCATCGGCGGCGCCCTGAGCGGCACCGGCACCGTCCTCGGTCTCGTCCCGGCCGGCCGCGGCAACGACTTCGCCCGCGCGCTCGACCTGCCCGCCGACCCGGCCGCACTGGCACGGGTGTTGCTGCACCACGAGCCGCGCCAGGTCGACACCATCGAGGTGGAGTCGGCCGTCCACCCCCGCACCGTCGTCCTCGGCAGCGTGTACGCGGGCGTCGACGCGCTCGCCAACCGGCACGCCAACCACGCCCGGCTGCTGCGGGGCGCCGCCTCGTACTACGCGGGGGGACTGCGGGCGGTGGCCACCTGGCGCGCGGCGACCTACCGCGTCACCGTGGACGGCGAGGAGCACGGCCACCGCGGCTACACCGTGGTGGCCGCCAACTCGGCGTACTACGGCTCCGGCCGGATGATCGCGCCCGGCGCCCGGGTGGACGACGGACTGCTCGACGTGGTGCTGATCCGCGCCGCCCCGCGCAGGCTCTTCTTCGCCCTGATGAACGAGTTGAGGTCGGGCACGCATGTCGACCGGCCCGAGGTGCGGATCCTGCGCGGCCGGGAGATCCGGATCGAGGCCGACCGGCCGGTTCCCTACGGCGCCGACGGCGAGGTCGACGCGGTGCTGCCCGTCACCGCCCGGGTGCTGCCCGGCGCACTCTCCGTACTGTGCTGACCCGCGGGCCGGGCCATCGGTCGAGGCGGTCGGGGCGGGCTCAGGCGCAGCCCCAGGCCGACATCCCCTGGATGCGGGCCAGCCGCCGGGCCACCTTGATCTGCTCCCGGCGCGTGGCCAGGTCCGCCCGGGGCGCGTACCTCCGTCCGCCGGCCGCGATCCAGCTGGACTGGGCGAACTGAAGTCCGCCGTAGTACCCGTTTCCGGTGTTCGCCCTCCAGTTGCCGCTGGACTCGCACGCCGCGATGGCGTCCCAGTTGGGGCTGAGGCCCCGGGACGGGAGCGCGGTCGCCGCGGGTGCTCCGGCCAGCGCCGCGGTGGTCGCGGCGACCAGCAGCGCCCCGCGCAGTCCACGGCGACGAGGGTGCTGACCTGATGCCCCGTCATGACGGACGGAGGCCCTGTCGATGTTCTGCTGCCGATTCATGTGCAGACTGTTACATCATATCAACCTACAGTAGCGAGGCGACGCGCCGATGGTGACGGCGGGCTGCGGCGTGCGCGCAAGCCCCGCTCCGGCCATGCCACATGGGGAAAGCTCCCGTTCATGACGTTCGAGAGTCCCGCGCACCGTGGCGGCCCCCGGCGCGGCCCGTTCGACCAGTTCGCCGAGACGCCTCCAACTTCACCAGCTCACCGGCCTTCTTCCTGATCTGCCTGGTCTTCGTCGGCTTCTTCGTCTCCGCCCACGCGGCCCATCTGGAACCGGAGTTGCTGCTGCTCGCGGGTGAGTCCACGACCGCTGTGACGCTGCTGCTGCCCGCCCTGCTGAAGAACGCCGAGATGCGCGCCGAGCACGCCGTCCAGCGCAAACTCGACGCGCTCGCCCGCGCCCTGCTGGAGATGAACAAGGACGACCACAGCCCGGCCTTCGAGGACCTGAGGAATGCGATCCGGATGGAGGAAGAGACCTGACCGGACGGGCGAAACGCCGCAGCGGTCCTTCCCGGTGCCCGGCGAAACGGACACCATGCCGCGTCATGGACATCCTGCTGGTCGTGAGCGCGTTCAACAGTCTGGCCCAGCGTGTGTACGCCGAACTGTCGGACCGCGGGCACCGGGTGGACGCGGTCCTCGCCTCGCACGGCGCCGACGCCGTCCGCACCGCGATCGCCCGGACGCGGCCGGAGCTGATCGTCGCCCCGATGCTGCGCACGGCGCTGCCCGAGGACGTGTGGCAGCGGCACACATGCCTCATCGTCCACCCGGGACCCCCCGGGGACCGCGGGCCGTCCTCCCTGGACTGGGCGATCACCGACCAGGCGGCGCGCTGGGGCGTGACCGTCCTGCAGGCCGAGGCGGCCATGGACGCCGGTGACATCTGGGCGTCGATGCCTTTCGAGCCGTCCGACGTGGGCAAGAGCGACCTGTACCGCAACGAGGCCGCGGACGCGGCGGCGGCCGCCGTACTGCTGGCCGTACGGCGTTACGAGGAGGGCTCGTTCAAACCGCTGTCCCAGAACGACGCGTCGGTGCACGTGATGTGGCGCGACGTCATGCGCCAGCCGCAGCGCCGCATCGACTGGGACAACGACAGCACCGCCACCGTGCTGCGCAGACTTCGCGCGGCCGACTCCCGGCCCGGCGTGCTCGACGAACTGCGCGGCCGGGAGGTGTTCCTGCACGGCGGCCACCCCGAGGACCGGCTGCGCGGACGCCCCGGCGAACCGCTCGCCACCCGCGCCGGAGCCGTGTGCCGGGCCACCCGGGACGGCGCCGTGTGGATCCCCGAGCTCAGGCCGCGCAAGAACTCCGGCGACCCCGCGCCCTTCAAGCGCCCCGCCACCTCCGTCCTCGGCCCCTGCTCACTCCCGGAGGCCACCGTCCCGCTCGAACTGCCCCCCGGTCGGCGCACCTGGACCGACATCCGCTACCGCCGCGACGGCGACGTCGGCTTCCTCACCTTCTCCTTCCCCGGCGGAGCCATGAGCACCGACCAGTGCCGCAGGCTGCTCGCCGCCTACCGGTACGCGCTCGCCCGCCCCACGCCCGTGCTCGTGCTCGGCGGCGCCCGCGACTTCTTCTCCAACGGCATCCACCTGAACGTCATCGAGGCGGCCCCCGACCCGGCCGCCGAGTCCTGGGCCAACCTCAACGCCATGAACGACCTCGTCGAGGCGGTCCTGCGCACCACCGACCGGCTGGTGGTCGCCGCGCTCGGCGGCAACGCGGCCGCCGGCGGCGTCATGCTCGCGCTCGCCGCCGACGAGGTGTGGTGCCGCGGCGGCGCCGTGCTCAACCCCCACTACCGCCGCATGGGCCTGTACGGCTCCGAGTACTGGACCTACAGCCTGCCGCGCCGCGTCGGCGCACGGACCGCCGAACGGCTCACCGCCCAGGCGCTGCCGGTCAGCGCCGCCACCGCGCACGGCCTCGGCCTGGTGGACCGTCTGCTGCCCGTCCCCGCACCGCGGTTCGCTGACGAGACCGCCCGCAGGGCGGCCGAACTCGCCGCCGCCCCCGACCTCGCCCGGCGGATCGAGGCCAAGGCCGCGGCCCGCGCCCGGGACGAGGCCGTACGGCCCCTCGCAGACCACCGGCGGGCCGAACTCGCCCGCATGCACGAGATCTTCTTCGACCACGCGGCGCCCTACCACGCACTGCGGTCGGCGTTCGTCCGCAAGACGCCGAGCGGCCCCGCCGACCCCCTGGCCCCACCCCTCCTCCAGCCGGCCGGCGGGGACGCGCGATGACGACCCCGCCCGGGTCCCGCCCCCGGATGCTCGTGGCGGGCGTCGGCAACATCTTCCTCGCGGACGACGCCTTCGGCCCCCACGTGGTGCAGGCGCTCGCGGCCCGGCCGCTGCCCGACGCCGTGCGAGTGCGGGACTTCGGCATCCGCGGCCTCGACCTCGCCTACGAACTGCTCTACGGATACGACACCGCCGTCCTGGTCGACGCGGCGCCGCGCGGGCACCGGCCCGGCACCCTGTCCCTGATCGAGCCGGAGCCGCCCGACACCTGCGCCGGGGCCGCGGCCCCGCCCGAGGCGCACGGCATGGACCCCGCGAAGGTGCTGGCCCTGGCCGCCCACCTCGGCGACGGACCGCTGCCCCGGGTCCTCGTCCTCGCCTGCGAGCCCGACGTCCTCCCGCGGGGCGACGAGGACATCGTGCCGGGGCTCAGCGGTCCGGTCGGCGCCGCCGTCGACCGGGCCGTCCAGGCGCTGCACGGCATCGTCCCGGTCCTGCTCGCCGATCCCGCGGCCACCCCGTCCTTGGGCCGCCCGGACGAATCCGCACCGCCGCACACGGCTGCGCTGCCGCTTCCGGCCACCGGCACGGCACAAGATCGGTGAGGGGCCGGACGGCCCGCCCGCCGGCCGGCAGTCCCCCGACCGACCGCGAGCACTCGAACCGACCGCGAGGAGAAGCGACATGTGCCGGTCCGCCGACGTCACACAGGACGTCAAGCAGGCTGTCCTCGCCAAGAACGACGACCTGGCCGAGGCCCTCAGGAGCGACCTGGCCCGGCAGGGGACCGCGCTGGTCAACCTTCTGTCCAGCCCCGGCAGCGGCAAGACCGAACTCCTGGGCCGGGTGCTGGCCCGGGCGGTCGAGCGAGGCGTCCCGGTGGCCGCGCTCACCGCGGACCTGGCCACCGAGAACGACGCGCGCCGACTGGCCCGGTCCGGCGCTCCGGTGCAGCAGGTGCTCACCGACGGGCTGTGCCACCTCGAGGCCCGGCAGGTGCGCGCCCGGCTGGCGGGCCGGGTGCCCGCGGCCACGCGGGTGCTGTTCGTGGAGAACGTCGGCAACCTCGTCTGCCCGGCCTCGTACGACCTCGGCGAAAGCCTGCGCATCGTGCTGATGGCCGTGACCGAGGGCGAGGACAAGCCGCTGAAGTACCCCACCGCGTTCGGCTCCGCCCACCTGGTCGTGGTCACCAAGACGGACCTGGCCGCGGCGGCCGGCTTCGACGAGGACACCTTCCGGGCCAACGTCCACCGGGTCAACCCCGGGGTGGAGATCCTGCGGTCCTGCGCCCGCACCGGCGACGGCGTCGACACCGTACTGGACCGGGCGCTGGCCGCCCTCGACGGCACACCGCCGCACCGACCGCCCCTCGACCCGCGCCCGCACAGCGCCCGGCACGGCCACAGCCACACCCCTCGTCCGGCTCCCGTGCACACAGCCGTCGACGAGTACGCCGACGACACCCGCGCACAGCCCCGCCCGGCCGGTACTCCCGCCTCATGACAGCCCCCGCCACCGCCCCCGTACGCCGCCGGCTCACCGTCCGCGGCACGGTCCAGGGCGTGGGCTTCCGGCCGTATGTGCACCGGCTCGCCGCCGACCTGGCGCTGGCCGGTTTCGTGAGCAACACCGCGGGCGGGGTGCTGATCGAGGTCGAGGGCCCCGCGGACGGTGTGGCCCGGTTCTGCGACCGGCTGGCCGGGCAGCCGCCGCCCCTGGCCGTCGTGACCGGCATCGGACTCGAAGAGCTGCCCGTCACGGGCGCCACCGGCCCCTTCGCCATCCGCCCCACCGAGCGGGCGGCCGGCCGCACCCAGCTCCCGCCCGACACCGCGACCTGTGCCGACTGCCTGCGGGAACTGGCCGATCCCCGCGACCACCGCCACCGGCACCCGTTCATCACGTGCACCCACTGCGGCCCCCGGTTCACCATCGCCACCGCGATGCCCTACGACCGCGCGGCCACGACCATGGGGACCTTCCCGATGTGCCCCCGCTGCGCGCGCGAGTACGCGGACCCCGCCGACCGGCGTTTCCACGCCCAGCCCGTCGCCTGCCCCGACTGCGGACCGCGGCTGCGTCTGGTGCCCGCCGAGGGCGGCGGCCCCCGCCCGGCCCGGGACGCCGAAGCCCTCGCGGCGGCCCGGTCGATGCTCGCCGCCGGACGGATCGTCGCCGTCAAGGGCGTCGGCGGCTACCACCTGGCCTGTGACGCCACCGACCCCCGCGCCGTCGCCACCCTGCGTGCCCGCAAAGACAGGGGCGGCAAGGCCTTCGCGGTGATGTGCGCGGACCTGGCCACCGCGGAACACGTCGCCGTCCTCGGCGAACGCGAACGGGCCGTGCTCACCGGCCCCCGGCGGCCCATCGTCCTGCTGCGCCGCCGTACCCCGGCCGCCGGGCCCCGACCCGCGGACGAGGTGTGTCCCGGCAGCCCGCACATCGGCCTGATGCTGCCCTACACCCCTCTGCACACCTTGCTGTTCGGCCTGCCCGGTGACCCGCCCGGCCCCCGACTGCTGGTGATGACCAGCGGCAACCGCTCCGGTGAACCGATCGTCACCGACGACGACGAGGCGCTGACCCGGCTGGCCGGACTGGCCGACGCCTTTCTCGCCCACGACCGGCCCATCGCCTGTCCGTGCGACGACTCGCTGCTGCGGGTACGCCCCGACGGCACCGAACAGGTGCTGCGCCGTTCCCGCGGCCATGTGCCCCGCCCGCTGCGCCTGCCGTTCGCGGTGCGTCCCGCGCTCGCGGTGGGCGGCGACCTGAAGAACGCGCTGTGCGTCGGCGAGGGCGACCACGCCTGGTTCGGCCCGCACGTCGGCGACATGGGCGACCTGGCCGGCCTGGAGGCCGCCGGGCGAGCCGAACGACATGTGCTGGCGCTCACCGGGGTGAGCCCCGAACTGGTCGCCGCCGACCTGCACCCCGGCTACCACTCCACCCGCCGGGCGCGTCGGCGGGCCGCCGGGCTCGCCCGTCCGGAGCCGGTGCTCGTGCAGCACCACCACGCGCACATCGCCTCGGCGATGGCCGAGCACGGCCTCGACGGCACCACACCGGTGATCGGCGTCGCCTTCGACGGCACCGGGTACGGCGACGACGGCACCGTGTGGGGCGGCGAGTTCCTCCTCGCCGACTACGCGGGTCACCGGCGCTTCGCCCACCTGGCCCCCGCCCCGCTGCCCGGCGGCGACGCCGGGGTGGCCAACCCGTGCCGCCTGGCGCTGGCCCGGCTGTGGGCGGCGGGCCTGCCGTGGGACCCCGACCTGCCCAGCGTCATCGCCTGCGCGCCGGAGGAACGGACCGTGCTGAGGCGGCAGTTGGAGCGGGGACTGGCGTGCGTGCCGACCTCCAGCATGGGCCGTCTCTTCGACGCCGTGTCGTCCCTGGCCGGCCTCTGCCACCGCGCGCACTACGAGGCGCAGGCCGCGCTCGAACTGGAGGCGGCCGCCACCGAGGCGCACGGCGCGGACCGGGCGGCGTACCCCTTCCACCTGACCACCGGAAGCGGTCCGGTGCGGTGCGACCCCGCGCCCATGCTGCGGGCGCTCCTCGCCGACCGGCGGCGCGGTACCCCCGCACCGGTCCTGGCGGCACGCTTCCACCGGGGCGTGGCTCATGCCGTCGCGGAGATCTGCCGCCGCGCCCGCGCGGCGACGGGCCTGACCACGGTCGTCCTCAGCGGCGGTGTCTTCGCCAACGGCCTGCTGGAGGAGGAGTGCGCCGCGCTGCTGGCCGCGGACGGCCTCGCCGTTCTGCGCCACGGCGAGGTCCCGCCCAACGACGGCGGTCTGGCCCTCGGACAGCTCGTGGTCGCGGCCCGAACGCGGCGACGGACCCCGGACCGCGACGCGACCCCGGACCGCGACGCGACCCCGGACCACGACGAGACCCGGGGCAGCGACGAGATCCCCGACCACCACGAGATCGCCGACAGCGACGAGACGGAGTGACCCATGTGTTTGGCAGTGCCCGGCAAGGTCGTGTCCATCGACCACCGCGCCGACCCGCTCACCGGCGTCGTCGACTTCGGCGGGGTCCGCAAACAGGCGTGTCTGGAGTACCTGCCCGATCTGCGGGTGGGGGAGTACGTGATCGTCCATGTCGGGTTCGCCCTGCAACGGCTGGACGAGGAGTCGGCCCGGGCGTCCCTGGAGCTGTTCGAGCAACTGGGGCTGCTGGAGGAGGAGTTCGGCGATGCCTGGCAGCAGGCGGCGGAGCAGGCCGGGAGCCGGGGCGAGGTCCCACCGGTCTCCGCGGCCGGCGCGAGCGAACACGGCGGGAGTGAGGCCCGATGAAGTACATCGACGAGTTCAACGACCCCCAGCTGGCCCGGCGGCTGCTGGACGAGATCCATGCGACGGTCACCCAGCCGTGGGCGCTGATGGAGGTCTGCGGCGGCCAGACCCACTCCATCATCCGGCACGGCCTCGACCAACTCCTGCCCGAAAAGCTGGAGTTGATCCACGGCCCCGGCTGCCCGGTGTGCGTCACCCCGCTGGAGGTCATCGACAAGGCCCTGGAGATCGCCGCACGCCCGGACGTGATCTTCTGCTCCTTCGGCGACATGCTGCGCGTGCCGGGCACCGACCGCGACCTGTTCCGCGTCAAGGGCGAGGGCGGTGACGTACGGGTGGTGTACTCGCCGCTCGACGCGCTCCGGCTCGCGCGGGAGCACCCCGACAGGCAGGTGGTGTTCTTCGCCATCGGCTTCGAGACGACGGCGCCCGCCAACGCCATGGCGGTGCACCAGGCCCGCCGCCTCGGCCTGGACAACTTCAGCCTGCTGGTCTCGCACGTCCGGGTTCCGCCGGCCATCGAGGCCATCATGACCGCGCCCGCCTGCCGGGTGCAGGGCTTCCTGGCCGCCGGGCACGTGTGCAGCGTCATGGGCACCGCCGAGTACCCGGAGCTGGCCGCCCGGCACCGGGTGCCGATCGTGGTCACCGGCTTCGAACCGCTGGACATCCTCGAAGGCGTCCGCCGCGCCGTCCACCAGTTGGAGCGCGGCGAGCACCGGGTGGAGAACGCCTACCCGCGCGCGGTGCGCGAGGACGGCAACCCGGCCGCGCTGCGCATGCTCCAGGAGGTCTTCGAGGTCGCCGACCGCAACTGGCGCGGTATCGGACGCATCCCCGCCAGCGGCTGGCGGCTGTCGGACGCCTTCCGCGCCTACGACGCCGAACACCGCTTCGACGTCACCGGCATCCGCACGGAGGAACCCGCCGTGTGCCGGGCCGGCGAGGTCCTCCAGGGGCTGATCAAGCCCACCGAGTGCGCCGCGTTCGGCGCCGCCTGCACACCGCGCACCCCGCTCGGCGCCACCATGGTCTCCAGCGAGGGCGCCTGTGCGGCCTACTACCTGTACCGCCGGATGAACGGCACTCCGGCACCGGGCTCCCGTATCCCGCAGGAGGAGATGAACTCCGTTGGCTGAACTCGCCCCGGAAGCGACCGAGACCGCCCCCGTCGACCCCGTGAACTGGACCTGCCCCGCCCCCCTGCGCGACCAGCCGGTCGTGGTCATGGGCCACGGCGGAGGCGGCGCCCTGTCCGCCGAATTGATCCACGACGTGTTCGCCCCGGCTTACGGCAACCCCGTCCTGGCCGGCATGGGCGACTCGGCCGTCCTCCATCTCGGCGGCGCCCGGCTCGCCTTCTCCACCGACTCCTACGTCGTGCGGCCGCTGTTCTTCCCCGGCGGCAGCCTCGGTGACCTCGCGGTCAACGGCACCGTCAACGACCTGGCCATGAGCGGCGCACGCCCCGCCTACCTCTCGGCCGCCTTCGTCCTGGAGGAGGGCGTGGAGCTGGCCGTCGTCGACCGGGTCGCGCGCGCCATGGGCGCCGCGGCGGAGGCGGCCGGGGTCACCGTGGCCACCGGCGACACCAAGGTGGTGGAGGCGGGGCACGGCGACGGCGTGTACGTCACCACCGCCGGGGTCGGGCTGGTCCCCGAGGGGGTGGACATCCGCCCGCAGCGGGCCCGCCCGGGGGACGCCGTGATCGTGAGCGGCCCGATCGGGCTGCACGGCGTGGCCGTCATGAGCGTGCGGGAGGGCCTGGAGTTCGGCGTCGAGATCGCCAGCGACACCGCACCTCTGGCCGACCTGGTGGCGGCCGTGCTGGCCGTCACCCCCGACGTCCATGTGCTGCGCGACCCCACCCGGGGCGGGCTCGCCGCCTCGCTCAACGAGATCGCCCGCGCCTCCGGCACCGGCGTCCGGCTCCAGGAGCGCGCGATCCCCGTACCGGATGCCGTCGCGAACGCCTGCGGCTTCCTCGGCCTCGACCCGCTGTACGTCGCCAACGAGGGACGACTGGTGGCCTTCGTGTCAGCGACGGAGGCCGAGGGGGTTCTGGAGGCGATGCGCGCTCACCCGCAGGGCGGCGAAGCCGCGCTCATCGGCGAGTGCGTCGCCGAACACCCCGGCATGGTCGTCGTCTCCACCGGCCTGGGCGGCACCCGGGTCGTCGACCTGCCGCTCGGGGAGCAACTTCCGCGCATCTGCTGACCCCGGGGAGGCCGCCGCAGGTCCGGGCGGCAGCGCGACCGGGGGAGGCGACCTCGCCGGTGAGTCGGGCACCGGCGGGGGACCGCGTCCTCCCGGGTGCGGCCGGCCTGCCCGGCGGTCCAGGGCGCCCGGACCGGCCCGGGGCCGTCAGGGCGTGGGCGGCGGCGCGGGCTCGACGGCGGTGATCTCCAGTTCCCGTCCGCCGCGCAGGTCCCGTGACGGGCGGTCGCAGCGCGGACACCAGAAGAACGGCGGCATGCCCAGCGCGAACTCCGCCGCGCACGGCGCGCAGTAGGCGCGCGCCGTCACATGCTCCACGACCAGCCGGGCCGCGGCCAGGGGGGTGCCCTCCCGGGCCACCTCGAAGGCGAAGTCCAGCGCGTCGGGCACCACACCGGACAGCTCACCGACCCGCACGGTCACCGACGCGACGTCGCCCGTCCCGTCGGCCCGCGCCCACTCCTCGGCCCGCTCCACGATCGCGGTCGCGATCGACAACTCGTGCACGTCTCTCCCTGCCGCCCAGCCTGTCGCCAGGCGTCGCTCGGCCCGTCGCCGGGTCGCTCAGTGCCGTTCGGTGAGGTTGGCGAAGAACTCCTCCACGGCCCGCCACACCCGGCCGCCGCCCGACAGTCCCCGCCACTCCCGGCGCACGAGGGCCACCATCCGGAAGCAGTCGTCGACGGGCACGATCCAGTGGTGGTCGAGGCCGCGGACGGTGTTCACCAGCAGCGCCTCCACGTCCGGTTCCATGGCGGCCAGTTCGGGACACTGCTCGGCGGCCCGCCGCCAGGCCGCCGCGTCCACCTCCCACCGCATCGCGCCCGCGGGGCTCGGCCCCTGGGCGGTGACCGTTCCGTCGGCGTGCGGCACGAAGAACACCAGACCGACCGGCACCCCGAGCGTCCCGGTGTCGACGCCGCGCAGCCGGATCCGGCGCCGCGGCACGAGCCGGAAGCGCCCGTCGCCCGCGCCGTCCCCGGCGAACAGCAGGGAACAGGGTCCGCAGGCGCAGCAGAGCTCCGCCTGCGCGGTGTCGTAGAGATGGGCGTGCTCCTCGGGCACCGGCGTGGCGCACAGCTCGCACGCCTCGGCGCCGGCCGACCGGTCGGCCACGGCCGAGGAGCGGATCAGGCGGGCCAGTGCCCCGTCCGAGCTCACCGCGCCTCCCCGGCCGGGGCCGTGCCCGTGGGCCGTCGCACCAGGGCGTCCAGCGGTACGAACGCCGGTGCCGCCCGCCGGTCGGCGGGCTCCGGGAGGGGTTCCACCGCGGTCAGCTCCGGAGCGGCGGCGAGCACGGCCTGGCGCACCGCCTCACGCACCGCCCCGCCGGCGTCTCCCGTCCCGCCGCCGCACCCGGAACCGCAGCCGCCGGCGGTCTTCAGGCGGACCCGGGCCACCGATCCGTCGACCCCGGCCCACTCCACGTCGCCGCCGCGTTCACGCACGGCGGGCCGCAGCCGTTCGACCGCGCGGGCGGCACGGCGTTCGGCGGGTTCGGGATGGATCTCGTGCAGCACCAGCAGATGCCCGAGAAGCTCGTCCTCGGCCAGCTGCCGGGCCAGGGCCTCGTCCGCGCGCTCCAGCACCCGGGCCAGCGCCTCGCCGTAGACCTCCGTCAGCAGCCGGACCGCCTCCACCGCCAGGCGCACCGTCGGACCGGGCGCGCAGTCCAGTCCGGCGAGCAACTCGTCGATCCGGGCGAGCCGGACCTCCACGTCCGCATCCTGGAGGCGGCCGGCGGGGAAGGCCGGCCCGGCGTCAGCCATGTCCGGCTCCGTAGGTGGGGGTGTGGCTGGTGGTGAGGGTTCTGCCGTTGCCGATGTACATGTGGACGCCGCAGGGCAGGCACGGGTCGAAACTGCGGACGGTGCGCATGATGTCGACGCCCTTGAAGTCGTCCGGCCCGTTCTCCTCGAAGACCGGCTGCCCCTGGACGGCGTCCTCGTACGGCCCGGGGGTGCCGTAGGAGTCGCGGGGGCTGGCGTTCCACGGGGTGGGCGGGTACGGGTGGTAGTTCGCGATCTTCTTGTCCCGGATGACGAGGTGGTGGGAGAGCACACCGCGGACGGCCTCGTGGAAGCCGCAGCCGATGGCCTCGTCGGGGACCTCGAAGTTCTCGAAGACCTTGGTGTCGCCGCCGCGGACGAGGCCCATGGCGCTCTCCAGGAACTGGACGGCCATGGCGGCGGCGTAGGCGACGAAGTAGGGGCGGGCGCGGTCGCGTTCGATGGTGTTGGACCACTTGGGGATGTGCCATTCCAAAGTGGTCTCGGGGAGCTTCTCGCTCTTGGGCAGGGTGATGCGGACGCTGTGCCCGGTGGCCTTGACGTAGGGGGTGTCGACCAGGCCGCTGAGCGCGGTGGTCCACAGGCGGGCCAGCGGTCCGCCGCCGGTGTCCAGGGCCAGGTGGTCGCCGGTGCGCCGGTCGTACCAGCGGGGGCTCATCACCCAGCTGTAGTTGCCGTCGAAGTCACGTTTCTGCGGTGCGGGCAGGGTGGTCTGGTTCCAGGGGTGGCGGATGTCGACCGGGTTGCCGAGCGGGTCGTGGGTGACGAACGGCTCCTCGTTCACCCAGTCCTCGTAGAAGGAGGAGCCCAGCAGGATCCGCAGGCCGAGGTTGATGTCGACCAGGTCGTTGGTGACCAGTTCGCCGTCCACGACGATGCCGGGGGTGACGAACATGTCCCGGCCCCAGGCGTTCATGTTCTCATAGCGGTAGTCGCAGGTGGCGGGGTTCTGGAAGGCGCCCCAGCAGCCCAGCAGGATCCGGCGTTGTCCCACCTGCTCGTAGCCGGGCAGGGCCTCGTAGAAGAAGTCGAAGACGTCGTCGTTCATCGCCACCGCCTGCTTGATGAAGTCCAGCACCCTCAGCAGGCGGGAGAGGTAGTCGGTGAAGACGGTGGGCTGGGGCATGGTGCCCACCCCGCCCGGATACAGCGTGGAGGGGTGCACGTGGCGGCCCTCCATCAGGCAGAACATCTCCCGCGTCACCCGGGAGACCTTGAGCGCCTGCTTGTACACCTCGCCCTCGAAGGGGTTGAAGGCGCGCATGATGTCGGCGATCGTGCGGTAGCCGTGGATGTAGCCGCGCGGGGCTTCGGTGCGCTCCGCCCGGGCCAGGACGGACGGGTTGGTGGCCTTCACCATGGCTTCGCAGAAGTCGACGAAGACCAGGTTGTCCTGGAAGATCGTGTGATCGAACATGTACTCGGCGGCTTCGCCGAGGTTGGTGATGTGCTCGGCCAGGGGCGGCGGTTTGACGCCGTAGGCCATCTGCTGGGCGTAGTTGGAGCAGGTGGTGTGGTTGTCGCCGCAGATCCCGCAGATCCGTGAGGTGATGAACCCGGCGTCGCGCGGGTCCTTGCCCTTCATGAAGACGGAGTAGCCGCGGAACAGGGAGGACGTGGAGCGGCACTCCACGACCTCCTGGTTGGCGAAGTCGATCTTCGTGTAGATGCCCAGGTTCCCGATGATCCGGGTGATCGGGTCCCAGGACATGTCCACGATCTGCGCGGGTTTGCGTGCCTTGGAGCGGGCCTCGGTGGTGGTCATCTGGGTTGCTGCCCCTCGCTGTCCGTGTCCGATGGGGGTGGTGTGGGGGTGTGGTCCGGTCGGGCCGTGGGGGGCCGCTGGTCGGGCAGCGGCTCGAGCTCGTCGGGACGGAAGTAGTGGAAGCGGCCGTACCAGGTGTGCAGCTCGGACGCGGGGTCGTCGTCCACGGTGACGGCGAGGTGGACACCGCCGTCCACGTCGTGGCGTACGGCCGCGACCCGTGCGGTGCGCCCGGCCAGGAACATGTCCTGGGCGTCGGCACCCCGGCCGAGCGGACGGAGCCGGACCCGGCTGCCGCCGCCCACGCGCACGCCGTCGACCAGCACCGTGTCCGTGGCGGGGGACAGGCCGTCGTCACCGCCCTCCTGCCACCAGGCGGGACGCCCCGGGCCGGGGGGCTCCCGCCGCTCCGGGGCCAGGGAGCGGATGGCGCCGTGCAGCCGGGCGAACACCTCCGGCGGCATGGTGTCCACCCGGTCGAGGATCGCGGCGGCGCGTGGATCGGTCGCCCGGGCCTCGGCCTTCTCCTCGTCGGTCAGGAGCATCGTGCGCAGGGTCAGGATCTCGTCGATCTCCGCCGCGTCGTGGAGATCGCCCGGGCTCTCCGGCGCCACCTGAGGGCGGTCGGAGAGGATGATCGGCGCGGAGAGCAGGACCGGCCCGGCGCCCCCGGAACCGTCGCCGCCGGCGGGCGCCGGTCCGCCGAGCACCGGGTAGGTGAATGCGTTGCGGCACGCGGCCGCGTGCTCCGCCAGATCCGGGGGCGGATCGATCAGCGACACGAACTCCACGCCGTCGCCGCCGATCAGGCAGTGCGTCGCGATGAGCGCGTGGCGCAGCGCCTCGGCCCGCCCCGCGGCCGGGTCCGGGGCCCGGCCGGTGTTCTCGGTGCGCACCCGCAGCCGGACCAGGCCGGGCGCGAGCCGTTCGGCCGTGAGCACGGTGCTCGCCCGGACCTCCGCGCACCGCCGCACCACCCGCCCGGCGCCCGAGGGCAGCGACCGGGTCTCGGCGCAGGCCGCCGCGCCCACCGGGACGGTGAGGTCGCGCCGGAGCAGGTCGTCCAGGGCGACGGCGAGGTCGGTCTCGCGAGGCACCGCCTCGTCGAAGGTCAGATGGGCCGTGCCGTCGTCGGTCCGCAGCGACTCGACCGGGCGGTGCCCGCCGTCCGCGTCCGCGGCCTCCACCTGCTTGTGCCGCATCTGCAGGTACCGCACCCGTACCCGCAGGCCGGCATCCGGCCGCCGCACCCGCACCAGGCACTCGGTCCGCTGGTACCAGGAGTCGGCGGAGCCCGACACACCGGCCGCGACCGGGCCGTCACGCTCCACCCAGTTCCGGGGCAGCAGGACGCCGAACTGCCACCGCACCCGGTTCTTGGGCGACGAACGGCGGTACGGGTAGAGCAGGTAGCCCTCGTAGAGGACCGCGTCGGCCACCGCGCTCAGCCGGTCGAAGCCGGGCCCGTCCCGGTCCAGGGTCGGAGCACCTTCGTCGACGGCGGCCGCGTACGGCACGGCGTCCTGGGTCACGGCATCGGGCATCCGGCCTCCCTCGCATTCGCGTGTGCGCCATCCCTTCCACCACCGGCGCACCGCTCACGCGCCCCCGCCCGCCTGGCCCGGTGTGTTGGCCCGTCCGGCGCAACGGCGGGCCCGCGCCGCCGGATGCGGGCCGCGCGCTGCCGTACGTCCGGCCGCGCCCCGCCGGAATCCGCCGTTCCGCATGGAACGGCCTGGCCAGGGCACTTGGAACGGGTGGCGTCCGGTGTCAGCGGAGCCACGGCCGACGGTGTGGATGAACGCATGGACGTGCTGGCCCGACTGGACGCCTACCAGCGACGGCATCGCTGGGCGGGCCTCCCGCTGGCCGTGATCTACAAGTTCTACGACGACCAGGCCGCCTATCTGGCCGCGCTGCTGACGTACTACGGCTTCCTCTCGCTGTTCCCGCTGATGCTCTTCCTCGTCGCGGTGCTCAGCGCGATCCTCAGCGGCAACCCCCACCTCCAGCAGCAGGTGCTGAACTCAGCGCTCAGCGAGTTCCCGGTCATCGGGGACCAGATCGTCAACAACATCGGCTCCTTCCGCGGCAGCACCGTCGCCGTCGTGGTCGGCGTGATCGGCAGCTTCTACGGCGCGCTGAACGTCGCCCAGGCCGCCCAGCACGCGCTGAACAAGATCTTCGCCGTGCCGCGGCACGCCCGGCCCGACCCGCTGCACTCGCGCTGGAAGGGGCTGAAGTTCCTGTCGCTGCTGGCGCTCGGCCTGTGCGTCATCACCGGTGTGTCCACCGTCGCCGAGTGGGCGGCGGGCATCTTCGGCGCCCGGTTGGAGGTCGGCGTGCGCGTGGCCGCCGGCCTCCTGGCCGTCCTGCTGAACGCCGCCCTGCTGATCGGCAGCTACCGACTGCTCACCCGGCGCCGGGTGCCACTGCGCGTGATGTGGGGTCCGGCGCTGGGTGCCTCGTGCGCCTGGCAGGGACTGCTGTGGGGCGGCACCTACTACGTCGGGCATGTGCTGAAGGGCACCACGGCGACATACGGACTCTTCGGCATCGTGCTCGGCCTGCTGGCCTGGATCTACCTGGGGGCGCTGGTGTACCTGGTCACGGCGGAGATCAGCGCGGTACGGTGCATGCGGCTGTGGCCCAGGAGCCTGCTCAGTCCGTTCACCGACCGCGTCCACCTGAGCGCCGGGGACCAGCGGGCCTACCGGTCCTACGCCACGACCGAGTCCTTCAAGGGATTCGAGCGGATCACCGTCCACTTCGACCCGCCGCCGCACGCGCGGGAGGGTGAGGAACGGGCGCCCGAGGAGCACGACCGGGACGGCCTCACGTGACGGCGGACGCCCGCCCCGACGCGTGGCCGCGCGACCTCGCCGCCACGGGCCCCTCGCCGCGCCGGACCGCCCGGCCGTACGAGGTCCGTCGTATCACCCCTGTGCGGAGGGAGTGTCCGCACCCGGCGGCGTCCCGGGCGTCATGTCCGGCACCCGCAGCGCGAGCAGGGCGACATCGTCGTCGTAGGTGTCCTCGCGGGAGATCAGGTGGTCGCAGAGGGCGGCCAGTGGGGCCGTGGCCAGGGCGGCGGCGCGGTCGGCCAGTTGCCGCAGCCCGGTTCCGATGTCCTGCCCACGGCGTTCGACCAGTCCGTCGGTGAACAGCAGCAGCGTGCTCGCCGGAGGCAGCGCGTGGGTGTGGTCGGGGCGGTGCAGCCCCGGATCGACGCCGACCGGGATGCCGTGCGGTTCGGGCGCCAGCCATCGTGCGGTGCCGTCGGAGGTGATCAGCAGGGGCGGCGGATGGCCGGCGTTGGTCCAGCGCATGGTGTATCCGGCGCCCGGCTCGCGCGCGATGCGGGCCATCACCAAGGTGGCCGCCGTGGGGTCGGGGGACATGGTCAGCGCGTGATCGAGCCGGTCCACGACCAGGCTGGGCGACCCGCCCCGGTCGAACGCCAGCGCCCGCAGCATGCTGCGGATCTGCCCCAT
Organism: Streptomyces sp. NPDC003393; assembly: GCF_053589015.1. Taxonomy (NCBI): domain Bacteria; kingdom Bacillati; phylum Actinomycetota; class Actinomycetes; order Kitasatosporales; family Streptomycetaceae; genus Streptomyces; species Streptomyces sp. NPDC003393. Next base: position 50,197 of record NZ_JBSFRB010000001.1, on the reverse strand, counting down.
CACCGGCGCAGCCTCCACGTCGTGGCCGGTGACGTCCCCCACCACGACGAGGACCGCCCCGTCCGGCAGGGGCACGGCGTCGTACCAGTCCCCGCCGAGTTTCGGCAGCTCGGACGCCGGCTGGTAGCGGACCTCCACCTCGAGGGGCGCCAGGTCGGGCAGCACGGGCAGCAGCCGGCGCTGGAACTGCTCGGCGGCCCGCTTGAGATGTTCGTACAGCCGGGCGTTCTCGATGCTGACGCCGGCCGCGCTGGCCAGCGCGGTCAGCAGGGCCTCGTCGTCGTCACCGAACGGCGTCCCGTCGTGCTTGTCGGCGAGGTAGAGGGTGCCGTACACGGTGCCGCGCACCCGCAGCGGGACCCCCAGAAGGGTGGTCATCACCGGGTGCCCGGCCGGGAACCCGACCGAGCGCGGGTCGGCGGCGACGTCGTCGACGCGCAGCGGCGCGAGATCCGCGAACAGGGCGCCCAGCAGCCCGTGGCCCTGTGGCAGTCCGGACTCGGCCAGCAGCCGCGTCCGGTCCACACCCGCGGTGATCAGGTCGGCGAACTCCCCCTCGTCCCCGAGCACGCCGAGGGCGCCGTACCGGGCGGCGACGAGGTCGACCCCGGCGTTCACGATGTCCTGGAGCACTGTCCTTGTGTCCATGTCAGCACTGATGGCCACCACCGCGTCCAGCAGCCGCCGCAGCCGGCGCTGCTCCAGCGCCAGCTGCCGTACCTGGGCGCTGAGATCCGACACGGTCGCGCCACCCGGCAGCGGCCGCGGCTCCCGCGGATCGTCCGACATGCCCGGCACCTCCCGCCGGGGCCGGCTGTCGTCGCCCGCCCACCGGGCACTGCCCCGGCACGATCACCCTACGCCGCGGGCGGGACGGCGGCCCGTCGTCGCGTCACCCGTCGGGCCGGCCGCACCGCACGGCAGCGGAACGGGCGCCGGTCCGGCCGGGCCGTAGGCCCGTCACGGCAGGACCGGCGCGACCGTGCAGGCCGTCAGCAGGCGCCCTCGTCCTGCCACGGGCCCCACTGGGAGGCACCGGGGACCTCGTTCTGGGTCCACCACTTGGCCTTCCAGTCGTGCTCGCCGTAGGAGACCTCGTCGCCCGCGGTGTACACCGAGCTCGCATTCCAGGCCGGCTTGCACTCGTCGCCCGGCGGGGTCGGCGTGGAGGAGGTGGGTGGCGTCGTGGTGGGCGGGGCGGTGGGCGGTGTGGCGCCGGCGAACTTCACCGAGAACTTGGCGAAGTCCCACGCGTTCTGCGCAACGCTGGAGCAGGTGCCGGAGGTGCGGCCGCCGTTGTCGGGCGGGGAGCACTGGCGGTCGCGGTTGAGGGACCAGAACGTGAAGCGGTCCATGTGGTGGGTGGTGGCGAAGTCCAGCACGGTCTGGAAGTCGTTCTGGTAGAACATCTCGCCGGTGTCGCTGCGGCCGTTCATCCCCGAGAAGCCCTCGTGGGCGTAGGCGGTCGCCTCGTCCCAGCCGAACGTGGACTGCAGGATCTGGTTGAACTTGGTCAGCGCGCCGGTCGGGGAGGCCGCGCCGTTGAAGCCGCCGTCGAACGGCATGATGGAGAAGTTGTTCGGGGTGAACCCCTGCGACTTCGCCTCCAGCAGCATCTGCTTGCCGAACCATCCGGTGCCGTCCGCCGTTCCGGCGGTGGTGACCGAGACGTAGAGGCCGGGGTTGTGCTGCTGGAGGATCTTCGCGGCGCCGATCTCGTTGTGGATGGCCGCCGCGTTCTCGTACTCCGGCTCCTCCAGGTCGAAGTCGATGGCGTGCAGCCCGTACTTGGTGATGACCTGCTGGTACGCGGCGGCCGTGGCGGCCGGGTCGGAGCAGGCCTGGCCGAGCTTGGTGCCGCCGTAGCCGCCGATGGAGACGGAGACGTCGCCGCCCCTGGCGCGGATGGTGTCGATCACGGACTTCACGGCCGTGTCCGAGGAGACCGCGGCGGTGCCGCCCCAGGTGGGTGTGCAGCCGCCGCCGTTGGGGGCGAGGATGAAAGCGAGCTGGAACGCCTTCAGCCCGGTGGCGTCCATGATGGCGGCCGCGTCCGGCGGGTCGTTGTCCAGAGGCATCAGATACGGGGCCGCGGCGTACCAGCGGTCGCTCGGCCGGGTGGTCGCGCCCGAGGCGCTGCCCGCGACCAGTGCGGTGGTGCCGACGGCGGCGAGCGCGACGGCGGTGGCCGCGCCCAGACATGCGTGACGACGTCTCACTGCCTGCCTCCAGGGGGTGTGGGGAAGTTGCCCCAGCTTCCTGAGGGTGTTGCGAGCACGTCAATAGATTGGTCTGGACCAGAGGAGTCCTTGGACTGGACCATACGATTCCTTTACCTGCCGGAGGAGCCGCACCGGGCCGCTCGGGGAAGGCCCGGGCCCCGCGGAGGGGGGCGTCCGGCGGCGTGGCGGCGCGGACGGAGGCGGCCCGCGCGGTGAGGATGGCTTCCGGCGTCGCCCGCCGCTCGGCGACGCGAATCGACTCGGAGACGGATGTGACGGTACGTCGGATCGGCCTGGTCGTGCACGAAGGGCGCGCGGAGGCCGTGGCCGCGGCGGGGGCCGTGCGCTCCTGGTGCGCGGACCATGCCGTGCACTGCACGGACATCGACGTGTGGCGCGACGGCGGGCGGCACAGCGCCCGGGAGGAGGTGGACGCCGCCGGCGACCCGGACCTCATCGTGACCCTGGGCGGCGACGGCACGTTCCTGCGCGGCGCCCGGCTGGCCGCCGTGCACGACGCCCTCGTCCTGGGCGTGGACCTCGGCCGGGTCGGCTTCCTCACCGAGGTGCCCGTGGCCTTCGTCCACTCGGCGCTGGACGCGGTCCTCGCCGAGCGGCTCGACGTCGAGAACCGCATGCTGCTCACGATGCGCGCCTCGCGCCGTCTGGAAGTGCCCGCCGGCATCGAGGAACTCATGCGCTACGGCCGCCGCCCGATGCTGCCGCCGCCACGCGTGCGCACCGAGTGCGAGTCGGGCTGCGACTGGGGCATCGCGCTGAACGTCACCGCGCTCAACGACATCGTCGTGGAGAAGCTGGTGCGGGACCGCCAGGTGTCGGCCGGCGTCTACATCGCCGGACGGCTGCTCGCGTCGTACTCCTCGGACGCGCTGCTGGTCGCCACCCCGACCGGCTCCACGGCCTACAGCTTCGCCGCCGGCGGTCCGGTCGTCTCGCCGCGCGCGGACGCCCTTGTCTTCACGGCCGTCGCCCCGCACATGGTGTTCGACCGCTCGGTCGTCGCCGCGCCCGACGAGCCGATCGCCCTGCGCATGCTGGACCACTCGGGCCAGGCCGTCGTGAGCATCGACGGACAGCTGCGCGGAGTGCTGGACCCGGGGGACTGGATCGGCATCTACGCCTCCCCACGCCGGCTGCGGGCCGTGCGGCTGGGCCCGATGGACTTCTACGGCCGCCTGCGCGAGCGCATGAGACTCTCCGACGCCCCCGCCGCGGTCGCCGACGGCACCCCGCCGCCGCTCTGGCCGGTGACCTCGCCCCGGCCCGGAGACCTCGCGCACCTGGCACTGCCGCCCGCACCCGACGCTGCTCCGCCGCCCCAGTGAACCCGCGGCCGACGCGGCGGTCGTGGCGGCGGCGGTGTCGGCCGGAGGAATCCGGCGGGCATGCCCTCAGGCCGGGTGGTCGCCGGGCAGGCGGTACGCGGCGAGGGCGGCGATGTCGTCCTCGAGGCGGCCGCCGCTGTGGATGAGCAGATCCTCGTGCAGACGGTCCAGCAGAGTGCGGGGAGGCAGTGCGGCCCACTGCGCGACACGCTCGGCGAGCGGGTAGAAGGCCCCCTCGGCGTCGCGGGTCTCGGTGACGCCGTCGGTGTAGAGCAGCAGTTGGTCACCGGGACGGAACGGCTGGACGTCCACGCGGTAGCCGTTGCCGATCAGCATGCCGAGGTTGATGGGCGGTGACGGGTCGGTCGCGTACAGTTCGGTGACGCCGCCCTCGTGGACCAGCAGGGGCGGCGGATGACCGCAGTTGACGATGCGGACGATCTGCTGGTGCTCGGGGATCTCGGCGAACACCGCGGTGACGAAGCGTTCCGCCAGCTCGCTGCCGGGCAGCTGCGCGGCGTGACGGCTCATGCTCCGCTCCACACGGCCCGCCACGCCGGCCAGGCCGGGTTCGTCGTAGGCGGCCTCCCGGAACGCGCCCAGTATCGTCGCGGCCGTCTCCACGGCGACCAGGCCCTTTCCGCGCACGTCCCCGATGAGCAGCCGAACCCCGTACGCCGTCGGCACCGCCTCGTACAGGTCGCCCCCGATGCGCGCCTCCGCGGCGGCGGACAGATAGAGCGTCTCGACGAAGACCTGGCCGAGGTGACGGGGCACCGGCCGCAGCAGCACCCGCTGCGCGGTCTCCGCCACCGAACGCACCGTGGCCAGCGTCCGTTCCCGTCGCCTCCGGTGCGCCGCCAGGATCGTGCCGAGAACCCCCACCAACCCGGTGCAGACGTAGTTGGCCACGTAGTGGCGGTCCCACAGAAAGCCGACCATACGCCCGGCACAGCACGGCGTGCCCGCCAGCACGCCCTCGAACACGACGGCGAACACCGTGGTCGCGGCGACCCCGGCGGGCCCGTAGGCGAAGGCCGCGACCAGCGGCAGGGCGGTGAGCAGGAAGCTGACGGGCCAGTCCACCGGAGTGATCGGCTCGATGGCCAGAACCCCGGCGACGTAGGCGAGCGGCAGCAGGCGCAGCCACCGCGGCGTGGCGGGCAGCCGGCGCTGGGCGGCCTTCACCCGTGCCGCACGGGCCCGGGCGGCCTCGGACCGGCCGGGCGGCCTCACCGCGGGACCCGGTGCGGACCCGGCGGTGGCACGGCGGACCCGTCAGGGCACCGCGGACGCACGAGCGTGCGGCCCGGCACCGGGCGACGGTCTGCGCGGTAACACTCAGGCGGCCTGTTCACAGGAACTCCCGGCGGGCTTGATCAAGACCACCAGCCTGCTGCGGAACTCCGTCCCGAGGGCTCCATTGCTCCAGGCAAGGGCATGTCAGCGCAATGGGCGACGGCACACCGGCGGGCCCGGTCCCCGCCACGCCCTGTCTCCGGTCCTCGCCGACGGCCCCGGCCCGCGGCCGGTGCCGCGCCGGTGGTCACCACCGGCCGTCGCCGCCGTGGCCGTCACGCGAAGCGCGTGGTCGATGAAGTGCCGCGAGGCCGGGGGAGGGTGCGTCCGGAGAGCCAGGCGATGCCGATGTCCCGGGCGCCGTGCACGTCGGTGATCCCCAGATAGCGGATCGGGACGTCACCGGTCGCCGCCGCGTCCGGTGACGACGGGATCAGGGAGACGCCGAGCCCGGCCGCCACCAGGCCGCGCAGGGTGTGCACCTCCTCGCCCTCGAAGCCGACGATCGGGGCGAAGCCGGCCTGACGGCACAGCGACTCGGTGACGCTGCGCAGCCCGTAGCCGGGCCTCAGCAGGATGAAGGGCTCCTCGTCGGCCTCGGCGAGCCGGACCCGGGGGCGGCCGGCCAGCCGGTGCCCGGTGGGCACGGCGAGCAGCAGCGCTCGACCAGCAGGCGCCGCCAGGTGATCAGCGGATGGCCGGGGTCCCCGCTGGTGATCGCCATGTCCGCGGTGGCGTCGAGGAGATGCTGGACCAGGCCGTTCTCCCCGTGCTGGTGCAACTCGAAGCGGGCCTGCGGAAAGTCCTCCCGGAACCCGGTGACGAGGCGGGGCACCAGCCAGGTGCCCAGGGTGTGCAGAAAGGCCGGCGGCACCACGCCGGCGGCCGGGTCGACGAGTTCGGCCACGGCCCGCCGCCCCCGGTCGTAGTCGTCCAGGGCGGCGTCGACGTACTCCTTGAACACGCGTCCGGCCGGTGTCGGGCGCAGCACACGGCCGACGCGGTGGAGGAGCTGCGCGCCCACCTCCTCCTCTGAGCTGTCGCTCATCCATGCGTACGGTGCATGGAATGCCAACGCACGCCGAGTGGCTGTCAGTGCACTCCCGCGGTGACGCCGATGGCACGGACGTTCGTCATCTCGGGCGTCACGGCCTCCGCCTTCCGTGGGAGCCGGCCGGGACTCGCCGACGTGCCGTTCAGCAGACGTGCCAACCTCCCTGTGCCGGGCACGACGGCCCGGCCGGCACAGGGAGGTGGACGTTTGACCGGTCACATCGGACGCGTCGGCGGGCGACAGGTGGTGGCGGTGCTGGCGCTGGGGGGCGGTCTCCTGCTCGGTCCGGTCCTCTCGGCCCAGGCGGCCGAGGACAACGCCATGGCGCCGGGCGAATCCGATCCCGTGCCGACGGCCCTGGAAGCGGCCCACGACCTGGTGTCACCGGTTCTGAACGCCGACGACGGGGACCACGGTGGCAAGGGCCGCGGGAAGGGCCACGGCAGGGGCAGGGGACACGGCTGAGCGGTCCGGCGCCAACCGCCCCTGAACAGCGCTGACGACGCGTTCGGGTGACGGTGCGCGCGTCTCGTGGGGCGTCGGCGGCACGGGCGGGATAGTGTGATGGTCACGCAGGCAGCCGGAACTCCCGGCACCCGCCCCTGCGTTGGTGGTCCAAGGAAAGACACCCCGCTTCCCGCGGGGAGATGCAGGTGCAAGGCCTGCCCAACGCTCCTCACGCCGCATCCCCCGTCCGCCGCAGGACGGGGGATGCGGCACGTTCCGGCAGGCCGCCGCGGTCAGCCGAGGTTCCCGGTACGGGCCGCCCGCCACAGGTCCACGCCGCCGTCGGTGGCGTACTTGTCGATCTCGGCCAGTTCCTCGTCGCTGAAGTCCGGCCGCTCGAGCGCGGCCACGTTCTGCTCCAGCTGTTCCACCCGCGAGGCGCCGATGACCAGCGAGGTGACGCGCTCGTCGCGCAGCGCCCAGGCGAGCGCCATCTGCGCGAGGCTCTGGCCGCGCCGGGCCGCGATGTCGTTGAGGGCGCGCAGCCGGCGCAGCATGTCCTCCGACAGCCACGCGGTGTCGAACGACGTGCCCCGCGCCGCCCGCGAGTCCTGCGGGACGCCGTCCAGGTAGCGCCCGGTCAGCAGGCCCTGGGCCAGGGCCGTGAAGCCGATGACTCCGAAACCCTCCTCCTGTGCCGCGTCCAGCAGGCCCTCGGTCTCGATCCACCGGTTGACCATGCTGTACGACGGCTGGTGGATCAGCAGCGGGGTGCCCAGGTCGCGGAGGATGGCGGCGGCCTGCCGGGACCGCTCGGCGTCGTAGGAGGAGATGCCCACGTACAGCGCCTTGCCCTGGCGGACGGCCGTGTCCAGGGCGCCCATCGTCTCCTCCAGCGGCGTGCTCGCGTCGAGCCGGTGGGAGTAGAAGATGTCGACGTGGTCGAGGCCCATCCGGCTCAGCGACTGGTCGAGCGAGGCCAGCAGGTACTTGCGGGAGCCGCCGCCCTGCCCGTACGGGCCGGGCCACATGTCCCAGCCCGCCTTGGTGGAGATGACCAGCTCGTCCCGGTACGGCGCGAGGTCCTGCCTCATCAGGCGACCGAAGTTGATCTCCGCGGAGCCGTAGGGCGGCCCGTAGTTGTTCGCCAGGTCGTGGTGGGTGATGCCGAGGTCGAAGGCGCGCAGCGCGATCTCGCGCTGGGTCTCGAACGGCCGGTCGTCGCCGAAGTTGTGCCAGTAGCCCAGGGACAGGACGGGCAGGTCGAGTCCCGAGCGGCCCGTGCGCCGGTAGCGCATGGTGCCGTCGTAGCGCGTGGGATCCGCGACGTAGGTCATCGAGTGTTCTCCGGGTGGTGCTGTCATGGGTCGTCCTGCCGTGGACGGCGGGACGACCCCCACCCTACGAGCCCGGCCGGACCGGCGGTGCGCACGGGGCGTGCCGCACAGGACGCCGGCAGGCCGGGGACCGCCGGGCACGTCCGGACCCCTGAGAACGCCGAGAAAACTCTTGGCTACGCATTTTCCCGGACACCTGTCCGGGCCACGCTCGTTGCCTAGCATGAGGTGATCACGCGAGGTTTCGAGCCGGGGAGGACGAGCATGCCGGTGGCCGGCCGCCCTGGTGCGGGGGCGCCGCGGCGGTGGGCCGTGGCCGGGCTGGTGGCCCTGCTGCTCCTGGCGGCCGGCGTGGTGGCCCTGGCCCGCGCCCGGCACCGCGCGGACGCGGGGGCGCAGGGACCGCCGCACACCACCGTCGAGGTCTCGCAGAGCCACTGCGGCCGCGGCTGGGACGCGGCGGAACCAGGCGTGCGGATCTTCGACCTGCACAACACCTCCGACCGGGCCGCCGAGGTCTATCTGGAGGCGCCCGGGACCCGCGCCGTGTACGGGGAGGTCGAGGGCATCGGACCGGGCACCACCCGGTCCCTGACGGTCCGCCTCGGACAGGGCGCCTACGCGTTCCGGTGCGTGCCCGAGGACGCCGACGCGGTCACGGGGCCCACCGTCCGCGTCGGCCGGGGCCGCGGCGGCCCGGCGGCGGCACCCGTCACCGAGCACGACCTGATCCCCCCGGCGATCGACTACCAGAAGTGGGTCGCCGGGGGACTGGCGGACACGCTGCGGCTGACCGGGCGGCTGCGCGACGCGATCGACCGCGGCGACCTCGGCGCGGCCCGCGCGGCCTGGCTGCCCGCGCACCTGCGGTACGAGCGCCTCGGCGGGGCCTACGACGCGTTCGGCGACGCGGACGCGCGGATCAACGGCACCGACGCCGGCCTGCCCGGCGGCGTCCACGACCCCTCGTTCACCGGCTTCCACCGGATCGAGTACGGGCTGTGGCACGGCGAGTCCGCACACGCGCTGCGCGCCCCGGCCACCGCCCTGGTCAAGGCCCTCACCGCGCTGCGCGACGACTGGGCGCAGGCCCGTATGGACCCGGCCCAGCTCGGTCTGCGAGCCCACGAGATCCTGGAGAACACCGTGCAGTTCGAGCTGACCGGCCGCACCGACTACGGCAGCGGAAGCAACCTCGCCACCGCCCGCGCCAACCTCGACGGCACCCGTGCCGTGCTGTCCCGGCTGCGCCCGCTGCTCGCTCCCCGCTACCCCGGTCTGCGGGACCTGGACCGGGAGATGGACCGTGCCCAGGCCCTGCTGGACAGCCTCCACCACGGGGATCGCTGGACTCCGCCGGCCGGGCTGAGCCGCAGTCGGCGGGAGAAGACCGACGCGGTCCTCGGCGACCTGGTGGAACGGCTGGCCTCCGTGGCCACCCTGTGCGATCCGCGGAGGACGGCGTGAGCCCCGGCGAGCGGACGCGCCCCGGCGCGCGGGACGAGCCGCCGGCAGCTCGTGTGGGACGGGCGGCGGCTCCGGGGGAGGGGGACGCGGACACCGGGGGAGTGGGGCGGCGCCGCTTCCTGCGCGGTGCGGCCCTGGCCGGTGCCGGACTGGCCACGGGCGGCGGAGCCGCCGTTGCGACCGGCTCCGCGGCCGGTGGGCTCGAACCGGGCCCGGTGCCCTCGGCCGTCGCCGCGTTCCACGGGCCGCGCCAGCAGTCGGTGCTCGCGGCCCCGCGTCGGTCGACCGCGTTCGTCGCCTTCGACGTCACCGCCGACGACCGCGCGGAGCTGACCGAACTGCTGCGCACGCTCACCGACCGCGCCCGGTTCCTCACCTCCGGCGGCATACCCGAGCCCGTCGGCATCACCGGTCCGCCCGCCGACTCCGGCGTTCTGGGCGGCCGGCTGCCCTCCGGCGCGCTGGCCGTGACCGTCGGCGTCGGCGCCGCGCTCTTCGACGACCGTTTCGGGCTCGGCACCCGCCGCCCGCGGCGCCTGACGGCCATGCCGTCCTTCCCGGACGACGATCTGCGGCCGGACTGGTGCCACGGCGACCTGAGCCTGCAGCTGCACGCCGACGAGCCCGACACGGTCCTGCACGCGCTGCGCGACATCGCCCGGCACACCCGCGGCGGGATGCAGGTCCGCTGGCGCCTGGACGGCTTCACCAGCCCGCCCCGCCCGTCGGGCACCCCGCGCAACCTGATGGGCTTCAAGGACGGCACCGCCAACCCCGACCCCACCGACCCCGGGGAGATGAACCGGCTGGTGTGGGTGGGGCCGGGCGGCGGGGAGCCGGACTGGGCGGTCGGCGGCAGCTACCAGGTGGTCCGGCTGATCCGGATGCTCGTGGAGTTCTGGGACCGGGTCTCCCTCGCCGAGCAGGAGCGCATGCTCGGCCGGGCCCGGGAGTCCGGGGCCCCGCTGGACGGGAACGCCGAGCAGGACACCCCGAACTTCGCGGACGACCCCAAGGGCGACGTCATCCCGCTGGACGCGCACATCCGCCGCGCCAACCCCCGCACCACCGCCACCGCCGACCAGCGACTCCTGCGCCGCGCCTACAACTACGACCGGGGCCTGGACACCAACGGCAACCTCGACATGGGCCTGCTGTTCTGCTGCTACCAGCAGGACCTCACCCGCCAGTTCGAGACCGTCCAGAAGCGCCTGGCGGGCGAGCCGCTCACCGACTACATCGAGCCGTTCGGCGGCGGCTACTTCTTCGCCCTGCCCGGCGTCCGCGACGAGAGCGACTGGTACGGCCGCACGCTGCTCGCCTGAACTCCCGGGCCTCCTCGGTCTCTTCACTCCTTTTCGGCCTTCCGGAGGGGTACGTTCGGCCAATTGGTCAATACACGGTCAAGAGTTGGCGCTGCCTTCCTGACCCGGTGTTCACTTCCACGCCATCATGGCTCCGCCACCGCGCCGCCCGCCCGGCGGAGCATCCCAGGCCGTACGACGCCAAGACGATCCTGCCCGGAAGGTGAAGCCGCATGGCCAGCAGGGGAAGACGAGCAACGATACGACGCCTCGGGGCGCTGGCCGGTGCCGCGGCGCTCACCGTCCTGGGCGCGGGAGCCCCCGGCCGGGCCGCCGTGCCCACCGGCCACCACGGTCACGGATCGACGGCCACGCCCATCAAGCACGTGGTCGTCCTCTTCGACGAGAACGTCTCCTTCGACCACTACTTCGCCACGTACCCGAAGGCCGCCAACACCGATGGCACGCGGTTCACGGCGTCGAGGAGAACCCCCAGAGACATCGACACCCTCGCCCACGCCGGGCTGCTGGAGCACAACCCCAACCAGTACGCGCCCCGGCGGCTCGGCCCGGCGCAGGCCGTGACCTGCGACCAGAACCACTCCTACGGGCCCGAGCAGTACGCCTACAACGGCGGCAGGGCCGACCAGTTCGTGCAGAACACCGAGGTCGACAAGTGCAGCGGCGGGCTGTTCGGCGAACCCGGCCTGGTCATGGACTACTTCGACGGCAACACCGTCACCGCGCTGTGGAACTACGCCCAGCACTACGCCCTCGGCGACCGTTCCTTCAGTTCCAACTACGGGCCGTCCACCCCCGGCGCCATCAACCTGGTCTCCGGCCAGACCCATGGGATCATCTCGGTCGATCCGGCCTCCGGCACGGAGAACCCCCGGCAGACCTCCACGCCCGACCCCTACACCGTCAAGTCGCCCGACGCCGACGGCGTGGGCACGATGGTCAACGACCCGGACCCGGGCTACGACGACTGCTCCGGCAAGAACCACACCAGCAGCAACGCCCTGGGCGTGATGACGGGCCGCAACATCGGCGATCTGCTCAACGACCGGCACGTCACCTGGGGTTGGTTCCAGGGCGGTTTCCGGCCCTCCACCGCGTGGAGCGGCAAGCAGGGCGAGTACGCCCGGTGCGACACCGCGCACGCCAACGTCGGCGGCGCCCAGGTCGTCGACTACAGCCCGCACCACAACCCGTTCGCCTACTACGAGTCGACGGCCAACCCGCACCACCTGCCCCCCGAGGACGTGGCCGAGATCGGCCACGACGGCCGGGCCAACCACAACTACGACCTCACCGACTTCTCCGCCGCGCTGAAGGCGGGCAAGCTGCCGTCCGTCAGCTTTGTCAAGGCGCCCTCCTACCAGGACGGCCACGCCGGGTACTCCGACCCGATCGACGAGCAGCACTTCCTCGTCGAGCAGATCAACGCGATCCAGAGTTCGCCGCAGTGGAGGTCCACCGCCGTCGTCATCGCCTACGACGACTCCGACGGCTGGTACGACCACGCCTTCGCCAAGGTGCGCAACGGCTCCACCGACACCTCGCTCGGTTCCAACGGCAAACCCACCGACAGCCCGGCCTGCCAGGCCGGCCCTCCCGCGTCCGGCGGCTACCTCGACCGCTGCGGTCCCGGCACGCGCCAGCCGCTGCTGGTGGTCTCGCCGTACAGCAAGGTCGACAAGGTCGACCACACGCAGACCGACCAGGCGTCGATCCTCCGCTTCATCGAGGACAACTGGCACACCGGGCGCATCGGTGACCACTCCTTCGACGCCACCGCGCGTCCCCTCACGGGGATGTTCGACTTCCGCCACCCCAACGGCAAGCGGCTGCTGCTGAACGCCGACGGCTCGGTGCGGTCGGTGGGCCCGATCCGTGACGTGGCGCCGGTCGCCACCTCCATCACCCCCGGCCCGGCCATGCAGAACACGGCCGCGACGACCGATGCCCCGTCCTTCCCGACGGTGCCGGTGGCCGTCGCGGCGGGTGGCCTGCTGGCCGCCGTTGTGTCGGGAACGTACCTCTCCCGGCGCCGCAGGAACCGGGGCGCGGCCTGAGATCCCCGGGTCCGGCAGGGGCCGCGCCCTCGGTGGCGGCCCCTGCCGCGTGCGGGGTCCCGAGTCAGGGCCGGAACGGCAGTGCCGCACAGTCGGCCGGGGCCGGCTTGCCCGCGAGGCGGTCGGTCAGCCAGGAGACGGCCGTGCCCTGGTCGGCGAGCAGCGGCGCGAAGTGGTTGAGCAGAGGGCTGATGAGGTTCGGCAGGACGACCGGCCGATAGGTGACGTCGGCGCCCTTGCGGCACCAGTCGACGGCGAGCTGCCGGGCCTGGGCGTGCGGGACGAGGTTGTCGCTGGTGCCGGTGGCCAGCCGCACCGGGCCGGCCGGTTTCAGCCTGCCGATGCGCTGGGTGTCGAGGAAGGCCCGCAGGGCGGGCGTGGAGCGGATGATGTCGCTGACGGACCGCCCGTCCGTCGTCCACCGGGTGCTCCTGGTGTAGCCGTGGTGGAGGACCGCGTCACCCACGCACATGGTCGACAGGTCCTTGAGGGCGGCCTTGCCGCGGGCGTTGAGATGCGCGTCGGCGATCGGCCCGAGCTCGGGGTCGGTCTGCAGGAAGCCGTTGAGGGACCAGCCGAGGGCGCCGGCCAGCTCACTGCCGTCGATGGCCTTGGTGACCTTGGTCAGGTCGGCGGGCGGCGCACCGGCGTAGGTGCCCACGAGGGGCACGTCGGGGGCGTAGGAGGGCTGGAGTTCGGCGGCGGCCGCGGTGGCGCCGCCGCCCTGGCTGTAGCCGAAGAGCCCGACGGGCGAGTCGGAGGTCACCGAAGCGCCGCGCACCGCGCGGGCGGCGCGGGCCGCGTCGAGGACGGCGTGGGCCTCGTCGACGCGGTCGACGTAGGTGTGCAGCCGGTCCGTGGTCCCCAGGCCGACGTAGTCGGTGATCATGACGGCGGCGCCTCTGGCGAGCAGCCGGTAGACGGACAGGTCCTCGTAACCGACCGACATCGTCCGGCCGTTGAAGGACACCGGGTGCTCCAGTGCCATGGAGGCCGCGCACTGGTCGCCCTGGCCCATGGTGCCGGGAGCGACGACGACCAGCGGGCGCGCGCCGGAACCCGGCCAGTGCGCCGTCGGCTCGATGTAGGCGCCGGTGACGGCGACCGGTCGGCCGCCGGCGTCGGTCGACTTGTACATCACCCGGGTGGCGCGGCCCGGCAGCGGGCCGTCGATGCCGGGCAGGCTGAGGGCGAGCGGGAGCGGCTCGCTGCGGATCAGGGTGCCGTCGGCGTTGGGCAGTCCGGTGGGCGGGGTGTAGAACGCCGGGATGGTGACGCCCCGGGACACCACGGGTGCGGACGCCGTGGCCGCGGTGGCCGGGGTGGCGGCGAGGGCCTGGGCGCCGAGGCACGAGGCAGCGGTGACCGCTGCGGCGAGCAGATGTCTGCGCGCGGGCATGGGGAACCTCCTGGGATGCGGCCGAGCAGGAGAGACCGCCTCGTGCCGGGACGGCGGACGACGGCCGGTCCGGGCACGAGGGCAGGACGGCGTGAGGCGGCACGGTCGTCCGCCGGCTTCCTCACGCGGAGGGGGAGTGAACTGACGAGACCGTACCCACCAGCCGTTACCGCGGGTACCGGCCGGTAGGTTACGGTTCAGTAATTTGACTCAGCGTCTAATAAAGGAGCGGTTTCCGTGACGGGACGTCGAATCCGGATCCGAACGCCCGCCGCTCACCAGGCCATTTCGTCGATCAGCAGGGACATGTCCGGTTCCGGGACCCGGCCCAGGGTCTGCTCCGCCCAGATCACCTTGCCGTGCGCCACATAGCGGGTGCCCCACCGGTCCGCGAACTGGGAGACCAGGAACAGCCCGCGGCCGCCCTCGTCGGTGGTGGCCGCGCGCCGCAGCCGGGGAGAGGTGTTGCTGCCGTCCGACACCTCGCAGACCAGGGTCCGGCCCAGCAAGATCCTGACCCGCACCGGCGGCGCACCGTAGCGGATCGCGTTGGTGAGGAGCTCGCTGAGGATCAGCTCCGTGGCGAACGACACCTCCTCCAGCTCCCAGTCCACCAGTCGGCGGCTCACCTCCGCGCGTACCCGGGAGACCGCGCCGGCCTCGAACGGCACGTCCCAGACCGCCACCCGGGACGGGTCCAGCAGCCGGCTCCGGGCCACGAGCAGGGCGACGTCGTCGCTGGGGTGCTGCGGCAGCATCGTGTCCATCACGGCCCGACAGGTCTCCTCCGGTGACAGGTCCGGATCGGCGACTGCCTCGCCGAGGATCCGCAGCCCCTGGTCGATGTCCCGTCTGCGGTCCTCGACCAGTCCGTCCGTGAACAGCACCAGCCTGCTGCCCTCCGGCAGCGCCAGCTCGCCCGCCTCGAAGGGATGCCCGCCCACCCCCAGCGGCGGCGACAGGGGCAGGTCCGGGAAGGTCACCCGGCCCGCGGGGTCCACCACGGCCGGGGCGACATGCCCGGCCCGGGCGACGGTGCAGTGCCCGCCCACCGGGTCGTAGATGGCGTACAGGCAGGTCGCACCGGTGACCCGCGAGCTCTCCGGGTCCGCCGCCTCCACCTGGGTGTCCAGACGCGCCACCATCTCGTCGAGATGCCCCAGCAGCTCCTCCGGGGGCAGGTCCAGCGAGGAGAAGTTCAGCACGGCCGTCCGCAGTCGGCCCATCGTCACCGCCGCGTGCAGCCCGTGACCCACCACGTCCCCGACCACGAGCGCCACCCGGAACCCCGGCAGCGGGATCACGTCGAACCAGTCGCCGCCCACACCCGACTGCGCCGGCAGATAGCGCCACGCCACCTCCAGCACGTCCTGCTCGGGCAGGTCCCGGGGCAGCAGGCTGCGCTGCAGGGTCACGGCCATCTCGTGCTCACGGGAGTAGCGGCGCGCGTTGTCGATCGCGACGGCCGCGCGGGCCACCAGCTCCTCGGCCACCGCGACGTCCTCCTCGTCGAACCGGGGCGACCCGGCCCCCCGCCAGAAGTTGACCATGCCCAGCACCACACCCCGTGCCCGCAGCGGCACCGTGATCAGCGAGTGAATGCCGGAGGCCAGCACCTGGCGCGCCCCCTCGGGATCCTGCGCCCGCCAGTCCCGGGCGGACTCCAGGCCCGCCACCAGCACGGCCTTCCCGCGGCGCAGCGCCGCCACCATCGGCGTGTCCGCCACCACGAACTGGATCGAGTCCCCGACCGGCTGCAACGGATCGCCCGGAAGCGAACCGTGCAGCGCGGTACGGCGCATCCGGTTCACGGCGCCCGTGGGCTCCTCGCCATGCAGCACCGCGTCCAGGAGCTCCACGGTGACGACGTCCGCCATCCGCGGGACCGCCACCTCGGCCAGCTCCTGCGCGGTGCGCCGCACATCCAGCGTCCGGCCGATCCGCACCCCGGCCTCGTACAGCAGCGTCAGGCGCCCCCGCGCCATCTCGGCCCGGCCGGACAACGCCTGCAACTCCGTGGTGTCCCGGAAGCTGGCCACCAGGCCCTGCGCGCCACCGTACGGCGCGGTGCGCCGCGTGTTGACCGCCAGCAGCCGGTCGCCGGCCGGGCACACCACGTCGGAGGCGGCCTCGCCCGACACCAGCAGCCGCGTCAGCTCCTCGCCCACCCCCAGCTCCGTGACATGCCGTCGGCCGGCGTCCGACGGCAGGCCCAGCAACCGTTGCGCCTCGTCGTTGGCGAGCAGCAGCCGGCCGTCGGCGCCGACGATCAGCACGCCCTCGCGCACCGCGTGCAGCACGGCGTCGTGGTGCTCGTACATCCGGGTCATCTCGGCCGGGCCGAGGCCGTGGGTCTGGCGGCGCAGCCGCCGGCTGACGAGGGCGGTGCCCCCGGTGGCCAGCGCCAGGGCGAGGGCCGCCGAACCCAGCACCATCGGCAGCTGCTGGTCCAGCAGATGCCCCACGTTCTCGATCTCGATCCCGGCCGTGACCACGCCGACCACGCGCCGGCTCGCGTCCATCACCGGTACCACCGCCCGCACGGCGTCGGCCGGCTTGCCGTGGAAGGTGTCGGTGAACGTCTCGCCCATCGCGGCCCGGCCGACGTCCTGCGCCGTGGTGCCGATCAGATGCTTCTGCGTGTCCGCGAGCCGCACGCCCCGCGGGTCCAGTACGGAGATGAAGTCGACGCCGGATCCGGCTTGCGCCTGCATGACCGAGGGCTGGAGCACCCTCGTCGGATCGGCTGACTGGAATGCCGCCACCGTGCCGGGCGCGTGCGCGAACGTCTCCGCGACGGCGAGCGACCGCTCCCTGGCGTTGTTCTCGCCGTCGTAGCGCGCCTGCAGCACCAGTGCGGTCGCGGCCGCGGCGATGAGCACCAGGACCACGATGACCTGGAGCAGGAACACCTGCGCCGCGAGCGTGCGCAGGCTCCAGGACGGCGAGAGGCGGCGTCCGGGGAACCGCCAGGGGCGGCGGGACGGATCAGCGGACCGCCGCCCGCCCGGCGGCGGTGCCGCTTTCGACCGGGACCGGCGGGTGCGTCCGATCATGTTCCCAGTTCTAACACCGCGCTTGACGCGGGGGCGACCCGGGAGGCTGCTGCTCCGCCCAGATCGTCTTGCCCGAGCTGGTGTACCGGGTGCCCCAGCGCTGGGCGACCTGGGCGACCAGGAACAGGCCGCGTCCGCCCTCGTCCGTGCCCAGTGCCCGCCTCATGTGCGGGGACGTGTTGCTGGCGTCGGAAACCTCGCAGATCAGGGCGCGCTCATGGATGAGACGCAGTCCGATCGGGCCGCACGCGTGCCGGATGGCGTTGGTGAGCAGCTCGCTGACGATCAGCTCCGTGGTGAAGACCATCTCGTCCAGCCCCCACCGGCACAGCTGCTCGGTGACGTTCTCCCGGGCCACGCGCACGGCCGAGGGGTCGGTGGGCACCTCCCAGGTGGCCACGCGGTCGGAGCTGAGGACGTGGGTGCGGGCGATGAGGAAGGCCACGTCGTCCCGCGGCCGGTCCGGCAGCAGCGTGCGGACCATGATGTCGCAGATCTCCTCCAGGGGGCGGTCCGGGTGGGCGAGGGTGAAGCACAGGCGCTCCATCCCCACGTCCACGTCCCGGTCCGACGCCTCGATCAGCCCGTCCGTGTAGAGGGCGATGACGCTGCCCTCCTCCACGGCCACCTCGGCCGACTCGAACGGCAGGCCGCCCAGTCCCAGCGGCGGGCCCGCGGGGATGTCGGGGAACTCCACGGGCTCGCTCAGATGGGCGATCGCGGGGCTCGGGTGCCCGGCACGCGCGACGACGATCTTGCGGGCGATCGGGTCGTACACCGCGTACACGCAGGTCGCTCCGATCACCCAGGGCTCCTTGGCCGCCGCCTCCGCTTCGTCGGACAGGCGGACGACCAGATCGTCGACGCGCGCCAGCAGCTCGTCCGGGGGCAGATCCAGGTCGGCCAGGGTCTGCACGGCGGCCCGCAGCCGGCCCATGCTGGCCGCCGCATGGAGCCCGTGGCCGACCACGTCGCCCACCACCAGCGCGACCCTGGCACCGGAGAGCGGGATCACGTCGAACCAGTCGCCGCCCACCCCGGACTCGGCGTCGGCCGGCAGATAGCGGTAGGCCACCTCGACGGCGCTGTGCTCGGGCAGGGCGAGCGGCAGCAGGCTCGTCTGGAGGGTGAGCGCCGCCTGGTGCTCGCGGGCGAAGCGCCGGGCGTTGTCCACACACATGGCGGCCCGCCCCACCAGGTCCTCGACCAAGAGCAGGTCGTCCACGTCGAACGGCTCGGGGTTCTTCCAGCGCAGCAGCGTGACCACGCCCATCGTGGTGCCGCGCGCCCGCAGGGGCACGACGAGATGCGTGTGCACACCGAGCCGGAACATCTTCTCCCAGCGCCGGGCGTCGTGGGCGAGCCAGGGCGTCCAGGTGCCGACGACCTCCCGCAGGGGTTTTCCGGTGGCCAGGCACCGCCTCTGGGGAGACAGGTCCGGGTACCGGGTGGGTTCGCCCACCCGGACGATCACCTCCGGCTGGTCCTCCTTGATCGACCGATGGACCACGCGCCGCAGCGTCTGCGCCCCGTACGGCGATTCGGCGTCCCGCACCTTCGTCGCGTGGACGGCGTCCAGGAGGTCGATGGCCACGAAGTCGGCGACCTGCGGGACGAGGACCTCCGCCAGCTCCTGCACCGTCCGGTCCAGGTCCAGGGTGGTTCCGATGTGATCGGTGGCGGCGTTGAGCAGCGTCAGCCGTTCGCGCGCCGGGTCCTGTCCGGTCAGGTCGAGAGCGGCGTAGCAGATGCCCAGCGTGCGGCCCGCACCGTCCCGCAGCGGAAAGAAGGAGCGCAGCCGGGAAGTTCCTTGTGCCTCTTTGTCCGACGCCGTGTGCCGGCCCGGGGTGTGTTCGAGGGTCACCTGGCACTTCCCGGAGAGCAGCACCTGCCTGGCCTGCCGGGTCACCACGGCGGACTCCCGCGCCGTGGCGACCAGGGCCCGCAGGGCGCTCTCGTCGCGGGCATCCGCCTCGGCCACCTCGGATCCGGCGTCTTCGCCGGGGTAGGGGACCTCGGCGGTGCCGTCGTCCATGGCGGCCAGCGCGCGGTTGACCCACCGGTAGCGCAGCTGGGTGTCCAGGACCGCGACCCCGAGCGGCGACTGTTCCAGCAGGGCGCGCGCCACCGCCTCGTACCTCTCGTGCCGGCGCTGCCGCGTCACGTCGCATCCGAGGACGAGCCAGTCGTCGCCGCCCGCACCGCTGAGCCTGCACACCCGCACGGCCAGCCGCACGGCCCGGCCCGAGCGGTGCCGGGCGGTGATCACTCCGGCCCAGGTGCGGTCGACGCCCCGCAGGAACTCCGTCACGGCGGTCACATCGCCCTGCATCAGCAGGGAGCCCGCCGGCCGGCGCAGCACCTCGCGGGCGGGGTGACCGACGAGTTCCTCGGCTCCCCGGCTCCAGTGGACGATCAGTCCCTCGGTGTCGATCACCGCCACGGCCGTGGAGGCGAAGTCGAACGGATCGCCCGGACCCGCACTGCTCGCCGCGCCGCTGACGCCCATGCCTTCATCCCCATCCACGGGCAGGACCCCCCACGGGACATTTTCCCATCGGGGACCGGGTCCCGCGCCCGGAGCGGCCAGGGCCTAGGGGTGGCCCAGGGGAGGGGACGCGGCCGAAAGGGCCCGCTACGCCTGCCGTCCCAGCGCGGCCAGCGCGTCGTCCGTGAGCCGGTAGACCGTCCACTCGTCCTGCGGACGGGCGCCCATCGCCTCGTAGAAGTCGATCGCCGGGCGGTTCCAGTTCAGGACCGACCACTCCAGGCGCTCGTAGCCGCGCGCCACGCAGAGGCGGGCGAGCTCCGTCAGCAGGGCCCGGCCGTGGCCGCCGCCGCGGGCCTCGGGACGGACGTACAGGTCCTCCAGGTAGATGCCGTGCACGCCCCGCCAGGTGGAGAAGTTGAGGAACCACAGGGCGAAGCCCACGACCTCGCCGTCCGGACCCTCCGCGACATGCGCGTAGGCCGCCGGGCGCGATCCGAACAGCGCCTCCGCGAGCTGCTCCGGCGTCGCCCGCGCCTCGTCGAGAGCCTTCTCGTACTCGGCCAGTTCGCGGATCAGGCAGTGGATGACGGGAACGTCTGCGGGGGTCGCGGCGCGGATCATGGGCGCAGTCTCACACACCCCGATCGCAGGGCCCCGGCCGGGTCTCCGGCCGGGACCGCGGGAGCGCCGTCGGGTGTCAGACCGCCGGCGCCGGGTAGGTCGGGTACTCCACCCCGGAGACGTACTGGACGACGCGGATGACCTGGCAGGAGTAGCCGAACTCGTTGTCGTACCACAGGTAGAGGATCGCGTTGTCGCCCTCGACCTTGGTGGCGCCGGCGTCGACGATCGAGGCGTGGCGCGAGCCGATGAAGTCGCTGGAGACCGCGTCGGGCGCCGTGATGAAGTCGATCTGGCGCTTGAGCGGCGAGGTCAGCGAGACCTCGCGGAGGTGGTCGAGGACCTCTTCGCGGGTGGTCTCGCGGGCCAGGTGCAGGTTGAGGATCGCGATGGAGACGTCCGGCACCGGGACGCGGATCGAACTGCCGGTGATCCTCGCCTTGAGGTCGGGCAGGGCCTTGGCGACCGCGGAGGCCGCGCCGGTCTCGGTGATGACCATGTTGAGCGGCGCGGACCGGCCACGGCGCTCGGACTTGTGGTAGTTGTCCAGCAGGTTCTGGTCGTTGGTGAACGAGTGGACGGTCTCCACATGGCCGCGCAGCACGCCGTACTCGTCGTCCATCGCCTTCAGCGGCGGCACGATCGCGTTGGTCGTGCAGGAGGCGCAGGACAGGATCCGCTCGTCCGGCTTGACGGTGTCGTGGTTGACGCCGTGCACGATGTTCGGCACGTCGCCCTTGCCGGGCGCGGTCAGGACGACCTTGTCGATGCCGGGGCGCAGGTGCTTGGACAGGCCCTCACGGTCACGCCACTTGCCGGTGTTGTCGATGAGGATGGCGTCCTTGATGCCGTACGCCGTGTAGTCCACCTGCGTCGGGTCGTCGGCGTAGATGACCTTGATCGCGTTGCCGTTGGCGACGATCGTGCTGGTGGCCTCGTCGACGGTGATCGTGCCCTGGAACTGGCCGTGGATGGAGTCGCGGCGCAGCAGCGAGGCGCGCTTGACGATGTCCTGCTCACCGCCGCCGCGCACCACGATGGCGCGCAGCCGCAGGCCGTTGCCGGAGCCGGCCTTCTCGATGAGCAGGCGGGCGACCAGGCGGCCGATGCGGCCGAAGCCGTACAGGACGACATCGCGTCCCGCGCCGCGCTCGATCTTGCCCTCGCCCGTGGCGCCGGCCACGGCCTCGGCGGTGAACCGCTCCACCGACAGCCCGCGGTCGTCGCTCCTGTACGTCGCGGCCAGCATGCCGATGTCGATCTGCGACGGCCCCAGGTCCAGCGAGGTCAGGGCGCGGAGGAAGGGGAGGGTCTCGGTGACCGAGAGCTCCTCGCCGGCGATCTGGCGGGCGAAGCGGTGGGTCTTGAGGATGCTCACCACCGACTTGTTCACCAGGGAGCGGCTGTGCAGCAGGACGGTGACGTCCCGCTCCCGGTGGAGCTTCCCGATCATCGGGATCATCGACTCCGCGATCTCCTCGCGGTTCTTCCAGTTGGTGAACGAGTCGTCGTTGACAGTCACAGATCTATCTTTCGAGCTAGGAGGCGCTCATATGCTAACCACAGGGCATGTTGATCACCCAAGCGGCGGTCGTCGCAGTCCCCTTCGCGTGCTATGTCCCTGTGTGGAACGGGCTGGAACGGGCTGAACGCTGATCGACGCGCCGGCTGCACGGCCGTCGAGGCCGCGCCGCCCCGACGCGTCACCCACCGGCCCGGCGTCAGCACCCGCCGGCGGCAGCCGCACCCGCACCGTTCACCCCACCGCCCCCGCACAGGAGGCGGCCCCGGGTGTGACATGTGAGCCTGGTGCGGGGACGGACGCTCCCGGAGCAGGGCGAACGCATGCCCGGGCCGCGCGCACGTCTCCCGTCAGGAGCCGGACCGTCGCCAGGAGAGGCCGAGCACATGAGCGTCCACACCAACGGCACCGCCCCCGTCGGTCAGCAGTCCGCGGGCACCGGTGAAGGAGCCGGCTTCGACGAGATCCACATCCTCTGGATCTCGGAAGGCATGAGCTGCGACGGCGACACCGTGTCCATCACCGCGTCGGACCAGCCCGCCATCGAGGACATCGTGCTGGGGCTCGTCCCCGGGCTGCCCAAGGTGAACCTGTACAACAAGGTGCTCTCGCCGAGCCTGGGCGGCGAGGACTTCCTCGCCCCCTACCGGGCCGCGGCCCGCGGCGACCTCGCGCCGTTCATCCTCGTCATCGAGGGCTCGATCCCCAACCAGAACATCATCGAGGGCACCGGCTACTGGACCTCCTTCGGCAACGATCCCGACACCGGAGAGCCGCTCACCCTCAACTGGTGGCTCGACCAGCTCGCGCCGAAGGCCTGGGCGGTCGTCGCGGCCGGCACCTGTGCGGCGTACGGCGGCATCCACGCCATGGCCGGCAACGCCACCGGCAGCATGGGCCTCGCCGACTACCTGGGCTGGGACTACACCTCCCAGGGCGGCCTGCCCATCGTCAACGTGCCCGGCTGCCCGGTCCAGCCCGAGAACTTCATGGAGACCCTGACCTGGGTGCTCTATCACGCCGCGGGCTCGGCGCCGCCCCCGCCGCTGGACGAGATGCTGCGCCCGCAGTGGCTGTTCGGCAAGACCGTGCACGAGGGCTGCGACCGGGCGGCCTACTACGAGCAGGCCGACTTCGCCAGGGACTACAACTCGCCCAAGTGCCAGGTGAAGGTGGGTTGCTGGGGCCCGGTGGTGAACTGCAACGTGCCCAAACGCGGCTGGATGGGCGGCGTCGGCGGCTGCCCCAATGTCGGCGGCATCTGCATCGGGTGCACCATGCCCGCCTTCCCCGACGCCTTCATGCCCTTCATGGACGAGCCCACGGGCGGCAGCCTGTCCTCCGTCCTCATCAAGCCGTACGGCGCCGTCATCCGGCGGCTGCGCGGCATCACCAGCATGGCCGTCAACAAGGAACCGAGGTGGCGCCACAACAAGGAGAAGCTGACCAGCGGCTACGACCCGCACTGGCGAGCCTGACACGGCGCGGACGACCCGAGGCGAACCCGGCGGACCGAGGAGCCCGGGCGGAACGAGCAGCTCGAACAGACCGAGGAGCGGACCATGGGCAGGATCAGAGTGGGCAGACGCCACGTGCGGCCCGACACCGCGCGACACGTACGCGGACTGCACCAGGGCAACGCCGGCCCCTACGACTGTCAGCAGGGACACCACGAGGACGGCACCGCCGACGCCCGGCGGTCCACCGGCATCCACTGGAAGAAGCACGACGCGATCACCAGGACCATGCCGAACATCTCGCCCGGGTGACGCGTCACCGGGCGGACACCGGGAACGGCATGCACGGACGGCAGCGGCCGGGCAAGGAGCAGGGAGCAGGGATGACAGGGAAACAGGTGCTCATCGCGGAGGCCGTGGTGCTCGGCGGGCTGACGCTCGCCCTGCTGGCCAAGGAGCTTCCCGGGGCCATGCGCGAGGTCAGGATCTGGCGGATGGTCGGTCTCCGCTCCGGCGGGCGGCATCCGCGCTGACCGCGTCGGGACGTGAGCCGGAACGGACGGAACTCAGGACAGGGCGAAGTACCTGAGCCAGACGTAGAGCAGTGACAGGGCGACCGTCACCGCCGTCACGACCAGGCCGTACTTGGTGAACTGCCAGAAGGAGATCGGCTGCCGGTTGCGCTCCGCGATGCCGAGGACCACGACGTTCGCCGAGGCGCCGATGGCGGTGGCGTTGCCGCCCAGGTCGGCCCCGATGGCCAGCGCCCACCACAGCACATGGTCGCCGCCACCGCCCATGTGGTGCACCAGGTCCTCGGTGATGGGCGCCATCGTGGCCACGTACGGGATGTTGTCGACGACTCCTGACAGCACCGCGGAGGCGCCGAGCAGCGTCATCGCCCCGCCCAGTTCGTTCCCGCCGATGACACCGGCGAGCGCCTGGGAGATCAGGTCGACGACGCCCGTTTCGATCAGGCCGCCGATCATGATGAACAGCCCGCCGAAGAAGGCCAGCGTCGGCCACTCCACCTCGGCCAGGACGTCGCCCGTCTCCACCGCGGACACCGCCACGAGCAGCCCGGCGCCGAGCAACGCCACGACGCTCGGGGCGTAGTGCAGTACCGGGTGCAGCACGAACCCCGTCACGACCAGGCCGAGTACGACGAGCCCCTGGGCCAGCATCCGCGGGTCGCGGATCGCCTCGCGCTCCTCCAGCGCCATGATCTCCGCGGCGCGGTCCTCGTCGAAATGGAGCGCGGAGCGGAACATGAACCGGCACAGCCCGAGCAGGACCACGACGAGCACCACGACCAGCGGCCCGAGATGGACGAGGAAGTCGTTGAAGGTCAGTCCGGCGCGGCTGGCGATGATGATGTTCGGCGGGTCACCGACCAGCGTGGCGGTGCCGCCGATGTTCGACGCCATCACCTCCGCGATCAGGAACGGCGCCGAGGGCACCGCCAGCCGCTCGCACACCAGCAGGGTCACCGGGGCGATCAGCAGCACCGTGGTGACGTTGTCGAGCAGCGCCGACGTCACCGCCGTGATCACCACCAGCATGGCCATGACCCGGAACGGCTGCGCGCGGGCCCGCTTGACCGCCCAGATCGCCAGGTACTCGAACATGCCGGTCTTCTTCAGCACGCCGACGATCACCATCATGCCCATGAGCAGGAAGATGACGTTCCAGTCGACCCCGCTGTCCTCGGAGTAGAACGCCGACACGTCGTCGGTCGCGCCGATGGCCAGCATCAGGCCCGCCCCGCCGAGTGCGACGGCGACGCGGTGGATCTTCTCGCTGATGATGAGGGCGTAGGCGCCCACGAAGACGGCGACGGCCGCCCAGCTGTGCCAGTCGTTCACGGTGCTCCGGTCGGTGGACGGACGTGGTCGGGGGAGACGTGTCCCCTGCTCGCCGACCAGACTTCCCGGCACACCGGGAAGAACCTTACCCGTCCTTGACGCCGCTGTGGCAGATCCCTGATCCGTCCACGGGTATGCGGCGCGCACCCGGCAGGACGGGGGCCGACCCCGGACGGCAGCTCATGACGCGGCGCGCAGCAGCCGCTCCAGCAGGTCCGAGGCGGTGATCACCCCGAGCAGCCGCACGCCCGCCTCGTCGCTGTCGACGACCGCGACGAGGGGACTGCGCACCCGCGCCATCAGCGCGGCCACCTCCAGCGCGGTGTCGTCCGGGGCGGCCACCGGCGGCTCGGGCACCGACGGCGACAGACAGTCACGCACCGTGCGGCCCCTCAGAGCCTGGCAGAGCCGGTCGGCGTGGCTCTCGTCGACCACCGCGGCGAGCGTCGGGTCCTCCATGACGTACGCCGGCACCACGGCCTTGATCATCTGAGAGGCCGGCAGGATCGCCTTGGGCGCGCCCTCCTGGTCCAGCACGAGCAGCGCGGGCAGCCGGTGTTCGGCCATCAGCCGCGCGGCCTCGGTCGCGTCGGTGTCGACACCGACCGTCTCGTACTCGACCGCCAGGTCACGTGCCCGCACGAGTCGCCCTCCCTTCTCGTCCACGTCCGCTGTCGCCTCGCAGCGCCATTGTGACGCACCCGCCGTGAGCTGCCCGTCCGATGCGCCGGTGGCCGCGGGCCGGGTCGCCGCCTTGGCGGGTCGGTGCCGCGGCGGTACGGCCTTCCGGGTGAACCGGGGATGCGGGTGGGATACGGCCCGCCTAGCGTCGAGAACGCACACCGGCGGGGGTGATCGGGAGGAAGCGGACATGGGCCGCAGCAGACGGACCGCGCACGGAACCGGTGACGCCGACAGCACCGAGGACGTCCAGGAGGACGTCCGGCCGGATCCGGAGCCCCGCATACCCGGCGTGGCGGAACGGCTGTGGTCCGCGGACGGGACCATACCCAGGGCGCGCGGACTGCGGCTGCGTCTGGCACGGGCCGACCTCGCGTCCGTCCTGGTGGCGAGCTTCCTGGTGTCGCTGGGACTGGCGCTGTGCGCGGCCGTCACCCTGCCGCCCGTGTGGATCCTGCTCGCCCTGCTGGGCCGCGACCCGTGGCCGTCCCCCGGCTGGGCCCTCGGACTGGGCATCTGCGCGGTCGTGCTCACCACCGCGTCCGCCACGCTTGGCGGCCTCCTCTACAACGTCTCGGGCCGATGCGCCGGCGGGGTCGAGCTGACCCTGACCGAGGACGCCCCGGCCGTGGCGGCGTCCGCGCCGGAACCGCGACCGGAACAGGCGGAGCGGGCGACGAGCACGGCTCGGCCCATGAGCGGGAGCGGTTCACCCGGGCCGCCGCTGTGAGGGTTGCCGGGCGTCGGGGCCCGGACCGCCGGGATCGGGCTGCGGGGCGTCCCAGCCGGCGGAGCCCGTCGCACCGGCCAGCCCCATGCTTCCCGCGCCGATCAGCGCCACGCCGATCACCTCCGGCAGCACCCGGACCCCGAGCCCGATGTACTCCTCGAACAGCGCCCAGCCCAGCGCCACGCTGGTCACCGCGTCCCCCAGGGTCAGCGCGTGTTGCGACGCGGTGAGGCTGCCTGCCCGGAACGCGCTCTGCAACAGCAAAAAGCTCAGTCCCCCGACGACGATCGTGGCGTACGGCGGCCACTGCGTGAGCAACGCGCCGAGGCCCTGGTCGAACCGCCCGGTGACCTCCTTCAGCAAAGCTGCCGTGGCCGCGAACGACACCGCGGACGCCAGCCCCAGCAGGGCGGCCCGAGGAGCGCCCCGCACCAGCCGGGACGCCACGAGCAGCGCCACCACCAGGGCCAGCAGCGCCGCGCCCACCGGGAGCCAGAGTTCCGGCGGGGCGGTGGACGTGCCCTCCGGGGGCGAGGCCGCGCCGAGGAAGAGGGCCAGGCCGACGGCGAGAGCGGCGAACGCCAGCCAGGTCCGCCGGTCCGGACGACGGCGGAAGACGAGGCTGCCCACGGCGAGGGTGAACAGCAGCTCGGTGGCCAGCAGCGGCTGCACCACGGAGAGACTGCCCACGGACAGCGCCGCCGCCTGCAGCACGGTGGACACCGCCAGCAGGCCGGCACCCGCGAGCCAGTACGGGCGCCGCAGCACACGGACCAGCCACCGCATCGCCTGCCGCGCCCCGGACCCGCCCCCGGACTCGTCCGTAGCGGCCCGCCGCTGGAGCACGGAGGCCGTTGCGTTGGACAGCGCCGCCAGCAGGGTGAGCACGATGGTGAGGGGGCTCACCGGCAGTCGTCCGGCCTCGGTGGCGGGCCGGCGGGCGAGCCCGCCGCGGTGACGGCCGGGGAGCCGGAGGGGACGTGGGACACGGTGGCGTTCCTGGGCGGCGACGGCGAACGCCGGGAGGAGGCGGCAGGTGCCGCTGCCACCCGGGTCCGGACGGGCTGGGCCGTCACGGAGTATCCCGCCGACCACGTCACCAAACGCACGAGCACACCTACTCCTCCCGGGGCAGCCAGTGGTGATCGCAGAACCAGCGCCCGAGCATCGAGCTGCCGTACACGACGAAGCCGACCCCGGTGAGCCAGGACTCCACGACCAGCACGATGCCGACCGTGCCGTAGCTGAGCGCGTTCTCGACGATGAGCGGGGTGAAGACCAGATAGGAGAAGTAGCGCAGGCCGCCCAGGCCCACCATGGTCGCGAGCGCGCCGGGCAGCAGCCTGCGCCACTGGACCTGGCCGCCCAGGAGGAAGTGCTGGCCCCACCAGAAGAACAGCGCGCCGGTGGACGCGGACAGGGTGATGCGCGGCCAGCCGTGGAACGCGTGTCCGGTCAGCACCTCCTGGTAGAGGTACGCGCTCAACGCGGCCAGCCACGTCGCCTGGCGCCACACGCGGTGCCACGGGCCGGGCGGCAGGCCCCAGATCCGTTCGTAGCCGTTCTGGACGCTGCCGGCGAAGGAGATGCCGAACACCGCGAGCAGGAGTCCGCCCCAGACGCTGGTGGTGCCGATCACCTTGACCGGGGGACTGATGATGTCGGAGAGGACGCGCGCGGACCGGCCGGACAGGCCCATGCCGTCGACCAGCCATTGCGCGAAGCCGCCCTCGCCGAGGGGGTCGGCGGCGGCGATGACGATGAGCAGGGGCGCCAGGGTCACCAGGGAGAGGGTGGCGAACCCCATCGCCCGGTGCATCAGCTCCAGATCGCGTCCGCGCCGGACCAGGGCCAGCGCGGCGAGCCGCTGCTCCAGGTCGAGCACCGCCTGCCGCAACCGCGGGAAGTGACGCTTCACGCCCGCCATCCTGCCCACATGGACGGCCGCCCGCCGCCCGAAACCTCCGTCTGCTCCCCACCGTCCCGGTTACCCGGCCCCCGCCGGATACTCCGTGACCACCTGGGACTGTCTGGGATCGTTGTTGGTGGAGGTGCCGGCGGCGAGGGCGGAGGTGAGGGCGAGCAGCGCGAAGACGAGGGCGGCCAGGAGCAACCCATGGCGCCGCCGTTCCGCTCTCGGCCGGGGCGCGGTGATCTGCTCGAACGTCGCCAGCTTCTCCGCCAGGAGGGGATCCTCGGCCGCCAGCCGCTTCTCGATCCGCGCGAGTTCGCGCTCGTAGTTCACGTTCACGGAGGACTCCTTCGAATCCGGCGGTAGCGCCCCGCGACGATCGGCCGGCGCACGCGACGTCACTGCGGGCGCGGCCTCACCGCGGACGCGACGATGACGTCCGGCGCACCGCGAGCGCGCCCCCGAGCGGCGGAACCGGCACGGGCCGCATGTCCGCAGTACCCCCATGGCGCACGATGACGCGGAGAGCCACTGCTGACGGCCCACGCCGCCGGTGGCCCGTGCCCCCTGACCGACACCGGGCGGCCACGGGGCGTCACACCGGCCGGCGCGGCGCGGCGGCGCGGGGCCCGGTCAGTGGCGGGCCCGGCGGGTGGCCGCGTCGCGGATGCGGTCGAGGGGGCCCCACAGCTGGGTGGTGAGTCTGACGAGCGGGGCCGAGGCCGGGGCCGCGGGGCGCGGCCGGGTCGGTGCCGCCGCCCTGGTCTCCCGTACCTTCGCGCCCAGGTCCCGCAGGACATCGGCGGGGCACAGCGCCTGGAGCCGGGGGAACAGCAGCTGCTCCGCCTCGACGATGTGCCGGGTCACCCGGGTGATCAACGACAGCAGCAGCTCCACGAACTCCTCACCGGCCGGATCGGCACCCTCCAGCGCCTTCAGCAGCTCTTCGATGTGCCGCAGTTCGCGCAGCTCTCCCTCGACCCGGCCGTCGCCGTCCGGCAGGAAGCGGCGGACCGCCGGGTACAGATGGGCCCGCACCGCCGTCGCATGACGCACCAGTTCCCGGGCGGCGCGCTCCACCAGGGCCAGGCGCTCTGCGGAGCCGGACGGTGCGGCCCGGATCCCGTCGAAGAGGGACCGGATCCTGGTGTGGTCCTCCGTCAGCTCCTCCACGATGCCGCCTCGACTGTCCAATGCAGCTCCTTGCCGGAGCGCCGTCCACTGGGCGCTCCTGGTGCGTCCCGGCCGCGCCGGGCCGAAGGGTCGTCGGGGTCGTAGGGGTCGTTCAGTGGAAATGGGGGCGCGCCCGGCATGCCTGCGGCATGCGATCGCGCCGTACACCCAAGATTGAAACACCCGACAGGCGGGCGCCCCCGGGCCCGCCGCGCCGTCCGGGCTGGCCGGCGGCAGCCCGGACGGTCACACGAGGAGCGTGATGCGGGCGTGCTGATGCGGCGCCGCAAGGCGAGAGTCGAAGCCAGGGCCCGGCAGGCGGCTTTCCAGACCTATGTCGCGGCCGACCGGCGCGCGCCCGTGTCCGAGCTGGCCGGGCAGCTGCTGCGCAAGGCCTTCCCCGACCACTGGTCGTTCCTCCTCGGCGAGATCGCCCTGTACAGCTTCGTCGTCCTGGTGCTCACCGGCTCCTTCCTGACGCTCTTCTTCGATCCGAGTCTGGCCGAGGTGCGCTACACCGGCTCCTACGGGCCGCTGCGGGGCCTGCTGGTCTCCAAGGCGTACGAGTCGACCCTCCAGCTGAGCTTCGACGTGCGCGGCGGCCTGCTGATGCGGCAGATGCACCACTGGGCCGCCCTGGTGTTCGTGGCGGCCCTGGGCGTGCACATGCTGCGGATCTTCTTCACCGGCGCCTTCCGCAGACCGCGCGAGCTCAACTGGACCGTGGGCGTGACGCTGTTCCTGCTGGCGCTGCTGGAGGGATTCGCCGGCTACTCCCTCCCGGACGACCTGCTGTCCGGCACGGGACTGCGCACCGCCAACACGATCGTGGAGTCGATCCCGGTGGTCGGGACCTATCTCGCCTTCTTCGCGTGGGGCGGCCCCTTCCCGGGCGACGCGCTCACGAAACGGCTGTACATCGTCCACGTGCTGTTCGTGCCGGGCCTGCTGATCGCCCTGATCGCCGTGCACCTGTTCATGGTGGTCTACCTGAAACACACCCAGTGGTCCGAGGAGGGCAGGACCAACCGCAACGTGGTGGGACAGCCCATGTTCCCCGCGTTCGTGGGCAAGTCGATCGGGCTGTCGCTGATCGTCTTCGGGGTGCTCGCCGTCATGGGGGCGATCGCCCAGATCAACCCCATCTGGGCCTTCGGACCGTACGTCCCCGACCAGGTGTCCACCGACGCCCAGCCGGACTGGTACGTCGGGTTCCTGGAGGGCGCGCTGCGGCTGATGCCCGGAGTGGAGTGGAACGTCGCCGGGCACACCTTCATGTGGAACGTACTGCTCCCGGCGGTGGTGCTGCCGGGACTGCTCTTCCTGGTGCTCTACTGCTATCCCGTCTTCGAACGCTGGGTCACCGGGGACCTGGTGGAGCACCATCTGTGCGACCGGCCGCGGGACCGCCCCGTGCGCACCGGGCTCGGCGTCGCGGCGATCGTCTGGTACGCCGTGCTGCTGCTCGCGGGCGGCAACGACGTGATCGCCACCGTGTTCCTGGTCTCCGTCAACGGCCTCACCTGGATCTTCCGGGTGCTGCTGTTCGTCGGTCCGGTGCTCGCGTACCTGATCACCAGACGCGTCTGTCTCGCTCTCCAGATGCACGAACGGCGGCTGCTGGAGGAAGGCGAGGAGACCGGCGAGGTCTACCAGGATCTCCCGGGCGGCATGGCCGAGAGCCACGAAGGACTCGACCGGCGCCGCCGCTACAAACTTCTGGTCAGGGACATTCCGCTGCCGCTGGCGTACCCCGGGCGCGACGCCCCGCTGCGCCGCCGGCTCCAGGCCCGGCTCAGCGCCTGGTACTACGGTGAGCGGGTGGATGTGCCGACGACGGGCGAGGAGCGTCTCCAGATCACCGGCCGCACGGCCGACCCGGTGGCGGGCGGGGCCGGTTCTTCGCAGGAGTGAACGCCCGTTCCCCAGGCAAGTGACGCTCCTGATCCCCACGACAGCCATGGTGGTGCCGTGTCCACGCCTGAGCACGCGGACACGGCGTCCTGCTGCGGGTCACCTCCGGGCGTCGCCCCGGCGCGCCTTGCCGATGGTCATCCCCATGGCGGCAAGACCCAGCACCACGGTCACCGCGCCGACCCAGCAGTTGTTCCAGATGATGCCCGCCCGCGCGGTGTGCAGGAAGGTCACCACCCAGGGCGAGATGAACAGCCACACGCCGAGTGGAACGAGCGCCCACGCCAGCCGGAACATGCGTTCCGGGGCCAGCGCCAGGCCGAGCCCGATCACACCGATGGTGATGCCTACGATCAGGTTGTTGACGGTGATGGCGGGCTGGACCGAGAAGTGCACGACCCAGGGGGAGATCGCGGCGTAGAGGCCTGTCAGCACGATCAGGCCCTCGACGGCCATCGCCGGGCCGCTCGAAGCGGTGCGTTCGAGCCGTTCCCGCATCTCCGCCATCTCGGGATGCGCACCCATCGTCTCCGGATGGGCGCCCACGTCACTGGAGCGATGTGGATACGACATTGCTGTCGTCTCCTCTCCGAAGGGGAGTCTTTGCCTTATGCAAGGGTTCCCCTGTTCAGATGACTTATGCCGTTTTTATGTCGATTTCACAGGATTCCTGGCCGGGGGAGACGGCTCGCGGTGGGCGGCCGGACTCAGGCGGTGTCACGCCCCACGAACTCGAACACCATGCCGAG
The DNA here is from genome assembly GCF_053589015.1 of Streptomyces sp. NPDC003393. Classification (NCBI taxonomy): domain Bacteria; kingdom Bacillati; phylum Actinomycetota; class Actinomycetes; order Kitasatosporales; family Streptomycetaceae; genus Streptomyces; species Streptomyces sp. NPDC003393. The sequence continues at coordinate 18,073 of NZ_JBSFRB010000001.1, read as the reverse complement.
CAGCCCGACGGCGAAAATTCCGAATCCGATCATGAAGAGCCAGAAGCCGTAGATGACGCCGACGGCGCACACGGTCACTCCGGCGGCGGTGATCACCGGGTTTCTGCTGTGCGGCGGGAAGAAGTCGACGCGACCGCTGCGTTCCCGGATCTCCCCGGTCGGCCGGTCCTCGGGCCGCTGACCCTTGCGCCGGTGGTTGATCAGGCAGAAGAAGGCGATCAGTGACGCCATGAGGCAGGCCACGGTCAGCGCGGCGATCCCGGCGGGCTCCCGGGCGAACCAGATGTAGGCCGCGTCCGTGAGGGCGAAGAACACGGCCACGCCGCCGAAGAGGTAGGCCTCGGACTTCATTCGCTCTGCCCTCCCATGGTGTCGGGCGTGGCTTCCACGGCTCCGTGCTCCGCCGGCGGCAACTCCCGCACGATCTCCGGGTGATGCAGGTCGAAGGCCGGGGAGTCGGAGCGGATGCGGGGCAGCTCCGTGAAGTTGTGCCGGGGCGGCGGACACGACGTCGCCCACTCCAGCGACCGGCCGTACCCCCACGGGTCGTCCACCTCCACCTTCGTCCCGTAGCGGGCGGTCTTCCACAGGTTGTACAGGAAGGGGAACGTGGACAGGCCGATGAGGAAGGCGCCGATCGACGAGATGGTGTTCAGGGCGGTGAACCCGTCGGCCGCGAGGTAGTCGGCGTAGCGCCGGGGCATGCCCTCCGCGCCGAGCCAGTGCTGGACGAGGAAGGTGGTCTGGAAGCCGACGAACAGCGTCCAGAAATGGATCTTCCCCAGCCGCTCGTCGAGCAGTTTGCCCGTCATCTTCGGCCACCAGAAGTAGAACCCGCCGAAGGTCGCGAAGACGATCGTCCCGAAGAGCACGTAGTGCAGATGGGCCACGATGAAGTAACTGTCGGTCACATGGAAGTCCAGCGGCGGGGAGGCGATGAGGACACCGCTGAGCCCGCCGAGCAGGAAGGTGACCATGAAGCCGAGCGACCACAGCATCGGTGTCTCGAAGGAGAGACTGCCCTTCCACATGGTGCCGATCCAGTTGAAGAACTTCACCCCCGTGGGGATGGCGATCAGGAACGACATCAGGGAGAAGAACGGCAGCAGGACCCCGCCCGTGGCGAACATGTGGTGGGCCCAGACGGTGGCCGACAGCATGGTGATCGAGATGGTCGCGCCCACCATGCCCACGTAGCCGAAGACCGGTTTGCGACTGAACACCGGGATGATCTCCGTGACCACACCGAAGAACGGCAGGGCGACGATGTAGACCTCCGGGTGGCCGAAGAACCAGAACAGGTGCTGCCACAGCAGCGGACCGCCGTTGGCGGAGTCGTAGATGTGGGCGCCCAGCTTGCGGTCGGCCTCCAGCGCCAGCAGCGCCGCGGTGAGCACCGGGAAGGCGGGCAGCACCAGGATCGAGGTGAACAGCACGTTCCAGGTGAACAGCGGCATCCGGAACATGGTCATGCCCGGCGCGCGCAGGCACATGATCGTGGCGATGAAGTTGACGGCGCCCAGCGTGGTGCTCAGACCCGCGACCACCAGCCCCATGGCCCACAGGTCCCCGCCGTGGCCGGGGCTGTGCTCGGCGTTGTTCAGCGGCGCGTAGGCGAACCAGCCGAACGGCGCCGCCCCGTTGTCGACCGCGAACCCGGACAGCACGGTCAGCCCGCCGAACAGGAAGAACCAGTAGGTGAGGGCGTTCAGCCGGGGGAAGGCGACGTCGGGGGCGCCGATCTGGAGCGGCATGATGGCGTTGGAGAACCCGGCGAACGTGGGCGTCGCGAACAGCAGCATCATGATCGTGCCATGGATCGTGAACAGCTGGTTGTACTGGTCGTTGTCCATGATCTGCAGGCCCGGCCGGGCCAGTTCGGCCCGCATGAACATCGCCATGATGCCGGCGGCCAGGAAGAAGCCGAACGCCGTGACCAGGTACATACTGCCGATCTTCTTGTGATCGGTGGTGGTCAGATAGTCCCGGATCCTCTCGCCCGTACGGCCCCGGGGCGGCCGCGCGGTGTGCCGCGGCTCGTCCACTCCGGGATGAGTCTGTGACATGAGCGCCCTCCACGCGCTTCGACGGGCCGGTCCGGACGCCCGGACCTGCCCGGCGGACGGTCTGCTGCGACAAGCCCTAACCGCCGGACGGACGCGCGGAGGGACCGGAGCGGGGAGCCGACCTGGTGTGGATGTACAGCTCCCGTCGGTCCCCGACGGGGAGCCGGGGCGGCAGGGGCAGCTCGTAGCGGACCGGGCGGCGGTGGTCGGCGAGCTGGCGGCGCGGGTTGTAGACGTGGTTGAACTTCCACAGCATGCGCGCGAAGTTGGTCTGTCCGTGCGCCAGCCGGCCGGCGAGCACCCGCGCCGCGCCGAACGCGGTGCGCAGACCCAGGTGCTTGCGGTTGATCACCGACTGGGTGCGCACCAGCTCCTCGTAGAACCGGTCCAGCGGCAGCGTGGTGGGGACCACGGCGTGCTGGATGTCGAACAGACGGTAGTCGCGGGTGGTCAGCCGGCGCGACTCGGTGTGCCAGATCTCGGTGCCCGGATAAGGGGTCATCACCGTCAGGTGCACGATCTCCGGGACCGACAGGGCGAACTCGCGCACCAGCCGGAAGCGTTCGGTGTCCCAGGCCGGATCCACGATCAGATTGATGGCGACGTTGATGCCCAGCCGCCGAGCGGTCTGCAGGGCACGGAAGTTGTCGTCCGGGTTGACGCGCTTGCGGAACAGGTCCAGACCCTCGGCGTCCAGGGCCTCCATGCCCAGGAACATGTAGCGCAGGCCCAGCCGGGTCCACCGTTCGAACACCTCGGTGTGGCGCAGCAGCACGTCCGCGCGGGTCTCCAGGTAGTACTGCTTGCGGACCCGCCGGCGCTCCAGTTCGGCGGCGATGGCGTCGCCGTGCTCGGGACGGATGAACGCCACGTCGTCGACGATGAACACGTTGGGTTCGGCGATGGATGCCAGCTCCTCGGCGGCGGCCTCCGGGCTGGCCTTGCGATAGCTGCGCCCGTAGAACGTCCAGGCCGAACAGAACGAGCAGTCCCAGGGGCAGCCCCGGGTGAACTCCATGGAGGCGCACGGATCCAGCTCACCGATGAAGTAGCGGCGCCGATGGCTCATCAGGTCCCGGGCCGGCCGCGGGGAGTCGATGCTGTGCAGCATGCGCGGGGCCGGCCCGTGCCCGTCGGTGGTGACGATCCCGGGCACCTCCCGCAGGCCACCGTCGCGCACCGCCTCCAGCAGCGGCGCCATCGCCGGCTCCCCCTCACCCCGCACCACGGCGTCCACGGCGCCCCGCGCCTGGCGCAGCACGTCGTCGGCCACGAAGGAGACGCTGTGCCCGCCGAAGAAGACGAAGCAGTCCGGCAGCGCCTGCTTCACGGCCCGGGACAGGTCGATGGCCTCGGGAATGTTGGCCAGGTAGTTCAGCGAGAAGCCGAGGACCTGCGGCCGGAAGGAGTGCACCACCCGGCGCAGGTCCCGGTGCCTGAGGACCTGCAGATCGACGACCCGTACCTCATGTCCTGCTTCGCGGGCCGCGGCGGCCACCCGCTCCAGGCCGAGCGGTTCCAGCCTGAGGAAGATCTCCGAGTACATCAGGGCACTGGGATGGACGAGCAGGACGCGCATGGATCACCTCGGGTTCCGCGGCGGGATGCGGGGGAGCGGCCACGCGAGGCGGTACGGGCAACGGCACCCGGTGCTTCCCCGGCCTTCCCGTCGGTGGACGACTTCGCCCGGCGTCCATGACGGGTCGTGACAGGCGCACGGCGTACTTCATTCGGTCCCGTTCCCGCCGGGCTTCATGCGGGCCTTCCCCCGGCTGCCGCACACGTTCCGTCTCACGGGGGACCCGGCCGGTGTGGCGGCCGGCGGCGGGACGACCCGGGCGGGCGGGAGCGGGCCGACCGCCTCCCGCGACGTTTACGGACCCCCGCACGGGTCACCCGCGGGTGACGACGCGAGGACGACGGCCGAGGGTGGCGAGGGAGCGTGTGATGGCGGTGACCGACGGCTCGGAACCGGGCGCCCGGCCGCCGCTCGAAGCCTGCCGCGTCGAAGCCGTTGACGTGCACGCGTTCGAGCTGCCCACCGACGGCCCCGACGGCAGGGAGCAGGACGGCACCCTGGAGTGGACCTCCACCACCATGGTCCTGTGCCGGGTGCACGCGGGTGGGCGCACGGGCATCGGTTACACCTACGGCGACGTGTCGCTCGCCACCTTCCTGTCGGGCACGCTCGCCCCTCTGCTCGAGGGACGGCCGGCCTCCTCGCCGCCCGCGCTGTGGGAGCTGATGGGCAGGCGGATCCGCAACGCCGGCCGCCCCGGAGCCGGGTTCATGGCGGTGTCCGCCGCCGACGTCGCTCTGTGGGACCTCAAGGCCAGGCTGTTGGACCTGCCGCTGGTCCACGTCCTCCCGGCCTGCCACGACCGGGTCCCGGTCTACGGCAGCGGCGGCTTCACCAACTACTCGCTGACCCGCCTCACCGAGCAGCTCACCGCCTGGACCGAACAGGGCATCCCCCGTGTGAAGCTGAAGACCTCACGGGACCCCGACCGCGACCCGCAGCGGCTGACCGCGGTCCGCCGGGCGATCGGTCCCGGACCCGAGCTGTTCACCGACGCCAACGGGGCCCTCGGCCGCAAGGAGGCGCTGTACTGGGCGCACAGGTTCCACGACGAGTGGGACGTGCGCTGGTTCGAGGAACCGGTCAGCTCCGCGGACATCGAAGGCCTGCGGGCCCTGCGCCGCGGCGGGCCGCCCCGGCTGGAGATCGCCGCGGGCGAGTACGCGTACACCACACGGGACTTCGTGAACCTGGTGGACGCCGAGGCGGTGGACTGCCTCCAGGCGGACGTCACCCGCTGCGGCGGCATCACCGGCGTGCTGGAGGCCGCCGGCCTCGCGGCCGCCCGGCACCTGGACCTGTCCGCGCACTGCGCGCCGGCGGTCTCCGCCCACGCCTTCTGCGCCGTGCGCCGACTGCGGCACCTGGAGTACTTCCACGACCACGTCCGCTTCGAGCGGCTGGTGTTCGACGGCACGCTGCCGCCCGTCGACGGCACCCTGCGCCCCGACACCGGCCGGCCGGGCCTCGGCCTGGAGGTCAAATGGGCCGACGCCGAGCCGTACCGCGTCCACGGGCAGCGACCCGACTGACCCGGATCGGGCCGGGCGACGTGGGCCCGGAGGAGAAAGGGGGCCCGTGGGGGCCCGGGCAGCCGCACCGACCGGCCTTCCGGTCAACTCTGCTCAACATCAAGGGAGATGGTGTGCCAGACTGCGGTGATCGTCGTTTCCGCCCGACATCCACCGCACCCGTTCGACGGAGGAGCCCGCCATGGCGACCGGAGCCCCCGACCTCCCGGCCCCGCAGATGGACACCAGCAAGGCGCACCCTGCACGGGTGTACGACTGGCTGCTCGGCGGCAAGGACAACTACCCCGCGGACGAGGCCGTCGGGCGCATGCTGCCGCCCGAGGCGCGCGACGGCGCCCGGCAGAACCGCGCGTTCATGCACCGCGCGGCCGCCTGGCTCGCGGGGCAGGGCATGGACCAGTTCCTCGACATCGGCACGGGCATTCCCACCGAGCCGAACCTGCACCAGATCGTCCAGCGAGTGGTGCCCACCGCGAAGGTCGTCTACACGGACAACGATCCGATCGTGCTGCGGCACGCCGAGGCCCTGCTGGTCAGCGGGCCGGCGGGGACGACCGACTACATCGAGGCCGATGTGCGCCGACCGGAGCGGATCCTCGAGCACGCGCGCAAGGTGCTCGACTTCGAACGCCCCGTGGCGCTGTCGCTGATCGCGCTGCTGCACTTCCTCCCCGACGACCAGGAAGCCCACGCCATCGTGCGCGAGCTGGTCGACGCGCTTCCGTCGGGCAGCCACCTCGTGCTGACGCACGCCTCGTCCGACATCTTCCCGGAACTGGCGCGCCAGGTCACCGACGAGTACGCGAGGGGCGGCATCCGCCTCCGTTTCCGAAGCCGCCCGGAGTTCGCCCGCTTCTTCGAGGGACTGGAGCTCGTCGGCCCCGGCCTGGTCACGGCCCCCGAGTGGTTCACCGCGCCCCCCGTGCCGCGGTCCGAGGAGAGCGGGATCTACGCCGGCGTCGCTCGCGTCCCCTGACGCGGCGTGCGGGCCGCGAGGACACCGGACTTCCTCCCCTGCCCGAGGTGCGGGAAGTGAGCTCAGCCGTCAGCGCGGCGGCTGGTCGGGGCCCCGGTCCTGGTCGCGCATCTGTTCCCTGAGCCGCTCCTGGCCGGTGTCGACCTGGCTGCGGTACTTGCCCTGGGTGCGCTCGTCGATGTAGTCACCGCCCTTGTCGACGCCCTTACCGGCCTGCTCCTCGTGACCCTTCAGCAGCCCCTTGAGCTTGTCCATCATGCTCATCGCGTGCTCCTTACGGCGAGGGTTCCCTTCCAGCATGGCCGACCCCTCCCAGGGGCGCATCCGCAGCGGAGGCGGGGAGCCGGGAGGGTGCCGGGCATGGCCGGGAGGGGGGCGGACGGGTGCCGGACGGGGTGCCGGACAGGACGCGAGGCGGCGGGCCCCGGCCGGGCGGCGGCGTACCGGACCGTGTTCAGCGCACCGGGAATCCGAACGAGTACCCCTGCTGCCTCAGCCAGGGCAGCACCTCGCGCAGCGCCGCCACGGTCTGGGAGCGGTCGCCGCCCGCGTCGTGGAACAGGATGGTCGGACCGTTCGAGACCTCCGCGTGCACGGTGGCGACGATGGCCGCCGTACCGGGCCGCTCGAAGTCCTTGGTGTCCACGTTCCAGCCCAGCGGCCGCATCCCGTGGGACGCGGCGAGGCCGCGGCTGTACGGGGTGAAGGCGCCGCCCGGGGCCCGGTAGTACATGGGGCGGACGCCCCCGGACGCCTTGGTGATCATGCGTTCCGCGTCCAGGATCTGCTGCGACTGGTACGCCTGCGACTTGTGGTCCATGCCGGTGTCGTGCGCCACCGTGTGGTCGCACAGCCGGTGACCGGCCGCCACGACCGCCCGTACCAGGTCGGGGTGCGCCTGGGCCTGCGTGCCCACCATGCAGAACGTGGCCTTCACACCGTTGTCCCGCAGCACTTGCAGCACCCGCGGCGTCCACACCGGGTCGGGTCCGTCGTCGATGGTGATGTTGACGCCCCGGGCACCGCGGTCCGAGGCGTGGGCGATCGCCGCCGACACCTTGACCTTCGCCGAGCCCCCGGCCGGGGCCGCCGGCGCGGAGGGCCGCGCCGAGACGCCCGTCCTCGCATGCTGCTTCCCGGTGGGATCCGCCTGCGCGGTCCACACCGAGGTGGCGGCGGCCACCGCGGTCACCCCGATCGCCGCCGCGAGCACCCGACCGTGCCATCCCCGCCCCGCATGCCGCACCATGTCCGCCCCGCTCCTCGCCTTCCGTGTGCTTGTGCACCCGTCAGGACGGCACAACGGCCCTTCGGGATCCGTCTGTTACCGATCGGGGACATTTCCGGGGGGAACCCGCGACGGGCCGGGCCGGCCGGCCCCGTGGACGCCGACGAAGGGAGCCCATGGGAGCGGTCGGAGGGAGTCGTCCGAGGGAACCCGCGGGCGAGCACGGACGGCATCAGTGGCCCGGCTCACATGGCGTGACAGGGGTGTCGCCGACACCATGGTCTGCGTCACCGGCAGGCCGAAGGGATCCAGGATGTTCCGCAAGGTACTGGTCGCCAACCGGGGTGAGATCGCGATTCGCGCGTTCCGCGCCGGCTACGAACTGGGCGCGCGCACCGTCGCCGTCTTCCCGTACGAGGACCGCAACTCGCTGCACCGGCTGAAGGCCGACGAGGCCTACGAGATCGGCGAGCCGGGACACCCGGTGCGGGCCTACCTCTCCGTGGACGAGATCGTCCGCGCGGCGCGCCGGGCCGGCGCGGACGCCGTCTACCCCGGATACGGCTTCCTGTCCGAGAACCCCGAACTGGCCCGCGCCTGCCAGGAGGCGGGCATCACCTTCGTCGGCCCGGACGCCGCCACCCTGGAACTGACGGGGAACAAGGCCCGCGCGGTGGCGGCGGCGCGGGCGGCCGGCGTGCCGGTCCTCGGCTCCTCGGCCCCCTCCGACGACGTCGACGCACTCGTCCGCGCGGCCGAGGACATCGGCTTCCCCCTGTTCGTGAAGGCCGTCGCCGGCGGCGGCGGGCGCGGCATGCGCCGCGTCGAGGACCCGGCCGCGCTGCGGGAGTCCATCGAGGCGGCCTCCCGCGAGGCCGCCTCCGCGTTCGGCGACCCCACCGTGTTCCTGGAGAAGGCCGTCGTCGAACCCCGCCACATCGAGGTGCAGATCCTCGCCGACGGCCGGGGCGACGTCATCCACCTCTTCGAACGCGACTGCTCGGTGCAGCGCCGCCACCAGAAGGTCATCGAGCTCGCCCCGGCACCGAATCTCGACCCGGCGCTGCGCGACCGCATCTGCGCCGACGCGGTGCGCTTCGCCCGCGAGATCGGCTACCGCAACGCGGGCACGGTGGAGTTCCTCCTCGACCGCGAGGGCAACCACGTCTTCATCGAGATGAACCCGCGCATCCAGGTCGAGCACACGGTGACCGAGGAGGTCACCGACGTCGACCTGGTCCAGGCCCAGCTGCGCATCGCCGCCGGCGAGTCCCTGGCCGACCTCGGACTGACCCAGGACAGCGTCCGGTTGCGCGGCGCCGCCCTGCAGTGCCGCATCACCACCGAGGACCCGGCCAACGGCTTCCGTCCCGACACCGGCCGGATCAGCGCCTACCGCTCACCGGGCGGCTCGGGCATCCGGCTGGACGGCGGTACCACGCACGCCGGCACCGAGATCAGCGCCCACTTCGACTCCATGCTGGTCAAACTGACCTGCCGGGGACGGGACTTCAAGGCCGCCATCGGCCGCGCGCGGCGCGCCGTCGCCGAGTTCCGCATCCGCGGCGTCGCCACCAACATCCCGTTCCTCCAGGCCGTCCTGGACGACCCCGACTTCCAGGCGGGTCGGGTCACGACGTCGTTCATCCAGGAGCGGCCGCACCTGCTCACCGCCCGTTCCTCCGCCGACCGCGGCACCAAGCTGCTCACCTACCTCGCCGACGTCACCGTGAACAAGCCGCACGGCGAACGGCCCGAGTCGGTCGACCCGGTGACCAAGCTGCCGCCGCTGCCCGCCGGTGAAGCGCCCGCGGGCTCCCGGCAGCACCTGGTCGACCTCGGCCCCGAGGGCTTCGCCCGCCGGCTGCGCGAGGCGCCGACCATCGGCGTCACCGACACCACCTTCCGCGACGCCCACCAGTCGCTGCTCGCCACCCGCGTGCGTACCAAGGACCTCCTGGCCGTCGCCCCGGTCGTCGCCCGGACCCTGCCCGAGCTGCTCTCCCTGGAGTGCTGGGGCGGCGCGACCTACGACGTGGCGCTGCGCTTCCTCGCCGAGGACCCCTGGGAGCGGCTGGCCGCTCTGCGCGAGGCGGTGCCCAACATCTGCCTCCAGATGCTGCTGCGCGGCCGCAACACCGTCGGCTACACCCCGTACCCGGTAGAGGTCACCGACGCCTTCGTCCAGGAGGCCGCGGCCACCGGCATCGACATCTTCCGCGTCTTCGACGCCCTCAACGACGTCGACCAGATGCGCCCGGCCATCGACGCCGTGCGCGAGACCGGCACGGCCGTCGCCGAGGTCGCCCTGTGCTACACCGGAGACCTCTCCGACCCGGGCGAGCGCCTCTACACCCTGGACTACTACCTGCGTCTGGCCGAGCGGATCGTCGCGGCGGGCGCGCACGTGCTCGCGGTGAAGGACATGGCCGGACTGCTGCGCGCGCCGGCGGCGGCCAGGCTGGTGTCGGCGCTGCGCCGCGAGTTCGAGCGCCCGGTGCACCTGCACACCCACGACACCGCGGGCGGGCAGCTCGCCACCTACCTCGCCGCGATCCAGGCCGGCGCCGACGCGGTGGACGGCGCGGTCGCCTCGATGGCCGGCACCACCTCCCAGCCGTCGCTGTCGGCGATCGTCGCCGCCACCGACCACTCCGAGCACCCCACCGGCCTGGACCTCCAGGCGGTCGGGGACCTGGAGCCGTACTGGGAGAGCGTCCGCAGGATCTACGCCCCCTTCGAGGCGGGCCTGGCCTCGCCCACCGGTCGCGTCTACCACCACGAGATCCCCGGCGGCCAGCTGTCCAACCTGCGCACCCAGGCGGTCGCGCTGGGCCTCGGCGACCGCTTCGAGGACATCGAGGCGATGTACGCCGCCGCCGACCGCATCCTGGGGCGCCTGGTCAAGGTCACCCCGTCGTCCAAGGTGGTCGGCGACCTCGCCCTGCACCTGGTCGGCGCCGGGGTCGCGCCGGAGGACTTCGAGGAGACACCGGACCGGTTCGACATCCCCGACTCCGTCATCGGCTTCCTGCGCGGCGAGCTGGGCACCCCGCCCGGCGGCTGGCCGGAACCGTTCCGCACCAAGGCGCTGAAGGGCCGCGCGGACGCCAGGCCCGCGGCCGAGCTGACCGCCGAGGACCGCGAGGGCCTGGAGAAGTCCCGCCGCTCCACCCTCAACCGCCTGCTGTTCCCCGGACCGACACGTGACTTCGAGTCCCACCGCCAGGCCTACGGCGACACCAGCGTGCTGGACAGCAAGGACTTCTTCTACGGCCTGCGCCCCGCCAAGGAGTACGCCGTCGACCTCGAACCCGGCGTACGGCTGCTGATCGAGCTCCAGGCCATCGGCGAGGCCGACGAGCGCGGCATGCGCACCGTGATGTCCACGCTGAACGGCCAGCTGCGCCCGATCCAGGTGCGCGACACCGCCGCCGCGGCCGACGTGCCCGTGACGGAGAAGGCGGACCGTGCCAACCCCGGCCATGTGGCGGCGCCGTTCGCGGGTGTGGTGACACTCGCCGTGGTGGAGGGTGACGAGGTGGCGGCCGGGGCGACCGTGGCCACCATCGAGGCGATGAAGATGGAGGCGGCCATCACCGCCCCGACGTCGGGCCGCGTGACCCGGCTGGCCATCAACCGCATCCAGCAGGTGGAAGGCGGCGATCTGCTGATCGAGGTCTCCTGATCCACCGTCCGTGACGGGGAGCCGCCGCGGTGGGCCTGCCGCGGCGCCACCCCGTCAGGGGGCGTGGGGATCGGCCTTTCCACCGGTTCGCCCCGGCGTGCGGGGACGGCACGGCGAGGCCGGGTCGTCCCGATCGACGGGCCGGGTCGGTCCACGGCAGGGCCGGGCAGGCTCACCGGCCGGGTTCGTCCTCCAAGGAGCCCAGCCAGGCTCGGGCCGCGGCGGCCAGTGCGCCGATACCGGTGCTCAGGGTCGGCTCGACGACCGGCGCGAAGTGCGGGGAGTGGTTGGAGGGCTGGCCGCGCGCCACCTTCGCCAGATCCTCGAAGGTGCGGGCCGAGGCGAAGGCGGTGGGATCCGCACCGCCCAGCAGCCAGTAGACGCACGGGGCGCCGGCCGCCTGGGCCAGCAGGCCGACGTCCTCGCTGCCGGTGGCCGGACCGGGATCGATCAGGCGTGAGTCGCCCAGCGCGGCGGTGAGGGCCTGCCGGGTCCGCTCGGACGCCGCGGGGTCGTTGACCACCGCGGGGAACGACTCGGTGTACGCGATCTCCGGTTCCCGGGGCGCGCCGGAGGCGGCCGCCTCGCCGCGGACGATCCGCTCCACCGCCCGCAGCACGGCCTCGCGCACCCCCGGCTCGTAGGTCCGCACGCTGAGCAGCAGTTCGGCACGGTCCGGAATGATGTTGGGCTTCGTTCCGGCGTGCAGCGCGCCGACGGTGACGACCGCCGTGGAGGTGCCCGCCACCTCCCGGGAGACGACGCCCTGCAGGCGCTGCACCGTCGCGGCGGCCATGAGGACCGGGTCCACGCAGGCTTCCGGCCGTGACCCGTGGCCCCCGCGGCCGTGCAGCACGACGCGCAGCGAGTCGGCCGCGGCGAACGCCGGCCCCGGGTGCAGCCCGACGAAGCCCGCGGGCAGCGGTGACACATGCTGCCCGAGCACGACCTCCGGCCGGCCGAACCGGTCGTACAGCCCGTCGTCGATCATGGCCCGGGCGCCCCCGCCGACCTCCTCGGCCGGCTGGAAGACCAGCAACAGGGTGCCCCGCCAGGCATCCCGGCGGGCCGCCAGTTCGGCCGCCGCGCCCAGCAGACAGGTGACGTGCATGTCGTGGCCGCAGGCGTGCATGACGGGCACCGCGCGCCCGTCGGTGTCGGTCGCCCGGGCCGTGCTGGCGTACGGCAGACCCGTCTGCTCCCGCACCGGCAGGGCGTCCATGTCGGCGCGCACCGCGACCGTCGGCCCCTCGCCGCCGCGCAGGACACCGACCACGCCGGTACCGCCGACGCCGGTGGTCGTCTCGTAGCCCGCGGCGCGCAGCCGCTCGGCGACGACACGGGCGGTGCGGTGCTCGGCGAAGGCGAGCTCGGGATGAGCGTGCAGGTCGCGGTAGACCTCGGCGAGGCCGTCGAGGCCGGGCCGCGGGGACGGTCTGCTGGGCATCGTGCCACCTTCCGATACGGGTCCGGATCCGGCGGTGCCGCCAGGGAGTGCCACCCGGCTCAACATACCGAGAACGTGATCTCCCGGCCCGGCCAGGACGGGGGGCCTCTCCGGGGCCTCGTTCGCACACCGCGACAGCGCGCCGCCGCCGGTCCGGGCCGGGCGCCGTGGGCACGCCCACGTGGCCCGGCCCGGGGATTCACCCGCCGCCCGGTCCGCGATTCACCCGCTCGCCTCGTCCCGGGCCCGGTTGCGGGCCGCCATCACGGCGTACACGACGACGCCCGCGAACAGGAACAGCACGCCCTGGTAGACGGCGGCGTAGCCGGCGCCCGCGACGAGCCACATCGAGAAGGCGGCCGCGATCGAGGCGATCACGGCGTCCCGCACCAGCCGGGCCCGGTCGACCATGTCCCGGCGCCCGGCGACGAGGTGGAACAGCTGCGCCGCGGTGGCCAGCAGGTACGGCACCGTCGCCGTGAACGTGGTGACGAGGACCAGGACCTGGAAGACCTTCGCCGAGCCGGAGGTGTAGTTGTAGACGGTGAGCAGAGAGGCGAGGACGACGGCGACGGCCACTCCGAAGGTCGGAACGCCCCGCCGGCGGCGCCCGAAGGCGGCCGGGAACAGGCCGTCCTGTGCGGCGGCGTACGGGGTCTGGGCGCTCAGCAGCGTCCAGCCGTTGAGACAGCCGGTCATCGACACCAGCGCGGCGACCGCGACGGCCGAGCCGCCCCAGGCGCCGCCGAACATGGCGTTGACGGCGTCCGAGAACGGCGCGGCGGACTCCACCAGCCGGCCGTGCGCGACCGTGCCGAAGACCGACAGGGTGCCCAGCAGGTAGACGAGGGCGGCTCCCATAGTGCCGATGACGGTGGCGCGGCCCACGTTGCGCCGCGGGTCCTTCACCTCGCCCGCGCTGACCGCGGCGGACTCCACACCGAGGTAGGAGAAGAGCAGGAGCGCGGCGGAGGCGGACACCGCGCCGACCGCGCTGCCGCCGCCGGCGTTGAAGGGACCGAGGTTGTGCGGGTCGAAGAAGAACAGCCCGCCGACCGCGACGAGCAGCAGGGGCACGAACTTCAGCACCGTGGAGACCAACTGGACGGCGCCCACGTAGCGGGTGCCCGCGAAGTTGGCGAGCGCCGGCAGCCACTGGAGGGCGAGCGCGGCCAGGCACGCGCTCCAGCGGTGGTCGTTCACCGGCACCAGCACGTCGAGGTAGCCGACGGCGGCGACGGCGAGCGCCGCGTTCGACACCCAGGTGGTGATCCAGTACGCCCAGGCGGCCAGGAAGCCGGCGAAGTCGCCGAAGGCCCCGCGGGCGTAGACGTAGGGTCCGCCGGTGCGCGGGTCGCGTTCGGCGAGCCGGCCGAAGACGAGCGCGAGGGTGATCGCGCCGACGGTCAGGACGCCGAAGGCGACCAGGCTGACCGTGCCGTACGGGGCGACGGAGGCCGGGAGCAGGAAGATGCCGCCGCCGATGATGTTGCCCATGACCAGCGCGGTCGCCACGGGCAGGCCGAAGCGGCGGGCGTGCCGGTCGGTGCCGCGCGTGCCGGCGCCGGTGGTCGAGGGGGCCGTCGGACCACCGCTGATCACGGGATCGACGGTGGGGGAGGGGGCCGCGGGGGTGTCCTGCGGGGCCGGAGCCGACTGCTCGGCGGTCCCGGTGACGTGCATGGGGTGGTGCGCCTCTCTTCGAACTGGTGCCCGGGATCGCCGGACGGACCTATGGTCCGGCATCGGTCGTCATGACTCCAAATCGCCTCGTTTCGTTTCGTATGGAGGGGTGCGACACCGCAAAACGTGCGCCGGCGTGGACTCGAAGACGGCACATGTCCGGATCGCGGGGTCTCGGCCGACGTGGGAGAGGTCCAGTGGACGGGGTGCGGGTGAGGTGCCGCCGGGGCGCGAGTGGGGCACGCGAGGGCGCGATGAGGGGGGACGCCACAGGATGATCTAGCGTGGGCGTCATGCCCGATATGTCGCACGGGGAACACGGCCGCCCGCCCACCGTGGGCGAGCGCTGGGCCGCCTTCCGGGAGTCGCCGTGTCTGCCCGCGACGGTCCTGACGCTGATCATCGCCGCCGCGGCCGGACTCTTCGCCGGCTCCTACACGTACGCCATGGCCAACCCCACCCCGCACACCATCCCCACCGCGGTCGTCGGCGCCCACGACCAGCCCGGTGCCCGGCGGTTCGTGGCCGGTATGGAGAAGGCCCTGGCGGCCTCGCTGAAGTTGCAGTCCTACGACACCCTCGGCGCGGCGGAGGAAGCCGTCGACGACCAGAAGGTGTTCGCCGTGCTGGACGTCCCCACGGCCGCGGACGACGTCACGCTCTACGTGTCCAGCGCCACCGGGGCCACGGTCGCCCAGGTACTGGTGGAGTCGGCGGCGAAGGTCGGCCGCGCCACCGGCGCGCCCGTCGCCATCCGCGACCTGAAGCCCTTGCAGCGGGGTGATCCGCACGGGCTGGCGATCTTCTACATCTCGCTCGCGGCGGTGATCGTCGGCTTCGTCGGGGCCATCCAGCTCAACGTGCAGGCCTCCGGGCTGAACCCGCTCGGGCGCATCGCCTACACCGCCGCCTACTCGCTGCTCGGCGGATTCGTGATCGCCGCGGTGGTGGACTGGCTGCTCGGCGCCCTGCGTCTGCCCTTCGCCCATTCCTGGATGATCCTGGCGCTGACCATGTTCACCTCCGGCATGGTCGCCACGATGTTCATCACCCTGTTCGGACGCTGGGCCATGATCCCGACATGGGGCCTGATGGTCCTGCTGGGCAACCCCTCCTCGGGCGGCGCGGTCTCCTGGCCGCTGCTGCCGTCCCCGCTCGGCGTCATCGGCCGCTGGCTGCCGCCCGGCGCATCGGTGAACGCCCAGCACACGGCCGTGTACTTCGCCGGGCACCAGCACGCCTTCCCCTTCCTGGTCCTCGCTGCCTGGGCCCTCGTCTCCTGCGCCGTCTTCTGGATCTGGCGGCACCGCCACCCCGGCGGCCGCGAAGACCCTCCCGCCCACGCCGCCCCCTGACGGCCGTCCATGACGCCGGAGGTCATCGATCCCGCACTGTCCCCCGTGCCACGATCGTCGCCGTGAGAAGGCCGAGCGACCGACCGGAGGACACCATGCCCGCCTACGCCATCGCCCACTTGCGCGAAGCCGCCCCGCACCCGGAGATCGCCGAGTACATCGAACGCATCACGGACACCTTCGCACCGTACGGCGGACGCTTCCTCGTGCACGCCACCCAGCACGAGGTGAAGGAGGGCAACTGGCCCGGACACGTCGTGGTGATCGCCTTCCCCGGGATCGGCGAGGCACGGGCCTGGTGGGACTCGCCCGCCTACCAGCAGATCGCACCGCTGCGTTCACGCCACGTCGAGGGCGACATCATCCTCGTCCCGGGCGTCCCCGACGGCTACGACCCGGCCACCACGGCGAAGGCGATGCGGGAGTCGCTGCCCGGCGGCCGGTGACTCACCGTCCGCACCGGCCCGCCGCGTCGCCGTCCGCGGCGGCCGAACGGGCCGAACGCGCCAGCCACTCCTGGTAGGCCGGCGCCAGGCGCGCCACCTCCCAGTAGGCCTCCTCCAACTCGGCGTAGGCGCGGTCCAGTTCCCGCTCGGAGCGGGCCGCGAGCAGCAGCCGTACGCCGATCGGGTCACCTTCCAGCGGCCGCACGGCGAGGTCGGGGCGCGGGTGCGCGGTCGGCTGGATGACCGTGACGACCTCGCCGGTGGCGGCCAGCGAGTACGCGGTGAGGTAGTCGCCGTGCACCAGGTCGGGTTCGAGCCCTGCCGCACGCAGCACCCGGCACAGGGCGTCCCATTCACCGTCGACCGTGGAGTCGACCATCCAGCGCTCGCCGTCGAGGTCGGCCGGCCGCACCTCGCGTCGCGCGGCCGCCGGATGGTCCGCGGCGAACGTGACGAACTGCGGCTCCCGCTCCACCAGCACCCGCAGACAGAGCCCGCGCGGGACGCGCAGCGGACTGCCCTCGACCTCATGCACGAAGGCGAGGTCGAGCCGGCCCGCCGCGACCATGCCCAACAGGGAGTTCGCGGACACGTCCATCTGGAGCACCGGCTCAATCCCGGGCAGCCGGGCCCGCAGCCGGCGCAGCCAGCCCGGCAGGGCCCGGCTCGCGGTGGCGCCGATGCGCAGCAGGGTCCCGCCGGCGGCGCGTGCCGCCGCCGCCCTGGTGTCGGTGACGATCGCCGCGAACTCGGCGACGAGGGGCCGGGCGCGGCTCAGGACGAGGTGCCCGAGCGGGGTGGGGCGGCAGCCGCTGCGGGCGCGCATGAACAACTGGGCGCCGAGGGCCTGCTCGATGCGGCGCAACTGCGTGCTCAACGAGGGCTGGGCCACGCCCAGTTCCCGAGCCGCTTTGTGCAGGCTGCCCAGGTCGGCGATGGCGCAGAGCGCGCGTAGGTGCCTCACCTCGAGCTCCATGGAGGGAGCGTAGGGCGGATGTGCGGCGCCCCACCAGATGTTCACATCGCGACGAAACCGCACGAGTCGGCCGGCTGATAGCCCGGCGCTATCCCCAATTGCCATCATCCGCAGGCCCGTTGGTCTCCCCGAGACTCATGTGCAACCGATCGTTCCACCCCACAGAACGAGAAGGAGCCCCCACATGATCTCGTCCCGCACGGGCGCACGGTTCGCGAAGACCTCCAGACGACTCGTCGCCCTGGCGCTCGGCCTCGGTCTGGCCTCCGCCGCACTGGGCACCGCGAGCCCGGCGAGCGCCCGGACGGCCGCCCACCCGGCGCCGGCCGGCTCGACCCCGGGCGTCGCCGCCCGCTACGCCGGCACGGCCGAGGACGCCGCGAACAACAAGGCGTTCTTCGACGCCGTGCTGAAGTCGGTCGCCCGGAAGCAGACCGCCCACCCGAATCTGAAGTCGGTGACGGTCTACTACAACGCCTCGCAGGCACCGAGTTTCCGCTCGCAGATATCCAGCGCCGCGTCCATCTGGAACAGCTCCGTGTCGAACGTGAAGCTCCAGGCCACCTCGTCGGGCGCGGACTTCGCCTACTACGAGGGCAGCGACCCGCGCGGCTCCTACGCCTCCACCGACGGCCACGGCCGCGGGTACATCTTCCTCGACTACGCGCAGAACCGGCAGTACGACTCGATCCGGGTCGCCGCCCACGAGACCGGTCATGTGCTGGGTCTGCCCGACCACTACAGCGGCCCGTGCAGCGAGCTGATGTCGGGCGGAGGTCCCGGCCCGTCCTGCACCAACCGCTACCCCGACGCGACCGAGCGGTCCCGCGTGAACCAGCTGTGGGCCTTCGGCCTGGCCAAGGCCCTGTCCGCCGTGAACACCAGGCGGTGACGGCGCCCGGAGTGGCACAGGCGTGATCCGTCCGTTCCGCCGCCACGCCGCACCGGGAGAGGCCGACAGGTGCGATTCGGGCGTGGCCGCGCCTGCGCGACCGGACCGGCCGGCCCGGGCCGCGGCGTTCGGGTGAAGAGGGCCTGTGTGCCCGGTGCTCGGAGAAGTGCAAGAGGTACGGCGTGGGCGGGAACCCGTTGTGCCG